>JAQBQF010000263.1 GCA_028287115.1 Myxococcales bacterium
GCGCGGATGCGTTTCGCGTCGCGATCGCGCGCGTGCTGGTCGCGCAGCTCGCCCAGGTCGGCATCGATGTCGAGCTCCGGATCCTTGCCGTGATGCTGCTCGTCGCGACCGTGATCAACACGACCGGTGAGTACGTCATCGGCAAGATGGCCTCCGAGCAGAGCAAGATCTACGCGGAAGAGCAGGTCGACAAGACGGATCCAACGGCGCCCAGCGCTGTCCCGAAGGCCGAGGTCAAGCCGAAGACCGAGGCGCCGGCGGACGCGAAGGCCGGTCCCAAGGCCGACGCTAGGTCCGCTCAGATCAAGGCCGCCCAGGACGAGTACATCAGCAAGTTCTATTCGGACTACTACACGATCGTGAATCTACTCTCGATGCTGTTGCAGGCGTTCGTCGTGTCTCGCCTGCTCCAGAAATTCGGTGTGAGGCGCAGTCTCTTCATCATGCCGGTCGTCGTCGTGGTCGGCTGGGCCGCGGCGTTCGCCTCGGCGACGGTCGTGATGATGCGGATCGAGAAGACCGCCGAGAACAGCCTCGACTATTCGCTCCACAACACGCTACGCCAGGCGATGTTCCTGCCGACCTCGCGCGAGAGCAAGTACAAGGCAAAAGCTGCGATCGACACGTTCTTCTTCCGGATGGGCGACGTGATCGCGGGACTCGGCCTCGTGTTCTTGTTCGTCGAGGTGCTGGGTCTCAGCGTTCGCGCCTTTGCAATCATGAACATCTGCCTCGGGGCCGTGTGGTTGTTGCTCGCGTACCGAGCAGGCCGCCTCCACGACAAGCTCGTGGCCGAGCATGGCGAAACCACCACGTGATCCGCGATCTTCTCCATGGGCCTCGCTACATTCCGGGCGATGGCGCTGCGGAATCCCCGGAGGCGGATGACGATGCCCGCGCGGCTCGAGGCCATCGATGGTGACGAGTGGAGTCAGCGTGGCTGATTCCTCGGCGGGAAATGGTGGCGAGGCGAATGCTCCTGCCGGAATCGCGACGATCAGCGCGTTGATCGTGGTCGCCGCGTTTGTCGCCAGCAAGGCTGCACGGGACGCGATCTTGCTCGCGAGCTTCAAGGTGACGGCGCTGCCGCTGTTCATTGGAATCTCGGCGGTGCTGTCGTTCCCGATCATCCTGGTCACCGGGAAGCTGATGACCCGTCATGGACCCGGGCGGCTTATTCCGCTGCTCAACCTCGGGAGCGCCGCACTCGCCCTCGGTGAGTGGCTGGCGCTCCAGACGTCGCCCAAGCCCGCCGCCGTCGCGATCTTCTTTCACCTCAGCATCTCGGGCGCGGTCCTGGTCTCCGGATTCTGGTCGATCGTCAACGAACGCTTCGATGTTCAGACGGCGAAACGCCATATCGGACGCATCGGGATGGGCGCGACACTCGGCGGAATCGCCGGCGGTCTAATCGCGGAGCGGACTGCCGTGTACATGACGCCGGACAAGATCCTGCTCGTGCTCGCCGGCATGCAGCTCGTCTGCGCGGTCGTCCTGCTGTTGTTCCGCGGCAGTCCGCGTCCCGAGCCGGCGATCAGCAAGGATAACGGCACGTGGTCGGCGCTTCGCGTCGTCACGAAATCGCCGCTACTCCGCAATGTCGCGGTGGTCGTGGTTCTCGGCGCGGTCGCGGCCGGCGTCATGGACTACATTTTCAAGGCCGATATCGTCGCGGGCTCGACGAAAGAGGGCCTGTTGCGGTCGCTGGCGATCTTCTACACGGTCACCAATGTGGTCACCGCGGTCGTTCAAGCCGCGATCGGCGGCGCGGTGATCGCTCGACTCGGCGTACCGCGCAGCGTCGCCACGCTTCCGATCACGGTCACCGTGTTTGGCGTGATCGCGCTCGCGATTCCGAATGCGATCGCGATGATCATCGCGCGCGGTACGGAGACGATCACGCGCAACTCGATCTATCGCGGCGGCTACGAGCTCATGTACGCGCCGCTCGCCGAAGAACACAAACGACCGACCAAGGTCGTGCTCGATGTCGGCGCCGAGAGACTCGGCGACATGCTCGGGGCCCAGCTCGTCGGCGCCATCGTGTTCTTCATCGTGGTCCCCCGGACCCCGCTCCTGATCGCGATGGTGGTGACCGGCGTGATCGCCGTGATGTTCGCCTTGCGTCTCCCGAAGAGCTACACGCACGCGCTCGAAGAGAGCCTGATCGCGCGAGCGGCCGAGTCCCCGTCCGGAGAATCACCTGCGATCGCCGAAGGGGCGCCGGCGGTGGCTCCCGAACGCTGGACGCGCGTCGGTCAATCGCACACGTTCGGACAGAGCGGAGATTTTCCCTCGCTGTCGCTGTTACGAATTCCCGCGCAGCGCGCACGCGAAGCTGGCAAGCCGCAACCGCGACAGGTCGCAAGACTCCCGACGGCGCCCCAGAGTGTCGACTCGCTGATCAGGAACATCACGACGCTCCGCTCGGGCGATCTCGCGGCCGTGAGGCAGCTGCTCGCGACTCCGGTCACGATCGAGCTCGCGCCGCACGTCCTGTTGCTCGTCGGTCGCGATGACCAGGCCGGGGTCGCGCTCGCAGCACTCGGCAAGATCGCCCGGAAGTGTACGGGCATGCTCGTCGACGCGTTGCTCGATCCCGAGCGTGACATCACCGTGCGCCGGCGGGTGCCCGCCGTGCTCGTGCAAGGCGAGCCGACGCTCGCGGCATGGGGGTTGTGGCGCGGCCTCGCCGATGCGAGCTTCGAGGTGCGCTATCGGTGCGGTGTCGCGCTGTCGCGCCTCGGCGCGACCGGCAAGCTGCCGCAGATCACGCCGGAAGAGGTCTACGAGCTGGTGAGGCGTGAGCTACTGGTCGACAAGCAGGTGTGGCAGAGCCATCGTCTGCTCGACGATCTCGTCGCTGCGACCGAGCTCGAAGGCAAAGGCGAGGAAGGCATCCTCCATCACGCGGGCTCGGGCCTCGAGCACGTGTTCACCATGCTCGGACTCGTACTTCCTCCGGAGCCGCTGCGGATCGCGCTGCACGCGGTGCAGACCGATGATCCAACGCTCCGCGGAACGGCGCTCGAGTATCTCGAGAGTATTCTTCCAGCCGACGTCCGCGCCCAGCTCTGGCCGCTGCTGCAGGGTGAGTCCGAGTCCAAGCCGGCCGCGGCGGCGACGCCGTCGAGTCCTGCGCAGCCCGCCCCCGAGACGACCGCTCAGATCAGGGTTCGCCGTACGCTCGACGAGCTGCAGTCCGCGCTGCATCAGCAGTATCCGTCGGTGCTCGAGAAGCTGCGCCAGCGCCGCAAGCCCGGCTGAGCGGTACGCGTGCGCGGGCGCGGCGTCGGCGGTGCCTCCGCCGCCGGCGCGTAACACGATTGACTCCGGACCCAGCCGAGCCTCACGAGCCCGCGAGACCGGCATCGATCCGGATCGACAGCGCTTCGAGGACGGCCTGCTCGACCTCGTCCGCTTCCATCATCGCGATGATGACCGCGTTGAGCGCGTATTCCTCGGCGCGATCGGCGTGAGATTGCAGCTTGTCGATCTCACCGCTCTCGCGCCACTGGGCGATCTGTTCGTCGGTGATGGTGTCGCGCTCCTTCTGCCAGCTCTCGGCATTCGCCCGGAGCTCGTGCTCGCGATCTCGCTGCACCTTCATCCGCTTCTCGCTGTCGTCGCGTTGCTGCTGCAGGGCCGCGCGATCGTCATCGCGCAGACTCTCGATCTTTTGCTTCACCTCCTCGAGTCGCTTGCGTGCGCCCTCGAGAAATTGCTGCAGCTTGTTCTTGAGCGCTGCGGTGGTTTGTCGCGGCGCTTCGTTCTCGCTCTCGGCCTCGGCATCACTCTCGTTCGGAGTCGGAGTTGTTTGGGTACTGTCTTGCGTGGTGGCCATGGATTCCTCGTCTCGAGCGATTGCAAACCACGTGCGGGTGATCGCTCGCGAGGCACCGCGACATCCCGGCGATGGCAGCGGTCGCCGCACGTCGGCGCTGGCGCACCGGGCGCCGCTGTCAGCTCGGGTGGAAGCCGACGCAAAGACTTCCGAACGCCGGCGTCGCAGCTTGCCGAGCTCTATGACCGCGATGCTCGCAGGAGCTCTAGCGAGGCGGCAACACGAGCCGGCGAACGAGGTCGTCGAGCGCGTCCGCGGGCTCATCGCAGATGCCGGTATGGACCGGCGAGGTTTGGATCACCGCGCTGCGCGGCGCGACGAGCCAATGAAACCGTTCACCGCGCGGCAACGCCGAGATCGGGCCACCGCGCGCGTCGCCCGCCGCGATCAGCGGAATCAGATCGAGCGCGTGCTCGACTTCCGCGGGATCGGTCGACGGTGACAGGGCGGCAAGGCGCGCGGGATCGAACGCGATCTTCGCCGCGAGAAACGAACGCGTCGGGCAAGACACGATCACGCCTGCATTGATCAGCTCGCCGCGCTCGACGCGGGGCACGATCCGCACGATCGCATAATCAAACGAGTCGCGCACGCTCGGCCTCCTCGACGAAACCACGGGGCTCCGCCGCTCGTCGCAGCAAGTGCTCGACGTAGCCGCGGCGCGTCTCTTCCGCGGTCGCCTCGCCCACCAGCCACTCGTCCGGCACTTGCGCGAGGATATCCCGGAGCGCGGTCTCGGTGATCAGCGGTGCGAGCACAGCGTCCGCGACGCGCAGATCACCCGCGAGCGGCAGCAGCACGTGATCGCGGATCGCTTTGAACGGCGAGCCGCTGCGCGCCAGGTGCCCGTGCCAGTCATGATGAAAGTACAGCGCGGCGCCGTGGTCGATCAGATATAGCGCACGATGCCACCGCATCAGATTCGGATTACGCGCGGTGCGGTCGACGTTGGTGACGAACGCGTCGAACCAGACGATCGCAGCCGCGAGCGCCGGATCAGGAGGCGGCACGAGCTTCGGCTCCCAGTTGAGCGCGCCGGGCAGGTAGTCGAGCGCGACGTTCGTGCCTGCGCTCCTCAGCAACACTCCCTGAATCTCCGGATCCGGCTCGGAGCGCGCGAGGAGCGCATCCATCTCGATCAGCACGATCGGCGGAATCGGCAGCCCGAGCAGACGAGCGATCTCACCGGCGACGAGCTCGGCGACGAGCGCACGCGGGCCCTGCGCCGCCCCGCGAAACTTCACGACATACGTGCCGTCGTCGTCGGCCTCGACGATCGCGGGCACGGATCCGCCTTCGCGGAGCGGCGTGAGATAACGAGTGGCGCGAATCGTGCGCATCGACTGCAGCGTACTCGCATGCGCCCGCGGTTTGTGTATGGTGCGGGCATGACGATCGCATTTGTCACCGAGCTCGAGGCGCAGAAGGCGACGCTCCTCGCACCGATGATCGCTGCCGGTCGCGTGTCGCTCGCCGAAGGACCGGCCGGAGACGCCACGCAGCTCTTGCAAATCGCGCTCGCCAACGAGATCAACGTCAGCGAGCTCGCGGCGTTATGGATGCCGAGCACGCCGGAGCTCGACGTCAAGCTGGCATTCGCACGTCAGGCAGGTGATGAGGCCGGTCATTTTCAGCTCGTCGCGGATCGGCTCACCGTGCTCGGCTTCGATGTCGCGAGCTTTCGCCCCGGCGACAACCCGATGTTCCAGTACCTGCGTAGCTTGTCGACCACGGTCGAGCGCATCGCCGCGGGCCTATTCACGCTCGAATCGATCGCCTACGCGGTCAACGAGAACTTCATGGCGTTTTGCGCACAGCGAGGCGACGACGAGACGGTCCGGATCTATCGCGAATACATCCAACCGGACGAGCAAGCTCACCAACAGCTCGGCCAGAGACTCCTCGCGAAGTACGCGACCACGCCGGAGCTCCAGCGCGTCGCTCGCGAAACCGTCGCGAGACTCCTCGAGATTGCGGGGACCAGTCGCGCGCAGGCAGCCGCGCGCATGGGCACGGCTTGCTTTCCGGGGTGCTGAGCCCGCGCGCTCGGAGAAGCTCTTGGTGGTGCGGGCATATCGCGTGCACCCACCCGGGGTCATGACTATCAAACAAGCGAAGAAACTCACGCATAACGTCGTGGATGGCGCGGGCGATCTCGCGAAGCGAGTTGGCTGTGCTGCGCAGGATGTTGCCGAATCGATCGGCCCCAAACGCGGCCTTATCGGCCTCGCCGTGATCGGGGTCGCCGTCGGTGGCTCGATCCTGGCGCGCCGCTACTTCCGCAACCGCGGCGAAGTCGGGGTCGACAGCGAGTTCGACCAGACCTTCGAAGGCTCGGCGAAGAAGGGCGGCAAGAGCAAGATGCGGGCGAACAGCGCGCACGTGCACGCGCACTAGCTGACTCCCGAACGGTGACGATCCTGCTCACCGCGCGCGGGCGCTCACTTTGATCGAGCTAACACCGGCGAGCGTTGTCCTTTCAGGCAGCGCTCGATGGTCCGTCGTTTGCTCCGCCGCCACCGATGGCAAAGAAAAACGGTCGAACCGGCGGGAATGGCAAAGCTGCAGGCGAAGTTCGAGGGAGCGGTGGGGAGCTTCATCAGCGCGCGACCGGGGTCTCGTTAACGACCAACCAGGGTGTTCCGGTCGGCGACGATCAGAATTCGCTGCGAGTCGGCCAGCGTGGGCCGACGCTGCTCGAGGACTTTCACTTCCTCGAGAAGATGACTCACTTCGATCACGAGCGGATTCCGGAGCGGATCGTTCACGCGCGTGGCTCGGCCGCTCACGGATCGTTCACGCCGTACAAGAACGCGGCACGGTACACGCGTGCAGCGTTTCTTCAGGACCCGAAAGTCTCGACACCCGTGTTCGTTCGATTCTCGACGGTGGTGGGCGGAGCCGGGTCGATCGATCTGCCTCGCGATGTCCGGGGCTTCGCCACGAAGTTCTATACGTCCGAAGGCATCTTCGATCTCGTCGGCAATAACATCCCGGTGTTCTTCATCCAGGACGCGCTGAAGTTTCCGGATTTCGTGCACTCCGTGAAGATGGAGCCCGACCGCGGATTTCCGCAGAATGCGTCCGCACACGACACGTTCTGGGACTTCGTGTCGCTCGTCCCGGAGTCGATGCACATGCTGATGTGGGTGATGTCCGATCGTGCGCTGCCGCGGTCGTTTCGGACGATGGAGGGTTTCGGCGTCAACGCGTTCCGGATGATCGATGCCGCGGGCGACGCCACGTTCGTGAAGTTCCACTGGCGACCGGCGATCGGCTCGGCCTCCGTGTTGTGGGACGAGGCGTGCAAGATCAACGGCGCCGATCAGGATTTTCATCGCCGCGATCTGTTCACGGCGATCCAGAAGGGCGCGTATCCCGAGTACGAGCTGTCGATCCAAGCGATTCCGGAAGACGAAGCCGATGACCTCGACTTCGACATCCTCGATCCGACCAAGCTCATCCCCGAAGAGCTCTATCCGCTAGTACCGATCGGCAACATGATCCTCGATCGCTGGCCCGACAACTTCTTCGCCGAGACCGAACAAGCGGCGTTCCATCCCGGTCACATCGTGCCCGGCATCGAATTCTCCGACGATCCGCTCCTGCAGGGCCGAATCTTTTCGTACACCGATACGCAGCTCAAGCGGCTCGGCGGGCCGAACTTCCACGAGATCGCGATCAACCGACCGAAGTGCCCGATGCACAACTTTCAGCGCGATGGGATGGCGCGCATGGAGATCGATCGCGGCCGCGTCAGCTACGAGCCCAACTCGCTGTCACCGGGTGGTCCGCGCGAGACGCCGGACGGCTTCGTGACCTATCCGTCGGTCGTGACCGGCGAGAAGCGGCGCGAGCGCTCGCCGACGTTCGCCGACTACTACAGCCAGCCGCGGATGTTCTGGCGGTCGATGACCGAGCCCGAACAACGTCACATCGCGAACGCATTCACGTTCGAGCTGTCCAAGGTCGAGACCGTCGCGATCCGCACGCGGATGCTCGGCCACCTGAAGCTGATCGAGCCCGAGCTCCACGCGCGGGTCGCCAATGCGATGAACATGGAAAACATGGCGGACGTGATCCGTCCGCCGGTCGCACCTCGAGACGATCTACCGGCTTCTCCCGCGCTCAGCATCCTCGCCAAGGCGCCGGCGACGCTCGTCGGCCGCAAGGTCGGTGCGCTGATCGCGGACGGTTACGATCGCGCGCTCCTCGACAAGCTGCGCGCCGCGGTGACCAAGGAAGGCGCGATGTTCGAGGTCGTCGGCCCGAAGATCGGAGGCGCACAAGCGTCAGACGGTTCCCGGATCGCCGTCGATCACATCATCTCGGGCGGACCGTCGGTGATCTTCGATGCGGTCGTCGTGATGCCCGGCGCGGTCTCGATCGGTGAGCTTGTCACCGAGGCCGCGGCGATCGATTGGGTCAGCGACGCGTTCACGCACTGCAAGGTGATCGGGATCGCCCTGTCTGCGCAGCCGTTGCTCGATGCCGCGCGCGTGAAAGGCGACGAAGGGGTGATCGATCTCGCCGGCGGTAAAGGCGTCGCGCAGTTCCTCGCGGTGGCGAAGGAAGGCCGGATCTGGGCGCGCGAGACCAAGGTCCGCGGACCCGACAAGAAGCCGGGGACCGCGCCGAAGCCGAAGAAGCAGGTCAAGGCGCACAACGGACGTAGCGCCGCGCGGCGCTAGCTCAGGCGCGGGCGAAGTCGACGAACCCACGCTCGATCACGGTGTCGATCAACTTGACCCGCACCGCATCGCCGACGTCGAGACCTTGCTCACCGCGCACGACACGCCCTTCGGCCGGCGGGTTCAAGAGCCGGACGAACACGCCCTTCTCGGTCGCACCGGTGACGATCGAATCGAATGTCTCGCCGATCCGACTCGAGAGGAGCTGCGCGGCCGCGACCTTGCGCATCGTTCGCTCGACCTTGCGTGCCGCATTCTCGCGTTCGGTACAATGCGAGGCGAGCGCCGCGAGATCATCATCGGAGTACGGCGCGGGCTCCTTGTTCGCGACGGCCTTGAGTAACCGCTGCGTGATCAGATCGGGATACCGGCGATTCGGGGCGGTCGAGTGCGCGTAGTCTTCGACGGCGAGACCGAAGTGTCCGATGTCCGGATCGGTCGCGCGCTGGAGCTGGTACTCGCCGGGGCCGAGCAGCTTGACGATCGATAGCGACAGATCTGCGAACCGCGCCGGATCCGCCACGCGGCGCTTCGCGAGGAAGTCGTTGAGCGCCTTGGCACTCGGTTCGGCGGGCAGCGTGGTGCCGAGGCTCTGTGCGAGCTCGATGATGCGATCCCAGCGCTTCGGCTTTGCGACGACGCGCCGGATCGACGACCGGTCGAGCTTCTCGAGTAGGCGCGCGGTCGCTCCGTTCGCGGCGATCATCAGGTCTTCGATCAGCTCGCGCGCGCGATTCTTGTGCTGGACCTCGAGCGAGACGACCTTGCCGTCCTGCATGATCGGATGGGCTTCGATCGTCTCGAGATCGAGCGCGCCGTGCTGGTGGCGCAACGCACGCAGCCGCCGCGCCGCCTCGTCTTGCAGCTTTAGCTGGTCGGCGATGCGAGTCTCCGGAACCTGCGCGCCGGACACGCCCTCGAGCCACGCGCCGACGCGCTCGTAGACGAGCTTTGCGTGGTTGATCAGGCGCGCGACGTAGACCGCGGTCTTCGTATCGTCGAGAGAGCCGTCCTTCAGCACGACCATCTCGGTCACGACCACGAGGCGATCGCGGCCGTCCGCGAGGAGCGACGTGCGGTTGGTCGACAGTACCTCGGGCAACATCGGGAACGTGTGCACGCCTGTATAGAGCGAACAGGTGTTGGTCCACGCGGCGCGATCGACGGCTGACTTTCTCGGCGCGAACGCATCGACATCGGCGATTCCGATCAAGACGCGGATCGAGCCATCGGGCAGTCGTTCGGCGACTTCGACTTGATCGAGGTCTCGCGAGTCCTCGTTATCGATCGACGACCACGGGAGATCGCTCATGTCACGCGCGGTCTCCTGCGGATCGTGTGCCGGGATCGTCGCTTCGAGACCCGGAGGGAAGTCCGGTTCGAAGCCATTCTCTTGCAGCACCCGCCGCGCAACCTGCACCATATCGACTTCATGGCCACCGGATCTCGTCATCGTCCGAAACGATCAGCCACCAATCGCCGCGCCGTCAACCCACCGGGAGTGCTCGATCGCAAAACGCTGTCGAAGATCGAGGTGAAAGCGACGCAAGCGGCCCGGGTGAGGACGGAGGAGGGCCATCGACTTGCGGGCAGAACGCCCCGCGCAGGCATCCGCATCGCCGGCGCGGTGCTGAAGGTCGACGACGCGATCCGCGATCCCGAGCCGGTGGTGACCGAGGATCAGCGCCTCCTCGATGAGCCGAACATCCCCGAGGACTTTCGCCGCAGCGACTCGTGGCGGGTCCTCCGGATCACGAGCGAGGTGATCGAGGGCATCGATTCGCTCGGCGACCTCAAGCGTGCGGTGTCGATCTTCGGCTCGGCGCGGGTCGCGCCCGGTGATGCGAACTACGAAGCTGCACGGCGGATCGCGACGCTGCTCGCACGCGCGGATTATTCGATCATCACCGGCGGCGGACCGGGCATCATGGAGGCTGCGAACCGCGGCGCTCGCGAAGGCGGCGGTCGATCGATCGGCTGCAATATCGAGTTGCCGTTCGAGCAGGCCGCAAATCCGTGGGTCGATACGCTCGTGAACTTTCGCTACTTCTTCGTCCGCAAGACGATGTTCATCAAGTACTCGTCCGCATTCATCATCATGCCCGGCGGATTCGGCACGCTCGACGAATTACTCGAGGCCCTCACGTTGATCCAGACCGGCAAGATCTCGCACTTCCCCGTCGTGCTCTATGGCTGCGCGTACTGGCGCGGGCTCTTCGATTGGCTTCGCGACACCGTGCTCGCCAACGGCATGATCTCGAAAGCGGACCTCGAGCTCATGCAGATGACCGATGATCCAGACGAGGCTGCGGCCGCGGTGATCGCCGCCGGCCATTAACGCCACGCGCCGTGAGCGCGGGACGATGCGGCGACGCCGCCGCCGATGGTCCAGCGGGCCGGTGACTGCGTGTCCCGCTGATCACTCCATGGTACGAGCGGACATGAGCATCCGAGTCGCAGCCTTCGTACTGCTCGCAGCCTGTGCCGCGCCAGGAAAGCAGCTCCCGCGTACGGCGATCACCGATCCGGGCGAGCTGCTGTTCAACGGCTACGCGAAGCCCGATGTGACTTGCTACAAGTGCCACAACGGCGACGGCACGGGCACGAAGCGGGCTCCTGCGCTCGCGACGCGCGTTCCCAAGCTCACCGACGATCAGCTGCGGACCGTGATCCTCGAAGGCCGTGGCAAGATGCCGGCGTGGCGCAAGCACCTGACCGATGACGAGGTCGCGCAGCTCACGGTGTTCCTTCGCGCGCGCTTCGGGCGCTAGCCGGCAACTTACATCTCATGTAACAGCCCGGTGTCGGCGTTGGTTCCCCGCATGGCGCGCGGAGTTGAGCGTATCTTCGATCACGATGAAGCGCATCACGCTCGCTGTTGCCTGCGTCGTCGCCATGGCGAGCGTCGCCGGCGCCGATAACACGTTGCACGTCGGAGCTCCGGTGATGGATCCGCCAACGCTCGTCGCCCTCGGAGTTCAGTTGCCGATCACCGGCGATGACAACTTCACGGCGACGGTCGCGATGCGCTATCGCAAGATGGGTACGACCGATTGGCACGATGCCTTGCCGCTCGTTCATGTTCACGCGGAAGCGGTGACCGGCTTGACCGTGCCGACGCAGTTCGCCGGATCGATCTTCGACCTCGCGCCGGATACGGCGTACGAGATCGAGCTCCACGCCGTCGACACGGACGGTGCCGTCGACACGACGCTCGCGATCACGGCCAAGACGCGCGCCGTGCCCGCAGATCCGCAGAGCCCGCACCCGGTCGCCGTGACCGACGTAGCGACACTCTCCGCGGCGCTCTCGGTGGCGCAAGCCGGTGACGTGATCACGCTCGCCGATGGAACCTACGCTGGCGCCTTCGCCATCAACGCGAGTGGCACGGCGATCAATCCGATCGTGATTCGCGGCACGAGCCGCGACGGCACGATCCTCGACGGTGGCAACTGCACCGGCTGCAACGTGATCGATGCATACGGCAGCTTCGTGCACATCGAGAACCTGACGATCCAGCACGCTTCGCGCGCGCTGCGCTTTCAGACGGCGGCCGCCCAGGCCAACGTCGTCCGTCACGTTCACATCAAAGACGTCACGCTCGGCATCGGCTCGAGGCAGGATCAGAAGGACTTCTACCTCGCCGACAACCTGCTCGAAGGACGCCTGGTCTGGCCGTGCGTCTATACCTCCGACGATCCAGCGTGTAACGCGGGCGGCGCGCATGGCCTGCACGCGAACGACGACGGCATTCACGTCGAAGGCACGGGCCACGTGATCGCGCACAACACGATCTCCGGGTTCGGCGATGCGATGAAGACCGAGCAAGATGGTGTCACCTCCGTCGATTTCTACGGCAATGACGTGCTGTCGGCCTACGACAACGGCCTCGAGCTCGATGGCAGCGCGCGCAACACGCGAGCACTTCGCAATCGCTTCACGAACACGTTTGCGACGCTGAGCTTCCAGCCGATCTTCGGAGGTCCCGCGTATGCGATTCGCAACGTGCTCGTCAATGTCGCCGACGAGCAGTTCAAGCTGCACTCGCGCGGTGGGACGCCCACCGTCGGTGCGGTGATCGTTCACAACACGATCGTTCGCGGCACCCGCGCGCTGCAGTGCTCGGCGGCGGTCGCGCCGATGTACTTCACGGTCGAGAACAACCTGTTCGTCGGCCCGACGACGCTCGCCGACACGCACGTCGTGAGCTGGGATCTCCCGAGCGTGTCGACCGGCCAGCTGGACTACAACGGCTATTACCCCGACGGCGCCTTCGAGTACGGCTACAGCCCTGCCGGCGTGACGTATCCGAGCTTTGCGGCGCTCGTCGCCGGCGGCAGCTTCGAGACGCACAGCACACTCGTGACGGCGGCCGCGCTTGCGGGCGGCTTGGTCGGGCCTGCGGACTGGCACACGACGTTGACCGCGGTGAATCCGACGCTCGCGACCGGATCTCCCGCGATCGATCGAGGCATCGTCTTGCCGAACATCGACGACGGCTACCAAGGCGCTGCTCCGGATCTCGGTGCGCTCGAAGCCGGTTGCGATGCGCCGATCTATGGTGTCAGGCCGGCGGGTCTCGACGAATCGAACGAGTCGTTCGCTTGTCACTCGGGCAACCCGGGCTTCTCCGATGCCGGCGTCAACGGCGATGGCGGCACCGGCAGCGGGACGAATCCGGGCGGCTGCTGCCAGACCCAAGGCTCGGCACCCGACGCAGGGTTCTGCCTGATCGCATTCGCCGCGTTCGCGACCCGCCGCCGGCGTCAACTGCGCGCCAGGTGACTATTAGGGCTCGGTTCTCGACGGTGAAATGGTACAACGGGTGCTCGGAGTCACCGACCCCTTATGGCCCTACCTACCGCAGCTACGATCGCAGCCTCTGTCCCTTATCTCGAAGCGCATAAACACGCCTCCAAGCATCGTCCTGAGATCGAGGCCAGCGAGACCTGCGCGTGCTTCTTCTGCTTCAAGCGGTTCGCGCCGGCCAAGATCACCGCGTGGATCGAAGCCGATCAGACGGCGCTCTGCCCGGGTTGCGGTCTCGATTCGGTGCTCGGCACGGCATCGGGTCATCGGCTCGACGACGGCTTTCTGCGCAAGATGCACCAGCACTTCTACGCGTACCGCTCGAAGTAATTAGAATTCGATCACGGTTCGAATGGATGCGCCTTCGTGCATCAGGTCGAACGCTTCGTTGATCCGGTCGAGCGGGAGCTTGTGCGTGATCAGGCGATCGATCTCGATCTTCTTGTCCATGTACCAGTCGACGATCCGCGGCACGTCGGTGCGGCCACGTGCGCCACCGAACGCGGTGCCCTTCCACACGCGTCCCGTGACGAGCTGAAACGGCCTGGTCGCGATCTCCTGTCCGGAGCCGGCAACGCCGATGATCACGCTGACGCCCCAGCCGCGATGGCAGCACTCGAGCGCCTGTCGCATCAGCGTGACGTTACCGACGCACTCGAAGCTGTAATCCGCGCCACCGCCGGTGAGCTCGACGAGGTGCGCGACGAGATCGCCTTTCACGGTCTTTGGATTGACGAAGTGCGTGAGCCCGAAACTCCGCGCGAGCGCTTCGCGTGCCGGATTGATGTCGACTCCGACGATCTGATCCGCGCCGACCATGTGCGCGCCTTGCACGACGTTGAGGCCGATGCCCCCGAGCCCGAACACGACCACCTTCGCGCCCGCTTCGACCTTTGCCGTGTACAGGACCGCGCCGATGCCCGTCGTGACGCCGCAGCCGATGTAGCAGATCTTGTCGAACGGCGCGTCGGCGCGAACCTTCGCGAGCGCGATCTCCGGAAGCACGGTATGGCTCGAGAACGTCGAGCAACCCATGTAGTGATGGACGCGCTTGCCTTTGATCGAGAACCGGCTCGTGCCGTCGGGCATCAGGCCCTTGCCTTGCGTCGCGCGGATCGCCGTACATAGGTTCGTCTTGCGGGACAGGCACGACTTGCAATTGCGACACTCCGGCGTGTAGAGCGGGATCACGTGATCGCCCGGCGAGAGCGTGGTCACGCCGGCGCCGACCTCGACCACGATCCCGGCACCTTCGTGGCCCAAGATCGCCGGGAACAAGCCTTCCGGATCAGCACCCGACCGCGTGAAGTCGTCGGTGTGGCACACGCCGGTCGCTTTGATCTCGACGAGCACCTCACCGGCTTTCGGCCCTTCGAGATCGACCTCACAGACCTCGAGTGGCTTTCCGGCTTCGAAGGCAACGGCAGCGCGAGCTTTCATGCTCGCAGCCTAATGCAAGAAGTAGCCGGTGACACCGAACAGACCGCCGATCGCGGCGACGGCGATCCCGATCCAGAACAAATACGAACGATCGACGAGCAGCGTCACCGAGATCAGCACGAGCGCGAGCGTCAGCGTCCGGATGGCCATGTCGTAGCGAGAGGTCCGGCGGTCGTGATGCTCTGCGCTCTTGCTCGCGTGATACTCGGCGCGATTGAGCGTCTGGATCACGTGGAACAGCTGCGTGTTCTCGTCATCGAGTAGCGCGACCTTCGCCTCGTACTCGTGGTGATGAAACCGCGCGAGCTCGCGGCGCGGGTCCGTCGGTGAGAGCGACATCACTTCGCGAGCGAGCGTGTCCATCGCCTCGACGAAGCTGCTGCGCTGCGCGGTCTTCGTCTGATACAGCGTCCATTCGGTCGCCGCGTCGTTCTTGCTCTGCTGCGCGACGCCCTTGTCACCCGAGGCATCTCCGTCGGAGTTCGCCCGCACGAAGCCAAGAAACGACAACATCATCGTCAACAAGAGCGCGGCGATCGACACGCGCTTGTTGATCTCCGCCTTGTGCTCGGCGCTCGCCGCGGCTATCCGCGCCTCGGCTTTGCGATCCGCGTCCATCCGCGTCAACGCGGTCTCGATCGCGGCCTCGATCTCGTCGACCGACGCCGACAGGCGATCCGCGGATTCGGAGCTCGGTTTCTCGTCGGTCACTTGTGCGCTCCGCTCCCCGCCGGCGGGGCGGGAGCCTCTTGTTGCTGCTGGATCACGACGCCGGTCTCCCAATCTTCCGTCGCGCCCGGTGGCGGTGCGGTGTCGTGGACCTCGGTCTGTTTGGGTCCCGTCGGCTCCGGCGCCTCGGTCTCGACCTTGAGCGGCTTCGGTGCCGGCGGTGCCTTGAGGATGTCGACGAGCCCGCTCTCGGGCGAATCCGGCACATCACTCGCGACGATCTTGCTCCACAGCTGCGCATAGACCGAGCCGAGCCCTTTTCCGACGAGCGAGGTCGGGACCGGCTCTCCTGCTTGTGCAAGTCCTGCCTCGAACACGTGCCGCATCCATTCGAGACGGAACCGCGACACGCGCTCGGCGACGACCTGTGGATGTAGCGGCAACATGCCGAGCGCCTCGCACTCGCGTGCGTGGATGTCCGGGCGCCACATGAACTTTGCGAGCTCGTAGCTGACGCGAGGCGCGGAGGTTGCCGCGGGCAGGACCCACACCCAGTTCTCGCGAAACGAAAACGTCTTGCCGACTCGCGCCGGCTTGCCATCGGCACCGAGCGCGAGCGAGGCACCGCGCGGCAACGACGTGAATTCGAGGTCGCCCGGATCGGTCGTCTTCGAGAGGGCGCCGGCGTGCGACCCACCGTGGAGGTTGAAGGCCTCCATCGCGTCGATCGCCGCAAAGTACAGCTCGCCGGATCTCAGGCCTTCGAGCACGGCCTCGTCGTCGAACGGATCCTCCTCCAACATCTCCTTCGGGTAGACACCGGCGGAGCGCAACAACGCCTCCCACTCGAAGTAATCGACCGCGGGACGCGAGGCAAAGTCTCCAAACGTCGCGTCGGTCCCGCCCATACGGTACAGCGCAGATGCAATGTCCTGCTGGCCGTCGATCTCGTCGCCGGTACGATGTGCGATCCGTGTACGCGCAGGCAGGCCGCGATAGCTGCGATTGGCCCAGTAGTAGCCCATCACGAACACATCATAGGAATCCCAGCGCTCGGGCGTCAGGTCGAGCTTGTAGCCGGCGGGGAGACCACGCCCGTTGACCTTCTTCAGCGCGGCCTCGATCTGCGGGCGTAATGTCTGCCAGTGAAGGACGGCGTCGCGGACCTTCGAGAGCCGGAACACGGCGACGTCGAGCACGCTCATCCGCGGCAAGAAGTATTGAGCTCCGTTGACCTTGCCGGGTGCGAGGACGGCATCGCCGAGAGCGCCGAAATCTTCAGTAATCTGCTTTGCCGAGACCACGCCCGTGAACGGGGCGACGAGCTTGGCTTCCATCGCATGCCCGGTCTGCGTGACGGGCAACGCAGCTAGCACGACATCCTTGCCGTACTTCTGCATCGCAGCTTGAATCCCCTCTTCGTTGGCGACGGGAACGAGCTGGAGGTTCGCGTAAAACTCGGCGTTGAAATCGTCGAGGACATTGTCCTGGAACCATGCGGCCTGCGCATCGTCGAGCTGCATCACGACATAGCGCTTGGGGCCGTGGCTCGGATGTGGCGCGACAGGATAGAAGTTCACCATCGCGAAGAAGCCATCGACGAGGACGCCGAGTACGACGGCGACGATCAAGAAGATCCGGACGACCACGGCGCGAGAGTAACCTATGATTCCCCGGCGAACGGCGCGAGGCACCGCATGGGGCGAAAACGACCAGAACGAACGGAACGCAGGACCCACGAACGCGCGGCGCGCCAGCTCGTGAGGGATCGCGAAAAACTAGCGAGCCTGTCGCCGGGCGGCTCGCGCGAAAGGCCGATAGAGGTCGCATCTTCGTCGGTGGTGGAGGTTCGTGTCGGAGCCTCTCGTTGCCCGCAATGCGAGGGCGCTTACCGTCTTTTGGAGCACCGAGCCCCAAGCTCCGGAATCCGTGAGGTCGCGGTGATCTGCCAGCTCTGTCACGTACCGCGGACGATCTGGTTCAGGCTCGGTACGGCCGAGCCGAGCTAGCGACAACTGAATGTGGGAGCAGCTGCAAAGCTCAACTGACTTCGCACATTCGCTTTACTCGCCCGCCAGCGCATCCGATCATGATTGCAGATGGCGAGCAGCGATCCCGGGCTCAAACCCGGCGATACCGTCGAAGGGCGATATCGGATCATCCGGGTCCTGGATGAGGGTGGGATGGGCACCATCTTGTTGGCCGAGCACGTCCTCATCAAGAGGCGCGTCGCGATCAAGATCCTGCGCCCGGAGCTCGCGACCGACGGCAGCGTGGTCGATCGGTTCATGAACGAGGCCCGCGCTGCCGGCACTCTCGGACATCCGAACATCATCGAATCGACGGACATGGGCTTCACGCGTGAAGGCGTCCCGTTCATCGTGTTCGAGTATCTCGAGGGATCACTGCTCACCGAGGCGATCTATCAGAAGCCCGGCGGTATGCCGGTTCGCCGCGCGCTCAAGATCGCTGATCAGATCGCGTCGGCGTTACATGCCGCGCACAACGCGGGCATCGTGCATCGCGATCTCAAGGCCGACAACGTGTTCTTGACCGATCGCGAGGACGTCTCCGATCACGTCAAGGTCTTCGACTTCGGGATCTCGCGATTTCTCCAAGCCGACGGCGACCGGTCCGCATCCGGGCTCGTGATGGGCACGCCCGAGTTCATGGCTCCGGAGCAAGTCACGAACCCCGACAGCGTCGACCACCGCGCGGATATCTGGGCCCTCGGCGTGATCCTGTACGAGATGCTGACGGCGACGCGTCCGTTCCGCAGCCCGCTCAATGATCCGCACGCGGTGCTGCATCAAGTCGTCCATGACGATCCGGCGCCGCTGTCGGTGCCGGGAGCCCCGCCGGGGTTGTCCGAAATGATCCTCGACAAGTTGCTCGCCAAGGATCCGGCCAAGCGCTACCCGTCGATGAAAGAAGCACAGGGGGCGCTGGAAGCGTTTCACGGAATCTTGCGGCGCGAGACCGGACCCGTCGCGACGCAAGAACCCGAGCGAGCCGCTCCCGCGTCGGAGCCGGCCAAGGTGATCGCGCTGCCCGAGCCGAAGAAGAAATCCGGCGTCGCGTGGCTCGCCGCGGCGCTGCTCGCGGGTGCCGCAGGCGTTGGATTCATGTTCGCCGGCAACACGCAGCCAGCGGCAACCGCGGCAGATGATCGACCGGCGATGAGCGCACTCGAGGCCGACGCCGATAAGATCGCGACGCTGATCGAGTCCGAGGCACGCGGAGCGCACCTGCGCGCCGAAGGCATCGCACAGACGCCGATGCTGCGCGCCGCGATCGAGACCGACGCGGCGACGATCAAAGACATGATTCACGGCAGCGACTTCGTCCTGAAGCCTCAGAAGGGCGAGGTCCTCGAGGTGTTTCAGCTTCGCGACGGCAAGACGTCGAGTCTGATGAGGATCCCGGAGACCGAGAAGCCGCTGGCGCAGATTCCCGATGGCGAGACTCGCATCGCAACCGATGGCCGCAACCTCGCGATCTCGGTCAGTACACCGGTGACGACGCAGGCCCAGCAGATCGGCGGATCGATCGTCGTGTCGGCATCGCTCGATCTCGAACCGATCCGCAAGCGCGTCGCTCCTCACGCGCTCGGCGCGACGCTCGAAGGCTTGAGCCAACCGATCGTGCTCGTGCAAGGCAACACAGCGGCCGGCGCTCGGCGCGTCACGGTTCCGGTCACGACGAGCAGTGACGTCAAGACCGGCGCGCTCACCTTGGCCGCGATACTCCCGGATCCGGTTGCCGCGCCGATCGCCGGCGGAAATCCTTTCGGTCTTGCCCGTTACGCTGCATGGGGCGCGGGTGGGCTGCTGCTCGTGATCTATCTCGTGGGCTTGCTAAGGAGGCGCGGTCAGGGATAAACCCGAGGCATGAAGACTACGGGCGTCCTCGCGTGTCTGTTCATTTTCGGTTGCGGTTCTTCGCCGAAGCCACCCCCAGCAGCGCCGGCCCCCGCGCCCGAGGTGGCCGCCGAGCCAGCTCCCGCGACGACGCCGCCGCCTGCGCCCGCTCCCGCGCCACCTGCGCCAAAGTCGCTCTACGATCGCCTCGGTGGTCTGCCGGCGATCACGGCCGTCGTCGGTGAGTTCGTCGCGAACGTCGCCGGCGATGCGCGGATCAACCAGCGCTTCTTCAACACCGACATCGAGAACCTCAAGAAGCTGCTCACCGAGTTCGTGTGCATGGCGACCGGTGGTCCCTGCAAGTACTCGGGTCGCGACATGGGCACCGCGCACGCGGGCATGGATCTCGTCGATGACGAGTTCAACGCGCTCGTCGAGAACCTCATCAAGGCGCTCGACAAGTTCAAGGTTCCGGAGAAAGAGAAGGGCGAGCTCCTCGGCGCGCTCGGTCCGCTCAAGCCGGCGATCGTCGTCTCGGCCGACAAGCTGAAGCCGATCGATGCCGCGAAGCTCGCCGCGGTCACCAAGGTCGCTTCGACCGTCAAAGACAAGGGCGCTTCGGATCTGCTCGCGATGGCGGTGATCGCGGGTCAACGAGGTCAGCGCTCGTACGCCGAGCAACTGTTCTCGCGCGCGGAGCTGATCACGGGACCCAAGCCGCTCGCCTCGATCGCGTCGACCTTCCGCGCGGGCGCTCCGCCGCGGATCACGACCGCGCTCAAGAAGATGGCGGCAGATACCGCGGCGCAGCCGAAAACGGTCGGCAGCTCCGACGCTGACGATCCGGACAAGAAGCCGGCTGCCGGTCAGCTCCACGGCGCGCTGCGCGTCGACGGCAAGGCGCCGAACGGGATCGGCGTCATTCAGCTGTGGCCGGACAAGGGCGCGAAGAAGCGCACTGCGAAGGCGCGCGTGATCGAACAGCGCGGCAAGACGTTCATGCCGCACGTAATGGCCGTGCCCGTCGGCTCGACGATCTCGTTCCCGAACTTCGACCCGATCTATCACAACGTGTTCTCGCTCTCGAAGACCAAGCAGTTCGATCTGGGCCTTTACAAGAACGGCGAGACCCGCGAAGTGAAGGTCGACAAGGCCGGCATCGTGCGCCTCGGCTGCAACCTCCACGCGAACATGTCGGCGTACCTGGTTGTCGTCGACGCGCCGCACTACGCGGTGGTCGATGCGGATGGCAACTTCTCGTTCAAGAGCCTCGCGCCCGGCAAGTACAAGGTGCAGGCGTGGATCGAGCCGAGCGTTGATCCGACCACGAGCGAAGTCACCATCAAGGCCGGTGACAACGAGTCGAACATCGACATCAAGCCGAGCAGCGGTCCGGCGATCAGCCCGGACAAGTTCGGCACGGCGCGCCAGTAGTCGACCTTCCTTTCCGAAACGACAAAAGCCACGAGGTTCGCCTCGTGGCTTTTTGCGTTGTTGTAGTCGGGGTGTCGGGGCGTGGTGGTGAGTTACAGCGTGCTCAGGAAGGCGACCAGGTCGGCGCGTTCGTCTTTCGTGAAACCGATCCCGAAGCGCGTGTCATAGAAGTCGACGGCCGCGCCGAGGTCCGCCGCGAAGCCGTTGTGGAAGTACGGCGCGCGCGCCGCGAGACCACGAAGGATCGGACCCTTGAACTTGCCGATGTCGGCCCAGTTGCCAGAGATCAGCGCGCGGCCAGGGTCCGTCGTCGTCATCTTCGCGCCCGCGGCGCAGTGACCGGCGGTGACACCCTTCGCGTTACACTTCAGCGTGTAGAGCGGCATGTCGGGCGTGCGGCGTGATTCATCAGTCAGACCGATGTTGAGCGGCGCGACCACCGAGTGGTTACCGGCTTCCGGCGCGTCGTGGCACGTGGTGCAGGTACCGACGAAAGACGCCGGCAGACCGAGTGAGCCGTTGAGACCGGCGACGCCAAAGATCGTGATCGGCTTGCTGTTGAATAGCGCCTGGCCACGCGCGATCGCTCGGCGAGCCGCGGCGCGCCGGCTGCCGTAGGCTTCTTCGCCGTCGTCGTCGTCCCAGCCGTCGCCCGTGGTCGCCCACGCGTTGTAGAGCGAGAACACGATGCTGGTGAACGGTTGCCCCGTGCGGTAGTCGCCGAAGTTGTCGTTGATGCCGAA
>JAQBQF010000266.1 GCA_028287115.1 Myxococcales bacterium
CCGAGATCTGCGGCGAGTCCTTGTCCGAACTGAAAGATCGCCTGATTGAAGTCTGCGCCGCAGCCGGCGATGAGGACACACAGCACGATCGATCTCGGGGATGCCACTGGCTCGCATCTTATCAAGGGGTGCACGGGCCGGTCACCGACGTTCTCGACGCTGCTGACCGCTCGGTGCAGAGAACGTACGCCCGCTGACACGAGCTTCAGCGCCGGAGGCAAACCGCCTCATGCCGCAGTCAGTCGTCGAGCTCGGGATAGTGACGGAAGATACCGCTCTCGTTGAACGGCAGCCGGCGCGGCGACGCGAGATAGCGAGCGAGCCGCGGGCGCTCTGCGATCCGGTCGCGCAATGCGAGCAGCTTCGGAATCTCGTGATGCAGTGCGGCGACCGCGCGCGGAAATGCGTAGTGCAAGCCTTCGACGATCTGAAACGCCGCCAGGTCCGCGTAGCTCGCCGCATCTCCGACGAGGTAGCGGCCGTCGGAGGTCCGGTCGTGTCCGAGCATGCCCTCGAGGTAGCCGAGGAACTTCGGCAGACGAGTCTTGCGAAACGCACGCGCGCGGTGCGCGGCGGCATCGCGTTGCTTCTCGTAGGTCTGCTCGACCGAGATCGGATGATGCGTGTCGTGAACCTCGACGACCAGATCGGCGATCGTCAGTGCGACCGCGTGTGCGGCGAGCTGACCGCGCTCGTCGGCAGGCGCGAGACCGTGCCGCTCCCCGAGGAACTTCGTGATCGCGACCGTCTGCGGAATCACGAGCTCGTCTGCACGAAGCACCGGGACGGCGAACGCGTACGGCGCGAGCTCACGCGATAACGCGCGCTCGATTCGCTCGTCGCCATCGCGCGACTCGCGTGCGACATCGCGATACTCGAGGCCCGCATCCTCGAGCACGAGCCGGACGAACTCGCCGCGCCCTTGGATGCCGGTCCAGTAGAACAGCTCGTACTTGGTCATGGGCGATCGAGATGCAACGTGCATTCCGTCAGAACCGTTCCGATGGCGCTATGCTCGAGCTACAAGATCGGAGTCGAGTACGACATCAAGGTCGTGATCACCGAGTACGCCAATGGCACCTGCAACAATCCGATTCGGGGGTGATGGCCGCGGCGACGATCCACCGTTTCCTGATGCGATCTGTCATCGGTGCGTCCATCTGCGCCTGATCCGCAGCGGCAAAGGATCGGTGTTCCTGATGTGCAAGGAACCGACGCTGCCGAAATATCCGCCACAGCCGGTGCGCGCGTGCCGCGGGTTTGTGCCGAAGCCGCCTGCGACAGGCTGAACATCGCGCGGAACCTCGCATTCGGGCTGGCAAATCTGTAGGCCGGGACATTGTGTGCGACCGCTCGGCGGTCGCCGCATCCATAGACATCCACCCGTTGCCTCTGGAGATGTCATGAACCGCTTCCTTTCGATCACGTGCCTGTTGATTGCCGCCTGCAGCTCGAATTCACCCAACGCCGGTGACGACACGTCGATGCCCGACGCTTCGATGTCCGGACTCGATCCGATGAAGTGCGCCGGCTTCGCGCAGAACTTCGCGACCGCGGCGCAAACCTGCGGCTCGCCGCTTCCGGCCGGTGCACAGACCGCATTCGAGGGCTGGTGCAAGAAAGGCGTGACCGCTGCCGCGATGTGCGGCGGCAATCCCGCTGCCGGGCTCGACTGCTTCGCGTCCGCAGATCCGAGCGACTGGGTCTGCTTTGCGGGCCAGCCGTATCCCTCGTGCAACGGCGATCTCGCGGCCGCGCTCGGCGCGCTGTGCGTGATCGCGGTCGGCAATCCTTCGTGCGCGTCGGGCATTCAGTGCTCGTTCGACGCGGACTGCAGCGGCAGTCAGATCTGCAACAGCTCGACGAAGCAGTGCATGAGCAAGTCGGCGTACTGCATCGGTTTGCCGTGCACGTTCGATGCGGACTGTCCGACCGCCGAGAAGTGCAACAGCACCGAGCATGCCTGCGTCGGGAAGTGACTAGCCCTCGATCGACAGGGTCTGGCGCAGCGAGTAATCGAGATGATTCGCGATCCGTCCCATCGCACTGTCGAGATCGGCGCCCGAGAGCCGGAGGGCTTCGCCGATCTGGCGGCGAGTCCGGCGCAACACGGTCTCTCGAACCTGGGCGATCCAGCGCGCGGCGGTCGCACGATGCACGCCGTACAACGCGCCGAGCTCGTCGATCGTGGCACCGTAGATGAACTGCTGCCTGAGCATGTTGCGCTCGCGTGGCGTCAGGGTCGCCAGCGCAGCCGTGAACGCCTCGCGATAGACCCGCTGCTCGTCTGGCGACATCGGGACCGCCGAGCCCTCATCGGCGAGCTTCGTCGCGAGATCCTCGGCGAGCGGTGCCTCGCGCCGGCGTTGCCGCATGATCTGCAGCGCTTCTCGAACCGCGACGACTCGCAACCAACCTCGCAGATCGCCGCGCCCGCGATAGTCCGCGATCTTGGCTCTTCCGCCCGCCGCCGAGCCGAGGACGCGCTCGCGCACTGCGGTGACGACGTCCTCGGTCAAGGCTGAGCCTCCATCGAGATGCGCGATCGCCGCACCGAGATGTTGCATCGCCTGCGTCTCGAATACACGCAGCGCCGCGACGTCGCCGCGCTCGATCGCGCACGCGAGCCACAGATCCGGGATGCACGACGAGCGGAGTGTTTTGTCGAGCGGCGCATCGCGAGACACGCGCGCGGCGAGGTAGGCGACGAAGTCTGCATCGGCGAGCTCGATGCCGGGCCAGGCGGCGCGTGATGCCGACAACGCCTCGTAGAGGATCTCGTCGAGCTCGCGCGGCGTCCCGGACGCGTCGCCAAGATGTTGCAGCAGCTGTTCGGACAACGAGAGCGCCACCACAGGACATGTTAGCGTGGGGCGTGTGTCCCGGGGAGGAAACGGTTGCCGCATATGTTGCCGGCATGCTCCCTCGCGGCGAGCGCGATGCGATCGATAGCCATCTCGACACGTGCGCGGCTTGTCAGGAGCTGGTTGCCGCGCTCGCAAAGTCGAACCTGGCGCCGCGGATTGCGGGCGATGAGTCGTCGCTAGGCGCCGCTTCGACGATCAGCGCGACACACGAGAGCTCGGGCTGGAGTCCCGGTGGCCAGCTCGGCCGCTACATCTTGCTGTCTCACCTCGGTGCAGGCGGCATGGGCGTGGTTTATGCGGCTTACGATCCGGAGCTCGATCGCCGGATCGCGCTCAAGGTGCTCCGGCACACGCGCGCAGGTGAGGAGCTCCGTGACGAAGCGCGGGCGATCGCGCGTCTGTCACACCCGAACGTCGTCGCTGTTCACGATGTCGGTCGCGCCGACGGCGAGCTGTTCGTCGCGATGGAGCATGTCGAAGGCGTGACGGTTCGCGAGTGGCTGGCGGCGCCACGCGGCAAGCCGGAGATCCTCGACGTGTTCGTGCAGGCGGGTCGCGGGCTCGCGGCCGCTCATCGCGCCGGCCTCGTTCATCGCGACGTCAAGCCGAGCAACATCATGGTCGGCACCGACGAGCGTGCACGCGTTCTCGATTTTGGACTCGCTCGCGCCGAACATGCCGACGATGGATCGATCGCGGGCACTCCGGCGTATATGGCTCCCGAGCAACAGCGGGGCGAGCGCATAGACGCGCGTGCGGACCAGTTCGCGTTCTGCGTTGCACTGTGGGAAGCGCTTGGTGGCGCGCGTCCGACCGCGGATGTGCAGGCGAGTCTCGAAGGCGTCTCCGAGCGCGTCACGCGTGCGCTCCGCCGCGGGCTCGCATCCCGCCCTGCGGATCGATTCGAAGACATGGAGGGTCTGTTGCGCGAGCTGTCGCCTTCGCAACGGCGAGGGCGCCGTTGGATCATCGCGACGTTCGTCGCAGTCGCGGCGTTGTGCGCGACGCTTGCGATCTCGGTGTCACGTGCACGCTCGGCACCATCGTGCGTGCACGCCGGCGGCGCGGTGGTCACGATGTGGGGCGATGCACAACGCACGGCGCTGCGCGCGGGATTTGCCGCGACCGGGCTCGGCTATGCGCGGACCGCGGCTGATGCCACGATCTCGCAGCTCGACGACTGGTCCATGACGTGGAGACACAGCGCCGAAGCGTCGTGTCGCGCGACCGTGATCGATCGCGTGCAACCGGCAGCGCTCCATGCGCTGCGTCAGGGTTGCCTCGACCAGCTCCTCGAGCGGTTGCATTCCGTCGTCGGGCTGGCGACCCGCGCGGATCCGTTGCTCGTGTCTCGCGCCGATGGGATCGCGACGAGCTTGCCATCTCCGTCGCGTTGCGATGACGTCGGTGCGCTTTCGGCCTTGCCGCCGCTTCCCCCTGCCGAGCGCGATCGATCAGAGATCGCCGCGGTGCGCGCCGCGATCACCGAAGCCGAGGCAGGCCTCATCGCAGGTCGTGCGAACGAGCTGCGAGCGCAGATCACGGCGCTGCAGGCGCGTGCCGAGGCGATCTCGTACTTGCCGTTGCGGGCTCGCGGCCTGTTTCTCGTCGCACGCCTCGAGATGTCGAGCGCGCACTACGAGCAGGCGATCACCGCGCTCCACGCCGCCGCCCGCGCGGCAACGGCGGCACGCGACCTCGAACAGCTTGCCGACATCTGGATCGAGCTCAGCCAGACGCTCGGCAACGACCTGCGCACCGCCGACCAAGCCGATATCTTCGACGGCTACGCGGACGCCCTGATCGGATATCTGCCTGACCGCGCGAGACTCGCGCTACAGCTCGAGCTCGCTCGCTGTAATCGCAACCCGACCGCCAAGGATGCGGCGCCGACCGCGAAGCACTGCCAGGCGGTGATCGAACAGGCAACGCACGCAACGCCTCCGCTAGACAATATCGCGAATGCGGCGCGCACGCGGCTCGGGCATTTTCAGCGCCTGCTCGGGCATGACGCCGAGGCACTGGCGACCCTTCACGCCGCGGTGGACGAAGCGGTGCGCATCGACGGACCACTCCATCCAGACACCGCGATCGCGCGTTACTCGCTCGGTATCGCATTGCTAGCGCAAGACAAGGCCGACGATGCCATCGCACAGCTTCGGGAAGCGCTGGAGATCCGGCGCGCGGCGTTTCCGGGCGGCAACATCCAGGTCGCCGAATCGCTGCAAGGTCTCGGCGATGCGCTATCGACGAAGGGCAATGACGCGGAAGCGATCGGATATCTCGAACAAGCGCTCGTGATCGTCGATGCGGTGCACGAGGCCGACAGCGCGCAGGCCGTGAATGTACACATCTTACTCGGGATGTCGCTCGAAGAAGTGAAGCGCGATGACGACGCGGTCGTGCACTACCTGCGCGCCGCTGACATCGCCGATCGCGCGCTACAACATCGCGAGTCACTTGCCGCGATGGGGTTGCGGCTCGCCGCGACCGTCGAGGCCAAGCGCAATCGAGCGCGGACTGGTGTCGAGCACATGGAGCGCGCTCTGCGTCTACTCGAGCGCGGCAAAGCGCCGCCGGCCGAGCTCGGCCGGTCTCAACATCGGCTTAGCGAGCTCTTGCTCGCGACCTCGGACACGGTACGTGCGCGGGCGACGGCCGAAGCAGCACGCGCGAGTTTTGTGATTGCCGGCCCCGACGGGGCGGCAGACCTCGCGGTGATCGACAAGTACCTCCGCGACAACCACTGGCGATCGCCGGCTACTCGACCGTGACGATGCCGCTGCGCGGTGTCTTGTAATAACCGGGGCTCTCGCCCGGGTCGCACCCGAGGATCTCTTCGTCGTAGCTGTAGAAGTAGCGGTTGTTGTCGAGCGGCGTGAGCGTCTCGATGCCCATCCACCGGCAGCCGTCTGGAAGCTGTGCGCGAGTCTTGAGGACGATCGGTTGGAGCTGCGCGCCCTGTTCGAACGTCGCGCGAACACCGCCGTGACGCCATGCGGTCAGGTAGATCGCGCCGGTTCGCGAGCTCGTGTGAAGCACGAGTCGATGCTCGGTGCGGTGATGGTTCGTCGTGATGATCGCGCCGAGGGTCAGGCCGAACAAGATGCTGCCAAGGGCGATCGATCGGAACAGCGGAGTTGCCAGGGCTAGCTGCATGTCCAAATTCTACGCCCGGTGCATCGAAGTGCCATCACTATCATCACGGACGAACGACCATCACGGACGAACGACCATCACGGACGAACGACACAGCCGCCGATCACCTCGCCGCGCCATTTCGCCCGCATCGCGAGCTTGACGTCGGCAAGCGGAAACACGTGCGACACATGTGGGCGGATCTGACCGGCCTCGGCCCACCGGAGGATCTGGGCGAGCCGGGGCGGGCGTAGCGACGGGTCGTTGACGGTCGAGATCACCGTCGGGCAGCCCAGGACTTCGAGGCCTTTCATCATGATGAGGTTCGTCGGGAGGACGTTGGCATTGGGCGCGCCACGCTGGCCCTTGCCGCGCGAGACGCCGGGGGTCGCGGCCCAACCGACGATCAGGAACCGTCCGCCGAACCTCATACACCGTAGACTCTCGGCCGAAATGTCACCGCCCACACCGTCGTAGACGACATCGACGCCGCGCCCCGCTGTCAGGGCCTTGATCTCGTCACGCAGCTCACGAATTCCGGAGGAACCATCGGCAGGTGAGGTGGCGATCACATGATCGGCGCCCTGATCGCGAACGGTGGCGAGCTTGCCGGCGGTGCGGCCGGTCGCGATCACCGTCGCGCCGAGGAGCTTTGCCACGTGAACCGCGGCAAGCCCGGTCGCGCCGGAGGCGCCGTTGACGAGCACGGTTTCACCGGCGGCGAGCCGGCCCCGCGTCACGAGGCAGTGATACGCGGTCTCGTAATTACCGAGCAGGTTGCACGCCTCGTCGAACGACAGCGTGCCGGGAATCCGGTGGATCGCCTCGATCGGCGCGACGGCATAAGAAGCGAAGCCACCGTACCGCTGGTACGCACCGTGCGACCGCGGCCCCGCGAGAAAGCCGTCGACGAGCACGCGCTCGCCGATCGCGACCGTCGTCACCTCGCCGCCGATCCACGCCACCTCACCGGCGTATTCGAGGCCAGGCGTGTAGGGCGGCTTCGGCACGTGCTGGTACTGGCCGCTCGTCATGATCAGATCGACCCAGCCGACGGCGGCGCTCTTGACCGCGATCACGACGTCGCGCGGGCCGAGCGTCGCGAGCTCGGGCATCGCCATCGACTCGAGCGACACATAGCGCTCGATCGCATCGAGCGGGTCTTCACCGAGCTCGGAGACCACGACACGAACGCCATCGATCATCGGAGCGACGAATACCACGATCACAGATCAGAACGTTCCCTCCAACCGAACGCTCGCGCTGGTCTCGGTGATCACCGGCGTGATCGTGATCGCGGGCTCGTGACGCGAACGAAATCGTCGCTGCTGATAGAGGAAGAACACCGCCGCTTCAGCCGAACCGAGGACCGAGCCCATCGCGGCATCGGAGACGTGATGGCGATGGTGAATCACGCGCTCGGCGGCAAATGCGCTCGCGCCGCCGAGGATGCCGGCGTACGCGACGCCTTCCCACCACGGCAGCGCGCCCGGTCGGCGCCAGACGTCGAACACGTGATAGCGCAGATAAAGAGCCGAGTACGTCGCGATCGCGAACGCATTCGTCGCGTGTCCAGAGACGAATGATTCGTTGCTGCTCGGATCGGTGCTGCCGGGCGTCCAATCGGGGCGGTGGCGTCCGAACGTTCGCTTGACCAGCGTCGTCATCACGCTGCCGACCGCAAACGTTTCAGCGAGTCCCTTCAGGTGATACCAGCGCGATCGATCACCGCCGGCGATCATCGCGACGCCGACCGCGGCGCCCGTCGCCGTCAACGTCCAGCTCGGCACTTCCCACGAAGCGGGGGAGGCGCCGCCTTCGCTCGCGCTGAACCCCAGCGGCGTCTCGCGCACCGTTAGATATCGACTCAGCGCTTCCTGCGCGGCGAGCGCACCCCAGAAAAACGGTAGCGCGCCGCCGTCCCACAAGTACGAGAGGCCCGGGCGATCATCGGTCACGGTCGCGACGATCTGATCCGCGCGCGCTTGCCGAGTACCGGCGAGCGCGAGCACGACGCACGCGATCGTTGCGCGAGACCTGGTCACCCGGCGCGATCGTACTTGATGCGCTGCTCGGTCGTTCGAAGATCGTCGAGCGTAAGGAAAATCCCTAGCCGTCTGCGATCGGCTTCGTGATCGGTGGGGCAGGCTCGTGCGGTTCGGGCAGGTGCCTGCGTGTCCGCATTTCCTTCGCGTAGAGGCGGAGGACCGCGACCGCGATCGCCATGACGACAGGACCGATGATCAGGCCTTTGAGGCCGAGCACTTCGATGCCACCGAACAGCGCCGCGAACGTCACGAGCGAAGGTACCTGCCGCTCGCCGCGCACCAGCCGCGGCCGGATCACGTAGTCGCTGACGCTTACGACGAACACGAGCCCCCAGATCAGCTCGACCAAACCGGCGCCGATGTGCCCGACGAGCGACAGCCCGATCGCGACGGGCACGATCACGAGCAGCACGCCGACCGCGGGGACGAACGAGGCCACGGCCGTTGCGGCGCCGAAGAACAACGGCTCGGGGACGCCTGTCATCCAGTAGCCGATCGTCGCGAACACGCCTTGCGCGATCGCGGTGCCGAACGCGCCGAGCAGCGTGGTTCGGCCGACTTGCCGGAACTCGGCGAACAGCGCCGCCGTGTAGTCGGGCCGCAGCGGAAACGCTTCCTGCGCCCGTTGCGACACGGTTTGCCAGTTCCTCAAGATATAGTGCATCGCGAGCATCGCGAACAGCAGCGCGAGTAGCGCGCTGCCGGTGGTCGATGCGATCGACGCCGCGAGCTCCGCGGCACGCGTCGCGGCTTCACCCGCGAGCCCGCGCGCCCGCGCGGCGAGGTCCTCCTGCGAGAGTCCGAATTTCGCGGTGAGCCGAGACAAGTATTCGAGCGCGTCTTGACCGACGCCGCCTGGACCGAAAGAGTCGATCAGGCGGTTCGCGAGCGCGGTGCCTTGCGCGACGAACAGCCATGCGAGTCCGCCGAGCGTGCCGGCGAGCGCGAGCGTCGAGACGAGCACCGTGAGGATCGCAGACCACCGCATGCCGATCCGCCGCTTGAGGCCCTCGAACGCCGGCTGCGCCATGAACGCGAGGAAGGTCCCGAGCAAGATCCCGACCGCGACCGGCCGGACGAGCCACAGGATCACGAGCACGGCAATCACCGCGGCCCACTTGAGTGCCGCGTGCTCCTCGGCTTCGAGCGCTCCGTCCGGATCGTCTTCCGCGGCCATAGCCGCTTGTACCTTGGCTCTAAGGATTCAATCCGGTAGCGCGCAACGAAAACTCACGCGTCGGAGACTGCCCGGCTCGGGTCGATCAAACACTCCCGTGGCCAAAGTCGCGGCGCGCCGATCACGGACGCGGCCGCAGCGGGCCCGGCGCATCGCACAGCGGGCATGCTTGCGCGACGACCGCGGCGTCGCACGAATCGCAGGCATACGCGACGACGTGATAACCGGGCTCGCCGAAATCGAGGAGCGGCTTGGGCTTCGGCGTCTCGCCTCCGCCATATCGCGCAGATGCTGGAACGAATGCGAGAGCGAGCAGCTCGAGCTCGTTGCACTTCGCGCATCGCTTCGGCACGGCCAACCGACTCGACTCGCCGAGCGCGCGCGCGAGCCCGTCAGCCGTGTTGCAGCGAGGGCAGAGGTCGCTCGAGAACACGGTTGTCGCGCAGGTCGTGCACGTGATCCGATACGTGCCGTCGACAAACTTCTCCCCGTCGTGAACCCAGCGGCCCGCATCGTTTGGCTCGCCGAGCATCATGTCGAGCCGCCGATCGATGTAGCTGCGGATCTCGAGCTGCTTGCCACCGCACGCGGGGCAGCCGGCTTGCACGAGAACTTCGAAGCTCGGTTGATCGAGACGGCCCATCGAGCGCGCAGCGTATCACTCGTAGCGATCAGGCGTAGGCGATCGCGCGACGCGGACCCGAGGCTTCATCGACGTGTCTCGCATGCTCGAGCAAGACGTGGGTGACCGAGAGCGCGTGCGCGCCACGCGGCGGCGCGACCGGCGAGAGCTCGAACGTGCCTTGGTTCCAGCCGAGCAGCGAGACCATCGCGGACAGCAGATCCTTGCCGGGCCCCGCGCCCACGATCTGACCCTCGAACAGATCGATCCACCCGGTGTCGCTTCCGGTCAGCACCAGACGACCGGTCTTGCGCTCTTGACCGAGCATCGTCAGCAACGCCGGTAAGCCGATCGCTCCGAGCGCACCGTGCAACACGGCCCTCTCGGTCGTCGAGGAGCCGTACGCGAGCCGCCGAGCGCGCGCGATCATCTCGAACGTGGCGAACGGTTTTGGAATGAAGTCCATCGCCCCGCGCTCGAAGGCGGGCGCGAGGTCGTGCGGATCGGTCGACGTGATGATCACCGGAACTGCCGCGAGCGTGTCGAGGTTCGCCATCCGGTGCAGCACCCGGAACCCATCGAACACGGGCAGCGCGCGATCGAGCAGCACGACATCCGGGGTCCGCCGCAGGCAGGCCGCGAGCGCTTCGAGACCGTTCGTCGCGATCGCGACCGAGAAGCCCGCGGCGCCAAAGGACGTCGACATCCGCTCGAGCAAGCGCGTCGACGGATCCGCGACCACGATGTGTGCGCCGCGCAGCTCTGATTGGGCCCTCTGGGCACGCACGAGGCGATCGACCGCGATCGCGAACAGCTCGTCCGCGGGATCGATCGGCGCGCGGAATGCGATCCCGACGCCCGGTTGCCGGCCGAGAGCGCGCGCATCGGCCTCGACCAGGCTATGCGTCACGATCGCAGCGGTCACGACCCGGCGACCTTCGGGCGCGATCGCGATATGGACCTCGGCGCCCACCGGCGGTGGCGGCGAGACCTGCAGGAACATTCCGGACCGCGACAGATCGGCAAGCGCGACGCACTGCTTCTGACCCGTCGCGAAGAGCTCGACGGGGAGGCTCATGGCATAGCGATCGGTTTGTCGGCGCATATCTGCTCTGGCCCCTACGTACAGGTCTTTGCGGATCGTGCGCTAGCGGTTCTTGCGCCGGCATCCCCGCCGTTACCCGACTCCTAGAGTAGCCAGGCGATCACGGCGCCGACCCCGAGCCCGATCACGAGCAGGATCAGGAGGCCGAGCCTCGGATCGAGCTCTCGGGGTGGCCGCTCGCGTGCGACGACCGTCTGCACGAAGGGAATCTCGAGCGGTCGCGGCTTGGGAAGCGCCTCGAACGGAATTGCAGGCACCGCCGGGGCGGGGCGGGCTGGTTCGACTTTGACGATGGTAATGGTCGTCGTTGGAGGGTCGAGCTGGAGGACCGTGTCTCCGGACATCGGATCCAGGCGACTGTCCGCGTGCTGCGACGGTGCGGCCTGACGGTCCGTGATCGGTGCAGGCACGACATCTCGGTCCGTGATCGGCGAGGGTGCCGGCACGATCTGCCGGACGGTGTCGCCCGAGATCGGGTCGGTGCGTAGCTCTGTGATGACGGCCGGTGGCGGTTGTGGCGTCCAGGTGGGGTACACCGCCGCTTCGGACGCGAGGACGTCATCGATCGCGCTGGCGAGCTCGTTGACATCGGCGTACCGATCCGCGGCGTCGGGCTCGAGGCAGCGAACGATCAGCCGATCGATCGGCGCGGACAGCCGTAGGAATTCCGATGGCGCGGGCACTCGTTGGGTGAGCTGCACGGTCAACAAGTCGAGGCCGACCGCGGAGAACGGGCGGTTGCCGGTGATCATCTCGAACAGCAGGATCCCGACCGTGTAGATGTCCGTGCGCCCATCGCACTTGCCGCCCATCAGTTGCTCGGGAGCCATGTACTCGACGGTGCCGACGGCCTGGCCCATGATCGTGAGGTCTTTTCCGTCGTTGATGCCGCTCTCCTGCATCACCTTCGCGATGCCAAAGTCGAGAACCTTCACGAAGTCGGCACCGTCGTGCCGCGCCTCGAGATAGATGTTCGCCGGCTTGAGATCGCGGTGCACGATGCCGAGCGTGTGAGCTTCCGCAAGGGCGCTGCAAATCGAGCGCGCGATCGCGAACATGCGATCCCACGGCAAGCGGCCTTCCGCTCGGAATACCTCGAGCAAGTTCTTGCCCGAGAGCAGCTCCATGACGATGAACAAGCGGCCGTCCGGCGTCTCGTCGAGCTCGTACGTGGTGACGGTGTGCGCGTCTCGGAGGCTGCAGAGCACGATGCCTTCGCGTCTGAACCGAGCGACGAGGTTCTCGTCGGCGCCGAGCTCCTTGTGCATCACCTTGATCGCGACGTTGCGGCCGTTGGTGAGCTGCGTCGCACGATAGATCGCCCCGAAGCCACCAACCGCGATCTTGGCCTCGACCCGATACCGGTTGTTGACGACCATGCCGATGAACGGATCTTCGACGCGGGCGCCGCATACCGCGCAGAACGGTGCGCGCGATGAGACCTCGGCGGAGCAGGACGAACAGTTCATTGCGCGCGCTCACGAAATGTACCGCACTCGCGCGATCTCGACCTGCCTGCAAGGCTCACGAACCGGCGGTGTGTGACGATATTCGGGATGTCTGAACAAGCGGAACTGACGAAGGCCCAAAAGGTCTTCACGATGCTTGGCGCGCTGCTCGGGCTACTCCTCGCTGCGCTCGATCAAACCATCGTCTCCACCGCAGGTCCAAAGATTCAGAAGGACCTCCACATCGAGCCCGCGCTCTATCCGTGGATCACGACCGCGTATCTCGTCGCGTCGACCGTGCTCGTGCCGATCTACGGCAAGTTGTCCGACCTCTACGGCCGACGAAAGATCCTGCTGATCGCGATCGCTATCTTCTTGGCGGGCTCGTTGCTGTGCGGAGTCTCGCAGACACCGGGCGAGCTGATCGCGGCGCGAGCCGTCCAGGGCGTCGGCTCGGCCGGTCTCTTCACGAGTGCCTTCGCGGTGGTCGCAGATCTATTTCCACCGGCGGAGCGCGGCAAGTGGCAAGGCATGTTCGGCGCAGCCTTTGGCTTGTCTTCGGTGATCGGTCCGCTGTTGGGCGGGTTCATCACCGACCAGTTCGGTTGGCACTGGGCGTTCTTCATCAACCTCCCGCTCGGGCTCATCGCGATCGCCTTCATCGTCGCGTACATGCCGCCGCTACGGCGAACGCAAGACCAGCCTCACAGGCTCGACGTGCTCGGTGCACTCGCGCTCGCGCTCGCGGTGGTCCCGCTGTTGTTCGCGCTCTCGCTCGGTCACGGCGAGGCGCAACCGGGCATCGGCTGGCCGTGGCGGTCATGGCCGATCTTCGCGTTGTTCGGGACCTCGCTCGTCGGGATCGTCACGTTCATCTTGGTCGAGAGGCGCGCCGAGAGTCCGATCCTCGATCTCGAGCTGTTCCGGATCAAGACGTTCGCGATCGGGGCACTGGCTGCCTTCGTCGCCGGCGGCGCGTTTCTCGGAGCGATCGTGTTTCTGCCGCTGTTCATGGTCAACGTCGTCGGTCTCTCGTCGACCAAAGCGGGGCTGACGACCGTGCCGCTGACGTTCGGGATCGTCGCGGCGAACGTCATATCAGGACAGCTCGTGTCACGGCTCGGCGCGTACAAAGGCCTGCTCTTGGGATCGCTCGTGATCCTGGTCGGCTCGTTCATATGGCTCGCCCTCACGCTGTCTCCCGACGCGGATCAGCTCGGCGTCTC
>JAQBQF010000297.1 GCA_028287115.1 Myxococcales bacterium
GGCGAGCTCGTCTCCCGCGGCCGCACCGGATTTTGCGGCGATGGCCTGCGGTCGCCACTGGGCACCGGCGGCAACGAACCTGGCATCGGGAACCGGTTGGTCGACCGCGGCGAGCGGAGCATCATCGATGTCGGCATCCGGCGTGGACGTGACCGCGCGCAAGCCAGCGAGGGCCTGGGCTTCGCCCTGCGTTGCCTCTGCTCGTTGCGCCTTCGCCTCGGCGAGCAAGACCGCGACGCGCTGGCGATCTTGAATCGTGGTATCGGGCTTCTCGTCGAACTGGACCTTCGCTTTTTCGATCTCTTCGATGCCATCGTCGAGCATGCCGCCGAGCTCGCGCGCGAGCTTGAGCCCCCAGTACGCTCGCGCCGCATCGGCCGCGACATCTCCTGCTGCTTCATCGGCGAGTGCCTCCTGCGCACTGACCCCCGCGCGAGCCGCGGAGCGCGCGTGACTGATCTTGCCGAACGTGTACAGCGGCTGCGTCAGATCGAGCTGCGCACTGCCATAGAGCCCCGAGAACTTGAACGCGAAGTTCTTCGGCTGGGTCTCGAGACACAGCCTCGGCGTATCGACACACCGGATCTCGGGGCTGATCGTCGCGAATGCGGTCGCCTTGATTCGCGGATACCGCGCGGCATCGGCTTCGTCGACTCGAGCAGAGGCGGCATCTCGATCGTCTTCCGCCATCTGGACGCGCGGTCCCGCGACCGCCTTCTCGATCACCTGAGCGAGGTTGAGCTTGGGCTCTGCCGAGGACACTCGAGGGACGAGCGCGATGAAGACGGTGAACAGCGCGGTGCGCATGCCGCGGTTGTACTACGGCGCCTTGGTAGCGGCCGGGAGCGGGCACTCCCTATCGCGGATGCAGCACGAGCAGCTCGTTCGGGCCGGTCTGGCGACTGCCTTGATTGTCGTTGATCAGGACGAGCCGGCCGTCGGGTAGCCGGACGATCCCTTCGAGGTTCAACGTGTCGTCGATCAGCGGCTCGAGATCGAGCTCGAGCGTGGGGACGACTTCACCGGGCACGACGCCGAGCTCGAACCGCAGGATCCGGCTCACGCCGTAATGCCGTTCGATCGCCCACGCGTGGGCAACGCCCTTCGCATCGATCGTACAGTCGATCGAGGACAGCTTGCCGGTCGGCGTCGTGAGCCGGAGCTTGTAGATCGAAAGCGCCTCGCCGTGTAGCCGCGCGATCGGCGCATAACGTGCACCGTCCGGAAGCGCGCCCACGGCTTCGATCGCGACGAGGAGGTCGTCGCCCGCGCCGCAAGCGCCTTCCGCGCCATGGTTGACCGTGAGCGCAACGCCGAGCTCGGCCGGCGTCAGCACGCGCGTCCGCGTCACGACGAACCCATCATCGCGACGCTCGATGAACAGGATGCTCGCGGTGGCTTCGTCGGCGCCTTCGGTCGAGATCATGAAGTGGCCATCGCCGAGCCACGCGAGCCCTTCGGTGTCGACTCCGTCGGGTACGCCGGTGATCGGATAGCGCTTCGTCGTCGCCGCCGTCGCGCCCAGATGGATCTCGACCAGCTGCCGATCGCGCTCCGGGATTCCCCACATCACGCCGTGATCGTCGACCGCCAGACCCGACATCCCCGGTGGCGCATCGAGCGGAATCAGCTCGAACAGCGCGTGCGCACGTTCGTGGTCGATCTGATGCTCGCGGTGCTTGCCGCATGCAGCCACGAGACCGACGATCAGGAGGAGGCGCCTCATGCGCTGCGCAAGATCAGGCGCGTGATCTCGAGCGGTGCGAACAACCGCACGGGTGGCCCCCAATAGCCGCAACCGCGGGTCACGTACAACTGCGTCGCTTCGTATTGATAGCGGCCCGCGAGGAGCCCGCCTTGCTGCAGCCGCACGATGAAGTGCCACGGCCAGATCTGGCCGCCGTGCGTGTGCCCCGACAGTTGGAGGTCGACGCCATGCTTGGCGGCACGGCGAACTTGCCGCGGCTGGTGTGCGAGGAGCACGAGCGCGCGATTCGGATCGCGGCCTGCCGTCGCGGCGCGCAGATCTTCGCCGTGACCTGGATAACTCTCGGCGGTGTGGTCGTCGACGCCGGCCAGGTCGAACGAGGCCTCACCGCTGCCGATCGTGACGCGCTCGTTCCGCAGGTAGCGCGCACCGAGCCGCGAGATCTCCGCGATCCAGGGATCGGCGCCGGCGTAGTATTCATGGTTGCCGGTGACCGCGAACACGCCGTGCTTGGCACGCAAGTCACCGAGCGGCGCGACGTCGTCACGGAGATCCTCGACGCGCCCGTCGATCAGATCTCCGGTCAGCGCGATCAGATCCGGAGACAGCCGATTGGCCTGCGCGACGACGCGCTCGACAAACGAGCGATCGATCGTCATCCCGACGTGCAGATCCGAAAGCTGCACGATCGTGAAGCCGTCGAGCGCGCGCGGCAGCTTCGCGAGGCGGATCTCGACGTCGACTACTTCGTGCACGCCGCGTGCGGAGATCATGCCGGCGGTCACGCTAGCACCTGCCACGGTCACAGCGGCACCGCCGGTCACGCGAGCCAGGAATTTCCTGCGCGAAACCGCGGTCTCGCCGGGACCGGGCTTTAGCAACGCCTTGCGGCCGAGCCGCGCGAACGCCCGCGCCAGATCGATGGCGAGTAGCACGATGGCCAACAGGCCGACGAACGCCATCCACGGCATCGAGATCCAGCCGAGCGTGCTGGCGAGCCCCGGTGCCCACATCCGGCTCGAGGTCGTCAGTGGAATCGCGACGAACATCGCGAGCATCACAGCGGTGATCGCCCACCGCGCGCCGCGCGCGACCTCGGAACGGTCCACGATTCGGCGCCACACGTAGAAGTGCAGCAGCGCCGAAACGCTTGCTCCGAGCAGCAATCGCAACACCATGCCCACGGCTGCTAACGTAGTAGCTCCTTGCCGTTCCTATGCAAAGGAGCAAGATCAGCATATGGCCGGCAGCGAGCCGATCGTGCTCTACGACGGAACCTGCGGACTGTGTCATCGCAGCGTGCAGTGGATCCTGCGTCACGAGCGAGATCACGATCTCAAGTTCGCCCCGCTCCAGGGCGCCACGGCGGCGGCGCTGCGGTCGCGCTTCCCGGAGATTCCCGAGACCCTCGAGTCGGTCGTGCTCGTCGACGGCGATCGCGCGCGCCTGCGCAGCAAAGCGTTCCTGCACGGTGCGCGGCATCTGCGCGCTCCGTGGCGCTGGAGTTATGCGCTGCGCTGGCTGCCGAGCGTCGTGCTCGATCTCGGCTATCGCGTGATCGCCAAGGTGCGCTATCGGATCTGGGGACGCGCCGAGCTCTGCGATCTGCCGTCACCGGAGAACCGAGCGCGGTTCCTGCCTTAGCGGATCTCGACGATCGCCGGCAGCCCCCCGCGGGGCCGCAGCGTGACGAGCGGCTCGGCGTCGAGACGAAGCGGAAGCGGACGAAGGCGCGCGCGTTGCGCCATCGTCGCGAGCGCGAGCTGCGCTTCGAGCAACGCGAAGTGCGATCCGATGCAGACGCGCGGCCCTGCGCCGAACGGCAGATAGTGGTGGCGGGGGCGCGCCTTCTTGGCCTCGGGCAACATGCGTTCGGGCGAGAACGTATCGGGCGCCGCGAAGTAATCGGGCCGGCGATGAATGCCGCGGATATTGATCGCGACGATCGATCCGGGAGGCATGCGATGACCGCCGATCGTGACGGGCTCGATCGTCTCGCGGCCTGTCATGTACGCGGGCGGATGCATGCGCATCGCTTCCTCGATGACGGCCAGGTTCCAAGGCATCTGCGCCAGATCATCGATGACGATGCGCCGCTTGCTCACCACGCGATCGATCTCGTCGACCAGCTTCGCGAGCACGCGCGGGTTCTTGCCGAGCTGCCACCAGGTCCAGGTCAGCGCGTTCGCGGTCGTCTCGTGGCCGGCGAGGAGCAGCGTCATCACCTCGTCACGAACTTGCTGATCGGAGAGGCGCGTCCCGTCTTCTTCGTCGCGCGCGAGGAGCAGCATCGACAACACGTCGCCCGCGTCGGTGCCGCGCGCTCGACCTTCGCGAATCAACCGATAGACGACCTCGTCGAGCAGCTTGACCGCGCGCTTCATTCGCAGGTGGCGCGGCAGCGGCCAGTCGTAGCCGAGGCGGATCGGCGACCGCAGGCTCTCGACCTGCGCTCGCATCCCGAGCTCGAGCCCTTCGGAGACCTTTTTGGCGTCGCTGCGGATATCGGCCGAGAACAACGTGCGGCCGGCGATCGCGAGCGTCATTTGCATCATCTCTTCGGAAACATCGACCGTATCGCCGGCTCGCCATCGATCGATCTGGCGGTTCGTCTCGTCGACCATCACGTCGCCGTACGCCGCGAGGCGCTTCGGCGCGAACGCCGGCGACAACAGCTTGCGGTGTCGCTTGTGAGGCGTGCCCTCCGCGGTAAGCAGGCCCTCTCCGAGCATCGGCTTCAGGAACTGCAGCCCGGCCGACTTCTTGAACGACGCGGCTTGTTCGACCAAGACCTCGTGCGCGATGTCGGCATCGGTCACGATGTAGACCGGGATATGCGCGAGCTGGATCCGCGCGATCGGGCCGGTCCGTGCGGCCTGATCTTGTAGAGCCAGGCGATCCTTCCGGAACGCCAGCATGTTGCCGATCAGCGGCAGGCCGGGCACGGGAGGGATCGAAGAAACCGGAGTCCCCAAGACGAAAGCACTGGTCGTTGTGGCCATCGGTGACTAAAATGCGAGCGATTGCTCACATTGTCTACTCGCGTTCTTATTTGCCGCTGAGGAGCCCTCGATGCACCGCCAAGTCCGGACCACGCCCCGAAAACGGCCGCGCCAGCAGCGCAGCAAGGACACGGTCGACACGATCCTGGAAGCAACCGCTCGGGTTCTGGTCAAGCTCGGATTCGACGGGCTGACCACGAACGCGGTCGCGACCGCGGCCGGTGTCTCGATCGGATCGCTGTATCAGTACTTCCCCAACAAGGAAGCGCTCGTCTCCGCGCTGATCGAACGGCACGTCGAGCAGATGAACGGCGCCGTGCTCGCGGAGCTGTCGCGCGTTGCGACGCTGCCGATGCAAGAGGCCACGCGCTGCGTGATCGAGCTGACGATTCGCGCCCACGCGGTCGATCCAGCGCTGCATCGCGTGCTCACCGAGCAGGTGCCGCGCGTCGGCAAGCTCGCGAAGTTGCGCGAGCTCGACGAGATCTGTCATCGCATGGTCGCCGGCCTGCTCGCGGCGCGGAAGCACGAGCTCGCGATCCGTGATCCGGATCTCGCCGCGTTTCTGCTCGTCTCGACCATCGAGTCGATCGTCCATCGAGCGGCGCTGCTGTATCCCGACCGGCTTCGCGACCCGCGGTTGATCGACGAGGCGACGCTGCTCGTCACCCGCTACCTGGGCGTCGCGCCGAATTAACTGCGGTATGGTTCGCGGATGTCCCGTCCGTGGTTGATCTCGCTCGTACTCGCAGTCTGCGCCGGTTGCCCTCCGAAGCCAGGGCCACAGACTCAAGCTCCGAACCCGGTCGCGGGTGCGGGCTGTCCCGCCGCGTCCGGCGTCTACGTCGCTTCGTACGTGACCCAAGAACCGACGAAGGGCCGCAGCGGCTGGGTCGTGCCGTTGCAAGCGATGAAGCTCGATTCGGGCGCGACGGTTCCCGAATACCAATCGCTCGACGCGACTGCCGCGAGCGCGTCCGGTGTACCTGCCGCGCCCGCCGGCCGGCTATGGCTGATGACCGCGAGCAGCGCGCCGTGCTCCGCGAAAGTCGGTAACTTCTACGCCGCGAAGATCGACGGGCCGCCGGCGAGCCTGTCGTATGGCGTCGAGCTCGAAGGCTGCGCCGCGCCGACGGATCCGCAAGAAGGCGGAGGCATCGTGCTCGTGTCGCAGGACTCTCCCGGTGCGTGTCGGTTCGAAACCCCGCACCCGGTCGCTGCACGGATGGGCGAGACCGACGCACAGAAACAATGGCAGCGCCCGACCAAGGAGACGCCGATCCCCGCGGCGGTGTCGCCGCTGATCCCGGTGCACGAGTGCAAACCGCCGGGCTGCGAGACGCTGTGGGCGATCGGCGAAGTCGATGTCAACAATCAACCCGTGGCATGGAGCGGCGCCGTGAACTGGCTCGCGATCGGCACACCGGCCGCGCAATGCGAATGGAAAGCAGAACGGTTCAGCGGCTTCTTCGTGCCGGGACCCGGTGGCACCGCGGTCAAGGTGACCGAAGGCCAAGATCATCCGCTCGTGCTGTCGGCGGCGCTCGTCGACAACACGGGGCCGAAGGTCTTGCTCGCCGAGGGCCCGGGCCAATATGCCACCTACGATTTCGCAGCCGGCGCGCCGGCGCTCGGACACCGCGTGACCTGGATGCTCGCACCGAACGAAGCCTTCGATGCCGTCGACCACCTCGGACCGATCTGCGAGCCGCCGAGCGCGAAGCCCGCACCGCTGCCCAAGGACGCGAAGCCGCTCTCGCCGTATCCGTAGCGGAAATCTTCTCGCGCGCGTGCGCGCTCGGCACGACGCAACCGCACAGCTGACAAGTCGCGGGGACTTGGCACAGTCACCCATGGCGACATTGCAGCAGAAGGGCCGCGTGCTGATCGTCGAAGACGATCCCGATATTCAAGCTGCACTCACGGAGCTCATCACGCACGATGGCTTCGAAGTCGAGATCGCCGGAAACGGCGCCGATGCGATCAGCTTCCTCGAAGGCCACGTCAGGCCGTGCGCGGTGCTCGTCGATCTGTTGATGCCCGGCATCGTCGGCCAGGAGCTGCTCGAGTACCTTCGCGCTGACGATCGGCTCGCTTCGATTCCCGTCGCGATCGTGTCGGGGTCACCTCAGCTCGCGCCGACGGGCTACAAGGTGTTTCGCAAGCCACTCGATCTGCATCCGCTGCTCGATTTCTTGAACGAGGGCTGCGCGATCTAGCACGTACGGCATCCGGGCGCGGTGTGATCGCCCCGCACGGCCACGCCCTTACTTGCCGGCTTGCAGCGCGACCACGAGTCCCGATTGCAGAGCGCGCGAGGGGCGCTCCGCAAACCAGGCGAGCGTCTGCTCGGCCTGTTCGAGCAACGACAGTCGCTCGAGCAGGTACTGATCGCACCAGCGCATCAGCGCGACGTCGTTGGCATAGACCCCGACTTCACGCAGGAGCCGCACGCAGTCCACCCCGTGGCGCAACCCGAGCAGCGTGCCGCGGAACGATCGCTCGGCATCGATGAGGCGATCGAAGAACAAGTGCCGCAATGTCGAGAACGTCTGGGCAACCGCCCTTCCGAGCGCGCGCCCGACCGGCTGATCCGCGAGCAACTGATCGACGCTCGGTTCCATCTCGCGCGCATGAGCCGTGATCGCCCGCAGCGCAGCCGCCGGAGGAGTGTCACCGAGCCGCCTGGCCTCGCGTGCGGTGTGAATGACCGCGTCGTGCTCGCTCTGTGCGAGCTCGCGACACAGCTTGTTCCGCAGCCGTTGGAGGTCGTCGATCATAGGGGGGTGTCATGCAGCGCCCGTGCCCGGACGTGGTGGTCCGGCGCACATCGTCCGCACGTCGACCAACACGTGAGGTACGATCCCGATATGGACGTAAACGCCTACGTCCCGTGCAACTGTTACGAGCGCGGGGTCGCAAAGCCGGCGCCGGTCGCGATCGAATTCGAGAACGGGAGAGTGACGTCGGTCGATCCGGATCTCGAGGGCGACGCCAAGGCGCTCTACGACGATTGGTGTCGAACGGCGTGCTCGCACGCGAATCTGTGCGCCGTCGAAGAGTGGATCGGAACGGTCGACCGCGTGCGCAGCTTCATCTCGGCACTCGACTCGCTTGGCCAACCGGTCGCACTGCTCGCCTCGGTGATGCCTCGCGGTAACTCGGGCGCCGTCGATGGGGCAGCGTCCGCGCTGTGTGTGCAGGAGATCGCGGCGGTTCGGACGCTCTCGATGCGCCGGTTGCCACACCTCGTCGACACCTCGAGCGGCGAGGTGATCCGCAGCGTCGAAGGCGTGTTCTTCGAGGCACAAGGCGGCGACGTTGGATTCGACGCTTATGGCCTCTACGTCGCCGATCGTCGCGCTCTCGAGACTCGACCTGTCGAAGAGCGCCTACGGTTCCGGGCGAAGCATGTTCACGTGAGGCCGCATCCACACGGCTGCGAGCTGCGAGATCTCGACAGCGATGCGACCGCACTGTGCTTGTGGGATCCACCACGCGAGTGCGAGCTCGAGGTCGTGATGCGCGCCGTCCCAGACCCCGAGTACGTGGGCATGCTCGACAAGCTCGAGCGGCTGTTCACGGCCGCGATCGTGTGGTCTTCGTCCGTCTATTGGTGTTGAGCGAGGCGATCGCGCACGTGCGCCGAACGTCTGTGCGATGGCGCGCGCGATCTGCTGTCATCGCTCTGCAACGTGACGCGTAACGTTAAGGAATACGCAGATCCTCGACGGTAGCTGTGTAAGCAGAAGTGTTTACGAGCGGTGGCACCCTTCTTGATGAAAGCCGGTGCGCCAGGCCGCTCATGGAAATCCCGTTCTCAGCATTGCTCGTACAACCGGAGGAACCGGTCCTAGATGTGATCCGCACCTCCCTCATCGAGAGCGGATGTCGCGAGCTGTGGACCGCGCGGACAGTCGAGGACGCGTTCGAGGTGGGGCGGCAGTACGCCGCAGAGTTGGTCGTGATCGATGTCGCGACGTTGCCGGCGGGAACGGACCTGCGCCGGCTGTCGCGGCGGCTGCGCGGCGCCCCGGTTGTCGTGATCGCGGCGGATGATCAGATCGAATCTGCCTTCGATGCAGGTGCCGTGGATTGCATCGCGGCGCCGGTGCGCGGCCCCGAGCTCGTGGCCCGGGTGCGTGCGGCAATCCGGTTGCGTGCGGAACGCACGCGCCGCAGCAATCGCGAGCGCAAGCTCAGCGAGGAGATTCGTCGCCTCGAGCGCGAGAACTGCGACCTCGAACGCCTGGTGTGTGTCGATTCGTTGACCGGTCTTGCGAATCGGCGGCACGCGCTGACGCTGCTCGGTGCGGAGTGGAAGCGCTCTGCTCGCGAGAAGACGCCGCTCTCGGTCGTGATGATCGATCTCGACTGTTTTCACGCGTTCAACGAACGGTACGGCCATCCGGGCGGCGATGCCTGCTTGCGGCGCGTCACCGACGCGATGGTGCAGTGTCTCCGTCGGCCGTCTGACTTCCTCGGGCGCTACGGCGGCGAGGAATTCTTGGCCGTGCTTCCGAACACCGATGCGGTGGGCGCGCGGATCGTCGCGGAGCGGATGTGTGCGACCGTCGAGGCGCTCGGGATCCCGCACGAGACCTCGGAGTGCTCGCATGTCGTGACGATCAGCGCGGGATTTGCCAGCTTGCAGGCGACCACCGACCGCCCCTGCGACGTCGTCATCAAGGCCGCGGACAATGCGTTGCTCGGCGCCAAGACCCTCGGCCGCAACGGCGCGAGCGGGGAGGCACCTGCGCCGTCACCGCCACGACAGACGATCTCGCCTTATGCGTGGACAAAGTTTCCCGTCGTCGTCGCCGATCCGTGGTTCGTCGACCGAATTCCGCAGTTCCTGACCGACACGCGTGAAGAGGCGCGGCTGATCGACGAGGCGCGGCGCGAAGACGACTTCGAGAGGGTTCGTATGATCGGTCGCCGGCTCAAGGCGAACGCGCGCGACTTTGGCTTCGATCAGATCCGGCAGCTCGCGGGCCTGGTCGAGCACGCGGCGCGATTCGAGGATCGTGGAGCGATCCGCGAGGCGACCGAAGAGCTCGAAGAATACGTGACTCACGTGCAGGTCATCTACCGGCGACCGCTCGAGCAAGCGTCTTAACCGCGAGAGCGAGGGCCAGGTCGCCGCGCTTCGATGATCCGCTTGAGCTCTTTCATGTCGAACGGCTTCTCGAGCATCGTCCGGCCACACGACTTGAGGAACTCCTGGATCTCGGGCTCCGAAACTCCGCCCGTGACGAACACGAAGGCCTCTGCAAGCTCGGGGCGCAGCTCGCACACCCGTCGGTAGAGCTCCATGCCCCCGGTGTTGGGCATCAGCAAGTCGCAGAACACGAGATCGAACTTCGGCGTCTCGGTCAGGATCCGCCACGCGTCTTCTCCATCGACGGCGAGCGCGACGTCGTACGATCGGCCAAACGCGCGCTGGTAACCGCGACGGATGCTCGGCTCGTCATCGACGAACAAGATCCGCGTCGTGCGTGGCATCGACTGGGACGGCTCGAGCGCACGAACACAGACGACGACCTCCGGCCGGGATGCGTAAGGCAAGACGATCGTAAACGTCGCGCCTTGGCCGACGACAGAGTCGACCTGGATATCGCCACCGGAGCGCCGGACGATCTCGCGGCTCATCGCGAGACCGAAACCGGTTCCAGGGCTCGTCGGGAACGCGTCGAAGATGCGTCCGAGGTGATCCGGCCGAATGCCGGGACCATTGTCTGCGACGCGGGCATAGACCTTGTCACCTCTGCGCTCGGAGCTGACCGTGATCTGATTCTTGTCCGGCCGTTCGAAGGCCTCGGCCGCATTGACGAGCAGATTGACGAACACTTGCGACATCCGCCCGAGGTTGCCCATCGTCGACACGCCGTCCTCTAGCCGTTCGATGATCTGCGCGTGATGCTTCACCTGCGAGGCCGCTACACGGATCGCCGATCGAATCGCCTCGTTCAGATCGACGACCATCGGGGTCTCGTCGGCACGTGCGATCGACCAGATGTCGCGCACGATGTCGCGGATCCGGACGCCACCGCCGCGAATCTCTTCGGCGGCTTCGCGAAGCTGTGACACGAACCCGGCGCCTCCCGCCCGCTCGAAGGCGACGCGAATCGTCGCCGCATCCGCGCCCGAGGTGATCAGCTCACCGAGCTCGCCGACGATCGCGAGTTGCTCCGACAGGTGACTCTGGCTCGACAGCACGTAGGACACCGGATTGTTGATCTCGTGTGCGACGCCTGCCGCGAGCTGCCCGATCGAGGCGAGCCGCTCCGAGATCACCATCTGACGCACGCGCCGAGC
>JAQBQF010000316.1 GCA_028287115.1 Myxococcales bacterium
GCTCGGCGATCGCCTTGAACCAGGTCTTGGCGTCCTTGGCCTTCTGCGCCGTGTCGAGCAGCGGCGCGATGCTCTTGGTCCCCGCTCTCTCGATCGCGAGCTCGTCCATGCACGAGGCATAAAAATCGCCGAGCTTCCTCGCGGCCGGATCGGCGCTGGACTTCGTATCCTCGTCGAGGAGCTTCTTGAGCGACGCTTTGTTGTGCTCTTCGATCTCGGTGAAGCGTGTCCACCGCGCTCGATCTTCCGGGATCTGATTCGTCGCCAGCCAGCCACCGCAGGCGAACACGTAGAAGTCGACGCACGGATCGACGCTGCGATCGAGCGACGCAGCTTCGAGCCCGACGTCGGCGAGCGAGACTTTGGTCGCCTGCGTGTTTGCAGGCGCCGCAGAGGTCTGAGCAGCCGGCATCGAAACCGGCGCAGAGCTCACGGTCGCTGGAGTCCCGCTCGTCGCCGTCGTTGCAGTCGTCGTCGGACTCGCGGGAGCGGGCATCGCCGACTTCGGCGCCTTGCTCGAGCACGCGGCCGCGGCGAAGAAGATGATCGGGGCGAGTAGGCGCATACGGCTCTCCTGCGATTGCAGGACCTTATCATCACGCAACCGTATGGAGCATCGGCCGATACCAGCGGCATCATGTCCCACCCCGCCCTTCGCACCGATCGTTCGCCCAAGCCCCTCAGCTCCGCCTACGTCGACGCGGTGTCTACGACGTTCGAGCGCGCACTCGCCGATGCGATCCGCTCATTACGGGAGCCTCGCGTCGCCGATGTGTCGCGTGCGCTGAAGCTGCTCGATGGTCTCGTCGAAACGCTGACCGGTCTCGCGGTCGGCTCGGTGGCCGGCAAGCTCCTCGACGGTGCGCGCGCTTGGTTCGGCGCCGAGATATCGCGCCGCATCGCGATCGATCTCGCTCGCACGTCTTTCAATGCGAGGCCGACGCCTTCCGTGATCGCCGTGCCGGTGCGCTATCTGCCCGCAGGCGACGATCGCGTGCTCGTCGACGAGCTCGGCACACGCCTTCATCTCCGGCTGTCGCGCGCTCGGGCCGAGCTTCACCAGATCATCGCGCTCGCGACCGCGAAAATCGAAGCGCTCGCCCCAGATCGCACGCACGCGATCGACGTGATGATCGATCTGCCGCGCCGCGAAGCCGGTCTGGGCGAGCGCCTCGCGGATGAGATCCGCGCCGGCTGGGCGCGCTACATCGCGATGCTCACGGGCATGTCGCAGCCGGCCGCGGAGACGGCGCGCTCTGCCGAGCTCTGGCGTCAGTGGGTCGAGCGCGCCAGCGGCAAGCGCCCCGCGCTGACCCGCAGCGTGCCTGAATCCGCCGGGTACATCATGCTTGTCAGCTAGTTACGAAATCACGCAACCGGAACGCTCACCGGTCGATAGAGGGCTCATGTCGCAACCCTCCATCTACAGAGAACAGCCGGCTCGCAGTTCCGGCCCGCTTCGCGCGGTGACCAAACGGCAGGTCATCACCTTCGCTGCCACAGACGTTCCCACGGAAACGCGAAGCGTTCCCGCGGAAACGCGAAACGTTCCCGCGGAGACGCGAAACGTTCCCGCGGAGACGCGAAACGTTCCCACGGAAACGCGGGACATTGCCGCCGAAGCTCGCGAACAGCGGTTCGCACAATCCACAAGCCCGGGCGCCTTTTCCCCGGCGCTCACCGCTGCCGGATCTTCCAATCGCGTTCCCGCGGGAACGTTCTGGGAGAACGCGCTGATCGAGATCCTCGACTCCGCGTCGCTAGCTGGCGAGACGATCGAGCTCAGCTTCCGTCGCAAGGAAGCGCAACTTCGATCGCAGTTTGCTGCGCTCTCCGTTTTCGACGCGCGCACGCTGCATGGTCGCCTCGCAAATCCTCGTCCCGATGATGCGGTCGCGGTTCGGTTCTCGCGCCTTGTCGCGGACCGGCGCGCTCGTCTCCTGACCTTCTTGGCGGACGCTCGTCGTCGCGCCGCGATCGCCGCTGGTCGGCGCTGAAAGGATCGTCCATGAGCGACCCCAACTACGCACAAGAGCCAAAGCCGTCCACGAGCAGCGAGCCAGTATCCGCATCTCAGCAGATCTCGGCGCCTGCGCCGAAGACGAGCGCAACTAAAGACTCGATCCCAAGCGCCGCGGAGATCTTGCAGCCCTCCAAGCCTTCACTCACCGGCGCCGACGATAAAGTTTTGAGCGTAGCAATCACAACGTACCTCAATACCATCTACGACGAGTTCGACAGGCAACTGACACGGACGTTGACGCATCTCGCAGAGCCGCCTCCTGCAAAGGAGCCCGAGATCGTCGCCCGCCTCATGGGCATGCTCGTCGAGTCGCTGACGAACCTTGCGGTCAATCTGGTCGGTGGCGGGCTCGTCAATCTCGCAGCCACCGCCGGAGGCGCAAACCTCGGAGCCGCGGTGCGTTCGGCCGTACAGGCAGTCTCAAAACCTGCAGGCCAGGCCGTCGGGGTCGCTTTCGTAAAGCAATCTGTGCCTGGTTCTGCTCGATGCGTCGCACCAGAAACGAAACAACGTCTGCCCGAAGAGCCGGGTGGAAAAAGTACGCTTGACGAATTCGGTGCACGTCAACAGAGGCAGTTGAGCTCCAGAAAAGCCGACGCCAACGTGATCGTGGCCTTGATTACTTCGACGCCCAACCTCGATCACAGACGGTTGACGGACCTCGCAGTTCAGCTCCAGTCGATCGAGGCCGAATCCGATGACGGCTCGAGGTTCGCTCAGCAAGTCACGATTGGGTGGCTCAATTTCTGTTCGGCGATTTCGCTAGGCGAAAAGAAGACTGTTGCGGAACCAGACCTGCTCGGAGCCAATGAACCCGGCGGTCTCGCAAGTGCGGGCATCAAGGGTGTCGAACAATGGCGAGGAGGTCATGACGGATTCGTCGACGTGAGCATCGCGTTTCCGGACCAGATCCACGGGCTGGAGGGGATCAAGCTGGCCTCGATGCGAGCACAAACAAGTGCCGGCGCAATTCGGATCCTTCGAACGCTGGAGAGCCCATTCTTGGGAACGCCCATCTACCGACGAGTCTGGCTCGGACAAGGTCCCAGCCCGCTTGGATGGGATCCAGCACTCGTGCTGAGTCCGGACGGCAGCGTCAACCTCGACATGGATAACCCGATCTTGGCCGCAGTCGGGCGCATGCAACTCACCGACATCGATCAGACACGCTCGATCGACGATGACGACAAAGAAATCGTGGAGCTCGAACAGCGCGGCGATTCGCTATCCACGAGTATCGACAGGGCGCGTCTCGTGAGCTTACGGAGCAAGCGGGCGAGCAAGCGAGTCGAACGATCTCGATACGCGGCGCTCGGTGGATCCATGCTGATCTCCTGGCTCGCGCGATTTTCGATGGAAGGGCTTACATGATCACGTCATCACGAGTCTTGGTGCTGTTGGCCCTCGCAGCCTGCGCTTCTCCACCCGACGGCAGCGAGCCGCTACTTGGCAACCTCTCACTAGATCGTGTCATCAGCTGGAGTGACACCTGCCCCGGACCCCTGTCGATGGAGATGCATTGCGGGGGACGTACTAACAGCGAGAGAGGTACCAAGAGTCATGGATGCGAGAAACCGTGGAAGAGGTCATATAGGTTTGGCTGTGACGGACGGCGCAGCTCGGAGATCTGGGTCACAGATGATCGGTCCACGATCGTCGCGCTTTGTTTGAGCGCGGAGAGTCTCGAGGGCCTCCGTGAGTACGAGGTGTCGTTCGTTGGTGAACATTTCTCCATCGCATTGGCCGCAAGTCTCCTCGCTATGAGCTGGGATGAGATCAAGGGATCTGGAGGCTTCGTAGTCGGGCACGAGGAGTCCGCCGTCGGGGTCAAATACTGCTGGAAACAGTGGCTACTTCCGCGTACTTGAGGTGACGCAACCTTGGCGAGGTTCGGCCGATACAGTCGGCATGTCCAGCCCGTATCTCGATCAGGCAGCGCTCGTTGAAGACCAGCTTCGAGTGACTCGCGAGCGCCTGAAGCTAGCCGCGAATGTCGACGATGAACGCGAAGTGCGCGCACGCGTGATCGCAACGACCGGCCTGGGGATCGAGATGCCGATCACGTGGCTGCGCGATCGACTCGGACTCAGCGAGAGCGAAGAGCGCGTCGTGTGGACGCTCGTCGCGCACGAGCTCTGTCCGGAAGCGAGACGACTGATCCGCGAGCTCAACACGGAGCAGGTCAGCGATGCCACATTCGATACCTTGCGCCGCGTCCTATATGGCAACGAAACGACGTTGCGAACATGGCGAGAGCTCGGCTCCGAAGGGCCGCTGCGCCGACTTGGCTTGATCGAAAGGACCGACGGAATGAGCGACGCGCCGGAGCAGCGCCAGACGTTCAAGGTCGCAAGGCGGGTGCTCGCGCTCGTGTTCGGCGAGGTCGGCATCGATCCGGAGCTCGTGGGAGTCGCGAGGTTCGCCTCCGCGCGCGCGAGGCTCGAGGAGCTCGAAGTCGAACCCACCACGGTGGTGACCGTGAGGAACGCGATGTCGCAGAGAGCTGCGAGACTCGTGATCGTGTACGGCCGGGCCGGCTCGGGCCGGAGATCGCTTGTCACCGCGATTGCGCGCGAAGCGGGCCGCCAGGTGATGTCGATCGACGCCGGAGTGATCGCCACGCAACGAGACCAGGCACAACGTCAGTTGCGCATGATCTCGCGCGAGTGCCGGCTGCTCGCGTGTGTCCCCTTGATCCAGAACATCGAAGCACTCGCCGCGGCGGGTGACACCGCCGACCGCTTCGATCTCGCACAAGGCGAGATCGACGGCCTCGCGTTCGCGACCAGCGCCCGGATGATCGCGCGCCGCTGGAAATCGCCCGTGACGCAGATCGAGATACCGCCGCAGATCTCGGCGCAGCGGGCGAAGCTCTGGCAGCGATCTCTGCCGCAAGCCAGCGAAGCCGATGCCGAGCTCCTCGCGACGATGTATCCACTCGCTCCCGCGTTGATCCATGCGGCCGGCGAAGCGGCGCGACGGCAATGTGGGGGCGACAAGATGATGCCCGCGCACATCGAGGCCGGAATTCGCGTCGTACTCGACGACCGTCTCGCCGGGCTCGCAACTCGCACGACGGTGACCCAGCGGTGGGAAGATCTCATCCTGCCGGATGACCAGGTCACAGCGATCGTCGAGCTGCTGTCACGAATCCGTGAGCGTAAGCGGGTCTACGAGGACTGGGGCTTTGCTGCCAAGCTTGGAAAAGGACTGGGCGTGTCGGCTCTGTTCTCCGGGCCTCCTGGAACCGGTAAGTCGATGGCCGCGGGGCTGATCGCGCGCGACCTGGGCGTCGAGATCTACCAAGTCGACCTCAGCAAGATCGTCTCGAAGTGGATTGGCGAAACAGAAAAGAACTTGGCTGCCCTGTTCGACGCCGCCGAAGCTGGCCATGCGGTGCTCCTGTTCGACGAGGCCGACGCACTGTTTGGAAAACGCACCGAGGTACGGTCGAGTAACGATCGTCACGCGAACCAAGAAGTGAACTACCTGCTACAGCGGCTCGAAACATTTGCCGGCATCTGCATCCTCACGACGAACCACGAGACCGCGATCGATGAGGCATTTCGCCGCCGACTCTCCGTTCACGTTCGTTTCCCCGTCCCGGAGATCGAGGAGCGCAAGCGCCTCTGGCGCGCGTTGATGCCACCCGCAGCCCCGATTGCCAGGGATCTCCCAGTCGACAAGCTTGCCGAGAGCTTCGTGATGAGCGGCGGCTACATCCGCAACGCGGTCCTGCGCGCCGCGTTCTTGGCTGCGGATGAGAATTCGTCGATTGGTGCGATGCACGTGACGCGAGCTGCGACCCTCGAGTACGAGGCGATGGGCAAGGTCGTATCTTCCCGCTGAATCAACTTGGCGGCTCCGCTACTAGCCCGTTAGCCCTCTCGCTCGAGGAGATCACGCGAGGACGTCGCGATCGAGGCGCAACGTTTCGGCGACCGACCACGCCTGGAACGGAGAGCCGACGGCGCGGTGCGGCGGATCGCCCTCCGCGATCTCCGGCAAGTGACCGAAGCCGCTGACGCCCGAAACCGTCGCTCCCTCGACGCGCGCGAGCATCGGCTGGAGAAATCTCTTCCGCGCTTCGCGCTTGGCTTCGTCCGTGCTGCCGCGCACGCGGACCCAGGCTTCGACGAACGGACCGGCGAGCCATGGCCATACCGGGCCGTTGTGATAGCTCCGATCGCGCTCGAGCGGACCGCCCGTGTAGCGGCCGCAGTAGTGCGGATCTCTCGGTGACAGCGTACGCGGGCCGGCGACGGTCCACAGCTCGCGCTCGACGCTGTCGACGACGGCCCGCGCGCGTGCGCCGTCGATGATCGACAGTGGTAGGCCGCCGACCGCGAACAATTGGTTTGGCCGGCAGCTCGCGTCGAAGGTGCCCGGGACGTGATCGCAATCGACGACATCGTAGAGCTGCCCGTCATTCCAGAACCGGGTCGCGAAGCTCGCACGGCCTCGCTCGCACAGCTCTCGCCACCTCGCGTTGCGACGACCGGCGATCGCGAGGGCGTTGAGCCACAGCGCCTGCACCTCGACGGGCTTACCGATCCGAGGCGTGACCACGTAGTCGCCGACCTTCGCGTCCATCCACGTGAGCTGAAGTCCGGGCACACCGCATGACAGGAGGCCGTCGGTGTCGGCGGCGATGCGATGCCGCGTGCCACGTGCATAGCCTTCCACGATCCGATCGATCGCTTGTTCGATCGGCCGGCGATCTCCCTCGCTGCCGCCACGGCTGAGGTACGCGTCGGCGGCGATCACGAACCACAGTGCGGCGTCGACAGAGTTGTACTCGGGTGCGCCACCTGTCTCGTCGAAGCGATTCGGCAGCATGCCTTCGGAGACCGTGCTCGCCCACTGCACGAGGATCTTGCGAGCGACCTCGGGGCGACCCAGATCGCTCGCACCCGCCGGCGGCCTCGTCAGACACAGGCCGCGCAACGAGATGAACGTGTCGCGCCCCCAGTCCGCGAACCACGGATACCCCGCGATGATCGTCTTGCCTTCGCCGCGCGCGACGAGGTACGCGTCCGCGGATTGGTCGAGATCGGACGCGAACTGCGCGCGCCGCTTGGTCTCCGCGTCGAACACCCGCTTGGCCAGCGGCAGTGCGTGCTCGTCGAACGTTGGACTCGCGCTGAACGCGAGCACCGCCGGATCTGCGAGATCGAACGTGAACGTACCCGGCGAGGCGAGATCCTCCTCGTGATCGAGCCCGCGCTCGCGCTCTGCCGAGAGCTCGAAGTTGCGATACCAGTCCGGCGCGTGCTCGTAGCGCGCGTTCGCGACCGCGGTGATCGCGGGCACGCCTTCGTACGGCCGCCAGGTCACGCGCTCGCCGGAGACTTCGGCGTCGAACCGGAACGACTCATTCTCGTGATGGAGCGCGTGATAGTCGCGGCCCGCGAGTAACGGCCGCACCGACAGCGACACCGGTCCGGTGCCGGCGATCCTCGTCCACCGCAGCACGACGTGCGGGCTGGCGACCACGACCTCGCAGGTGATCTTCGTGTCATCCGGCACCGCCCACGACCACGCCGGCCAGCGTCGCGGCGCGAACGAGATGATTCGCGTTGCCCCGTCGGGATGCACGACCTCGCCGCGATAGCGATGCGAGCCGAGCGCGAAGCGACCCGCGGTCGTCTCGACGTACACCTCGAGATCGGCGACGAGCACCATCCGGCCTTCCGGCGGATGCGTCGCCGTGCATAGCAGCGCGTGATAGCGGCGCGTCCGGATCCCGTCGGCGGTGCCCATCGCGAACCCGCCGTGGCCGTCGGCCTCGAGCCACTCGCGCGGGTCATTCATCGCGCGTCACCCCCATCGCGCTTCACCCCATCGCGCTTCACCCCTCATCGCTTCACGGCGCGGTTCTCGCGTCGCAGGCTCGGTTCAGCGCGGATCGCGTAGCCGCGCCGCGTTCCGGCGACGCGCTCGACGAGGTTCGCGGCGAGCGCGCTCCAGCCGGTCTGATGATTCGCGCCGAGGCCACGCCCGGTGTCGCCGTCGAAGTATTCGTAGAACAGCACGAGATCGCGGAAATGCGGATCTTGGGCGTAGCGCGGGTTGTCGCCGTGGCTTGGCCGTTTTCCGCCCGCGTCGGGCAGGAACAGCTTGACGAGCCGATGCTCGAGCTCCTCGGCGACATCACCGAGATTCATGCGGTTGCCGGATCCGGTCGGGCATTCGACGAGCAACGTGTCGCCGTAGAACCGGTGGTAGCGCTTCAGCGCCTCGATCAAGAGATAATTCATCGGGAACCACACCGGCCCGCGCCAGTTCGAGTTGCCGCCGAACAGCCCGGTCTCCGATTCGCCGGGCGCGTACTTCACCTCGTACGTCTGCCCGTCGAGGTGCAGCAGGTACGGATGATCGTGATGGACGCGCGACAGCGAGCGGATTCCGTACGGTGACAAGAACTCGTTCTCGTCCAGCATGTACGCGAGCACGCGCTCGAGCTTTGGCCGGCTCGGGATCGCGAGCAGCCGGTGCTGGCGATTTGCGTCGAGCTCGATCGCGATCGTGGCCGCGAGCTCGGGCCGATTCTTGAAGAACCATTCGAGGCGCTCCGAGAACACCGGCAAGGTATGCAGCAGCTCGTCGTCGAGCGACTCGACCGCGAACAACGGCACGAGCCCGACCATCGAGCGGATCTTGAGCATCTGGTTGCCATCGTTCGTGTGCATCTGATCGTAGTAGAAGCCGTCTTCTTCCGACCACAGGCCTTTTCCACCGAGCGTGTTCGCGGCCTTCGCGATCGCGACTAAATGATCGAAGAACTTGAGCGCGAGATCGGCATACATCGGCTCCGCACGCGCGAGCTCGAGCGCCATCGCGAGCATCGTCGTGCAATAGAACGCCATCCAAGCGGTCGCGTCCGCCTGCACGAGCTTGCCACCGGTCGGCAGCGGTTGAGATCGATCGAAGACCCCGACGTTGTCGAGGCCGAGAAATCCGCCGGTGAACAGGTTGTCGCCCTCGGCGTCTTCGCGATTGACCCACCACGTGAAGTTGATCAGGCACTTGTCAAACGCGCGCTCGAGGAACTCGCGGTCATAGCCGTAGCCGGCTTCGCCGGCGAGCTTGTAGATCCGCCACACGGCCCACGCGTGCACGGGCGGGTTGACGTCGCCGAACGCGAACTCGTACGCCGGCAATTGCCCGTTCGGATGCATGTACCACTCGCGCATCAGCAGCAGCAGCTGGTGCTTCGCGAACTGCGGATCGAACCGCGCCATCGCGACCGCGTGAAACGCGAGGTCCCACGCCGCGAACCACGGGTACTCCCACCCATCGGGCATCGAGATCACGTCGCGCGCCCACAGCTGCTGCCAGCCGCGATTCCGGCCGCGTTTGCGCGACTCCGGCGGTGGCGGCGAAGTGGGATCGCCATCGAGCCAGTGCTCGACGATGTAGTGATAGAACTTGCGCGACCACACGAGCCCGGCATCGGCTTGGCGCACGATGCTGCGTTCTTCGTCGGTCATCTCGGCGTTGCGTGCCGAGCGATGAAACTTGTCGGCTTCCGCGATCCGCGCCGCGAACACCTGATCGAACCGGTCGAACGGCGCCGCCGGCGTGACGGTCTTCGCGGACAGCCGGAGCCGCACGACGCGCTCCTCGCCCGGCGGGACCTCGAGCACGTACCACGCCGCGCACTTCGTCCCGGTGCCCGCGGGATTGACGGCTCCGCCTTCTCCCCCGACCACGCGGCGATGAAACGCGTCTTTGACGTACTCGTGCGCGCTCTCGGCGTTCCACAGGCGTTGCGTGTTGGATTCGTTGTCGGTGAACAGCAGCTCGGGCGTGCCTTCCGCATCCATGCGATAGCCGCCGAGGGTCGGATGCACGATGTCGACGCTCGCCGGCCCGGCCCGATCGATCGAGCCTTTCGGATCGTAGCCCTCGCCCTGTCGCCCCCACGCCCAGGTGTTGCGGAGCCACGCCGTCGGCAACACGTGCAACGTCGCCGACTCCGGGCCGCGATTGGCGACCGTCACGCGGATCAAGATGTCTTCCGGACCTGCCTTCGCATACTCGAGAAAGACGTCCCAGTAGCCGCTCTCGAACACGCCCGTGTCCTCGATCTCGTATTCGCGATCGAGACGTCCGCGCTTGCGATTCTCTTCGACGAGCTTCGCGTACGGATATGGCGCCTGCGGATACTTGTAGAGCGCCTTCAAGTACGACGACGTCGGCGTCGCATCGAGGTGGTAGTAGAGCTCCTTGCAGTCTTCGCCGTGATTGCCTTCGGGTCCCGCGAGCCCGAACAGGCGCTCCTTGAGGATCGGATCCTTGCCGTTCCACAGTGCGATCGAGAAGCACAGGCGGCATTCGCGATCGCAAATACCGAGCAGTCCGTCTTCGCCCCAGCGATACGCACGACTGCGCGCGTGATCGTGAGGCAGATAGTCCCAGCACTCTCCCGTCGCCGAATAATCCTCGCGCACCGTCCCCCACTGACGGTCCGAGAGATACGGGCCCCACCGGCGCCAGTTGTGGACGCGACGCGTATCTTCGTCGAGACGTTCGCGTTCGGCGTCGACCATGGTGGTCGTCGAACGTACCGTATGTCGGCGGCTATCGATCGAAGCTAACGACGTTCTTGAGTCCGTGTGGAGGACCCGTCAGCAGCTCGATCGCGGCGGGAAGCTCGTGTCGCCCCGTGATCAGCGAGCCAAGCTGCTCGGGCCATCGCGTGTGAAAGCTTGCGAGATCCTCGACTGCGTTCGCGAACGCATCGGGTCCCGCGTTCACCGTGCCGAACACGAGCTGGTTCTTCAGCACCATGTTGCGCATCAGTAGATCTTCTTCGCATTCGCTCGGACCGCGACGACCCGGCACGCCCGTGAACACGAACACACCATTCGTCCCGAGGACCTCGAGCATCTGGAACGAGACCTTCGCGGCGCCGGTCGCCTCGTAGACGAGATCGATGTTGCCGATCTGCTCGGCGATCTGCGCCGCCGTGAATTGCTGCGACGACAGGTAGCGTGCGCCGGCGCTCGTCACCCACTTCGCCCCGTCGCTGTCGCCGGCGCCGCGCGAGTACACCCAGACCTCGAACCCGCGCAGCAGCAACGCGAGCGCACCGAGCAGCCCGACCGGTCCCGCGCCGAGCACGACCGCGTGCTGGCCGCGTCCATCACCCGATCCGGCCGCGGTCCAAGGCAGGCGCTCTTGAACGTCCCACACCTCGATCAAGGCCTTCTCGGCAATGGTCAGCGGCTCGACGAGGACGCCGACTGCGCGCAGACTCGCCGGCACCACGTGCATGTATTGCTGATCGTCGACCACGCGCTCGGTCATGAAGCCGTGGAGCTGCTTGATGCCGCGCTCTTTGAAGTCGCCCGTGAAGCAGAAGTCGGACCGACCGGCGCGACACGCGCGACACGTCTCGTGCGGGCACGGCCGGCGCACCATCGTCACGACGAGATCGCCGGGTTTCACACGAGTCACCGCCGACCCGGTACGAGCGACGCGACCGAGCGACTCGTGGCCGAGCACCAGATGCCGCTGGCCTTCGGGAGGCATTCCGTACTCGAAGCGCGCGATCTCTCGATCCGTGCCGCAGACGCCGATCTCGAGCATGTCGACTAGCACTTCGGTATCGCGCTCGAGCTTCGGCTCGGGGTGGTCGTCGATCACTTCGATCCGCTTGTCGGCTGGAAACACGGCAACGGCGTGCATGCGATTTGCTCGTAGCGACCGTGGCACGGAGTGTTGCAACCACGCAGCCCGAACCGCGGCTCCGGACCGATCAGAAAACCGCCGGCCAACAATGAGCACGCCGGTTCACCCTCCCGGTATTCACCGAGCTATCATGTGCGGAATGTTCCGACCGCATCGGGTGATAGCGGTCGCCGTGGTGTTGGCGGCGTTCGGGTCCTCTGCGCGTGCAGAGCGACTCGCGATCACCAACGTCCATTCAGAGCCCGATGTCGCCGACGAAGCCGGTGCCGTGACGCTGCTCGTGCGAACGGCTCTGGCAGGAAATGATCGGACACTCCTCGAAGCTCCTACCGGACTGACCGTCGCGGGCGCGGGCGCGGTGATCGCAAAGGTCGGTGCCGATCACGCCCTGCTGATGGAGCTCGGTCGCGAGGGGCTCAGGCTGCGGATCACGCTCGCGATCGTCGGAACGGAAGGCGAACCCGATGTCTCGCTGGTTCGCGCCGGCGATGGCGACATCCAGGGGCTCGCAAAGGGCGTCGTCGATCGGGTCACGACCGTACTCCACCTCGAGCCCGGCAAGATCTCGGAAGCGCCGCTCGGCCGGTTGCGCCCGTATGTCTCCGCGATGCGGTTCCGCCCGCTCGATCCGAAGGCGGCCGCGAGCGCACTCGCATACGCGACGCCGAGCACGGTGTTCGCGGTGCCCGCGGCGGCCGCGGCGCTTCATGGCTTACCCGCGAGCCAGACCGATCCGCCGCTGGCGCTGCTCGCCGCACGCGCGATCGGTGATGCAGCCGAGCTCGACACGATTGGCAAGCCGGCGAGCGAGCCGGGCGCCGACGCCGGCATCAAGGTCGTCGACACGACCGCGATCGCCGCGCGCGTGTTCGCCGCGATCGCGCGGACGAATCTACGTGCAGCCGATGCCGAGCTCGCGGTCAAGAAGCTGCCGAAGGCCAGCATGCTGACGCTCGTCAGCGCGACGCTCGCGGAGCTTCACGGCGACGACAAGCGGATGAATGATCTGCTGCTCGAAGGGCTTGCGACCGATCAGCAAGCCGCCATCCTCGCGCTCGGCTCGACGATCGTGCCGGCACGGCTGATCCCGGTGACCCAGCGCGCGCTGCTGAACGCCGCGGACAAAGTCGCCGCAGCAGCCCCGGGCGTCGTGTCGCGCATCGGCCTCGGCTCCGCGCAAGCGGGCATCGACGTACCTCGCGGCCTCGCGCTCGTCAGCGTCCGCGAGCTCGACGATTACGAGATCAAGCGCCTCGAGCCGTTGATCAAAGGCAACGATGCCACCTCGTTGCGCCTGCGCGCCGAGCTCGCGCTACGTCGCGGCGATGGTAGCGAGGCCGTGGCGATCACCGAATACGGCCAGGCTGCCGACGACCCGCGCTCGCACCGATATCTCGGCTGGCTGCTGATGGGCAAGGACCAGCCCAAGGAGGCTGCGCTCGAGTTCGCGAAGGCCGGGCTGCGCCGCGAGCAGTCGCACGCGTTGCTCGTCGCCAACGACATCAAGGGAGCGCTCGCGGCGATCGAGGGTACGCCGACCTCCGCCGAGGAGCTGATCATCCAGTCGCGGATGGCGCTCGCCAACGGCAAGCTCGACGACGCCGCCGCTTCGATCGCACTCGCAGAGAAGTCGGCACCGATCAGCCCGGTCGTGCAGGCCGCGGTGATCGACCTCGCGGTGAAGCGGCCCGACCCGGCGCGCGCGATGATGGCCAAGCTGTTGGTCGAGCGGGGCACCGGCAAGACGGTCACCACGAAGATCGAGACGAACGTCGGAAGCGCTGCACCGGCGATCGGCGTCACCACGAAGCAACTGGGGAGCGCGGCGACGAAGGCGCCGATCGCCGAAGCCGACGCTGCGGCTGATGCAGCGCTGCTCGCGCCGATGCTCGCGGCGTTTTCGGAGCTATCGCAGATGCACAGGATCAGCGTCGCCGAGCTCGAAGGGCAGCCCTCGTTCGCATCGCTGCGGACGACACACCCGGCGATCGTACAGAGAGCGCTTCGTCACGCGCTCGCGGCGGCACCGTACGAGCTCCAGGTCACGGCGCAATCGCGCACGCTCGACGCGGATTCGATCGATGCGGCCACGGTCTCGAGGCTGATGGGCGACGCGGATGGCGTCCTCCTGTATCGCGTGCAAGCGGGCGACGTCGACCCCAACGTCACGCTGATGCTGTACACGCGCGGTGCCACGGAGGGAAAACAACTCGCGCGCACGCTACCGATCGCAGGCGTGATCGGATGGAACGTCGGCAAGGTCACGATGCTCGCGCTGGTGATCCTAGGACTCGTCGGCGCGCTCGTGGTGTGGATCACGCGCGCGACTGGCACCGTCAAGGTGATCGTCGATCGTGCCTCGGACGTCAGCGACGATACGCTGTGCATCGAAATCACGAAACGCGCGTCGCGCCCACCTGTTCCCGACTTGCAGGCGTTCTACACCGCGACGCGGAAGGCCGGTTCGATCACGAAGCCGCGTCTCGCGACGCTGATCGCGAGCAACTCGCAATTCCAGGTCCCCGCGGGCACCTGGTACGTCCATCTCTACGGGACGTTCTCGCGCGGCGGCACGCTGCGCCCGGTCCCAGAAACGTGCACCCAACAACTGACCGTCAAGCGCGGCTCGACGATCGAGGTCAAGCTCGATCTGACGTCGAAGCTTGCCGAGGTCACCGTTCACATCGAGAGCGAGGCGCGCGGTGGAGTCGCCGTGTGGCCAAACGATGACCAGCGGGCGAAGGTCTACACGGATCCCGAAGGTGACGCGCTGCTGATCCTCCCGGTCGGCAATCACACGATCCATATCGATGCGCACGGCACGCTGCTCTCGAAGCCCTTGCAGATCGTCGCGCCGAAGCTGCAGCTCCTGACGATCAACCTGAAGCGCGAAATGCGCTTCATGAATGACGTCGTGCTCAACACCGACGGTCATCACGATGCGAGGGACCTCGAGCTCGCGCCGTCGGCGCCGGTCAAGAAGCAGCCGATGAAGATCTCGTTCGACGACGTCGCCAAGCCGCTCAAGAATGCGGCGACGATGGCGATGTCGGGCTCCGAGATGAAGCCCACCGCGCAGCCCGGGATCCCGGTACCGGGTGACATCCTGCTCGGCCGCTACCGCATCAAAGCGGAGCTCGGGCGCGGCGCGATGGGTGTCGTCCACCACGCGTGGGACGAGAAGCTCGAGCGCGAAGTCGCGATCAAGGAGATGGCCGACGACTTGCGCAAGATTCCCGAAGCGATGCAGTTGTTCGTCCAGGAAGCCAAGGCGCTCGCGCAGCTCAATCACACGAACATCGTCGCGATGTACGACCAGATCACCGAAGTCGACAAGGTCTACATGATCATGGAGTTCGTCGACGGCCAGCCGCTCGAAGCGATCGTGCGCGAGCGCGGCGCGCTGCAGTGGCTCGAGGCGGTTGGCATCATGGATCAAGCCTGCGCGGGTCTCTCCTATGCGCACGCGCGCAAGGTGATCCATCGCGACATCAAGCCCGCGAACATCTTCGTCGCGAACGACAAGATCGTGAAGCTCGGTGACTTCGGTCTGGCTCGCGTGATGCGCGAGGTCACGATTCGCAGCACCGAGATTCGCGGCACGCCGCTGTACATGGCGCCCGAGCAGATCCGCGGCACGGATGTCGATCACCGCGCCGATCTTTACGCCGTGGGATGCACGCTGTTCGAGCTGTGCACCGGGCGGCCGCCGTTCATCGAAGGCGACATCTTGTTCGCGCAGATGAATGCGAAGCCGCCCTCGCCGGCGGCGATCAACGCGTCTCTCCCGAAGCCGCTCGACGAGCTGATCTTATCGCTGCTCGAGAAATCCGCCGACGATCGCCCGGGTTCGGCGAACGAAGTCCGCGCGACGTTCAGGGACTTGTCTAGCTTCTAGGACCTGGCCGAGGCACACCTACATGCGGCGCGTGAGGCCGACCTCGAGCCCTCGGTGATGAAATCGCTTACACTCGACGGGCCCGCGCTAGTGATGTGTCGCGCGAGTCGACCGATCTCGCGGTTTTTTGCGACCTTCCTGTGCCCGTGGCCCACTACCAGAGACGTGCGGCAGTCGGGGCGGATGACCGAGCAGGGATTCACCCTGATCGAGATGATGGTGGTCGTCGCTATCATCGCGATTCTCTGTGGGCTCGCCATAGGCATCAATGGTCGTACGTACGGGGCGAACGCCGAGAGCGTCTCCGACCAGCTGGTGTCGGTGATGAATCTCGCAAAGATGCGAGCGGTCTCGTCGCGCCGCTGGCAGCGTGTGGAAGTACAGCCTACGAGAGCGACGCTGTGGCAGTGGGGACAAGCTGGGATGACGGTACCCGCAGGATCGACCTGCCCGGCGTGCTGGGAGTTGGTCCAGATCTCACAGTTCCCAAACGGCGCGAAGGTGTGGGACGTGAGCTCGACGGTGTATGTAGCGAGCGGCGCGTCGGTCACGCAGAACTCCTCACTCGATTTTGCGATCGATTTCAGACCCGACGGCTCAAGTACCGGCGGGACCGTGTTCGTCACCGACCTTCAGCACGCTCACACATCTCGAGTCGTCGTCTATCACGCGACAGGAAGCTCGTATGCACGGACATCCTGGTAAGCACGGTCTTCTCGGTATCGCGATCATCCTGGCCTGCGTCTCCCAAGCGCACGCACAGGCGTATGACTTTGCGACGTGCTCGCCGGGCGCGGTGCCGGTGACGGCCTGCAATTCGACGATCACACGTTGTTGCAAGCAAGCCGCAGGAACCGGTTCGAGCATTCTTCGTTCCGGTACCGACTACGCGATCGTGATTCCGATGGACTATTGTCATCAAGCAGGCTCGGCAAGCCCGACCGATGGCAGCGCGCCGACGTGGTGCTCGAAGCCAACCAGCCCGGGCGGCATGGTGCTCGCGTACGGGCTGGTGTACCGACTCCTCCAGAACGGGATCCCGGTCTATTGGTATGTGAACCCGTCAAAAGATCCGGTGGCGCTCGGCGCGACCAACGGTACGTCGGCGGAGATCCCGAGCGACATCGACCTGTGGGTGATGGATGCAGCCGCGACAACCCCGCCGGCGACTGGTACGGCGCTCACCGCATGTAGCGGATGCACGCCACCCGTCAAACACTGGACGTTGAGCTCCACCGGCACGTTCGCGGTCGACGCCGCATGGACGTATGACAAGAAGCAGTTTCCGATCCGCGGCAGCGCCTTCCTCATCCGAGCTGTCGATCGCGCGAACTTCAACAAGTTTGTTCGGCGGCAAGCGCCCTACAACAACTGGGCTGCCGGCCGGAGCTGTGGATCAGGCACGAGCTGCCAAGACTTTTCCGGAATCGAGTTCTTCGAGATCCAGCCGAGCGCATCGCTCGGTTGGACGGACTTCACGGTCTCGGGCGCAGGCGGCGCAACCGGGTTTCGCGCCGGAGAGGGCCCCGTCGCCGACGTGCTCAATTACTCGCCAGGCCGGATCGCGCGAGAAGGCGTCGGCGGCGTCGCGCAGAAGTGGCTGGGTAGCGCCAACCTCGAGGACCAGGCAGCGGCGGCGTGCAGGTCGAGCACGTTCTCGCCGCCCGATAGCGTGTTCTGTGCCGTCGACGATACCGACATCGCGAACGGCACGCTCGTCAGCGGCAATTTCGGCTGGTTGTGGCTCGATCACTCGACACCTGCGTGTGGCGCAACGATGACGAATATCCGCACATTCTTGGTCCCGCAGACCGGCGTCCGTGCGGCGGGTAACGTGATGGCGATCGCCAACGGGCTCGATCAAGAGACGTCGTGTTCGAACCAGCAACTCCTCGGCAACGAGGTCGCCTCGTACGGACTGGACACCAGCGCGAGCGGCAGTCCCCCGGCAGCACTCATCCTTCGATATCCGGCGAACCTGATGCTGCAGTGGGGCGATCACTCTCCGGACTTCGCCGCAGGTCAAGGCGGACCTGGTTTCACGTATTCGGGCGGAAGCTCCAACGGCTACAACCCAGCGTTCACGTCAGGCGTGAACCCGAATAGCTTGCATCGCCTCGTCACCGATGACGCGAGCTCGGGTGCCAACACGATTTGCCTGAACCAGAAGTCGAGTGCCACGTGCGATGTCTATGGCGGCGCGAGTGGCGATGATTTGGACCTTGCGTCCTACGGCCGCTTTCAGAACGGCACGACCAACGGCATCGTGTTCTATCTGCCAGGCACCCAGATCCACAATCACACCTCGGAGCTGCGGATGCTCCTGGACGCGCTGCTCGCGACTCCAACCGGAGTGATCCCGATCAACGCTACCGCGACCGAGGTGTCACGCAATGCTCCGATTGTCGCTGCGGTAGGCGGCAACACCGCCGTCGTCCAAGGCACGTACGAGAACGTGAGCCCGAATCCGCTCGTGCCGACATTCACCGTCGCCAGTGACGCGGCGGGGTTTCGCTTCCCGTACCTGAAAGGTCATCTCCGGGCTCGGACGGCGAGCACGATCACCACGACCGCAAGCACGTTCGGTAGCTCCGGCGTGTTGTTCGACGCGGCGAGCAACATTCCCGGTCCCACGTATGCCGGCTGTGGAACCTATTTCACGAGCAGTTGCCGGACCGTCTTCACGACGCTGGCGACCGGGAGCAATCCCGCGATCCACTATTTGCAATCGAGCGAGCTCGGGAACATCGGTCCCGCCATGGCGGCCGATCTCACCTCGAGCGATCAAGCGAGGCTGATCCAGCGAGTCCTCGCGGGTGACGATTCGGCAACCTCAGGGACGTTCGTGCCAAAGCTCGGCGGTGTCGATCGCTCCACGGTCGCGGTGATCGGCACGAGCAGCGTCGTGAGCACGACCCGACCGACGATCGCGTACTTCGGCGCGACCGACGGCATGCTCCACGCCGTCTGCGCAAGTGTCGGCGCCGGATGCGATGTGCTCGGCCGAGAGATGTGGGCCTATGTCCCTCGCACCCAGCTCTCGACGCTCCGTTACAACGTCGGCCGCATCGACGGTGCGCCTCACGTGTTCGACGCGTTCGGTGATTGGGCGAACACCGGCATTAGAACCTGGAAGACCGTGCTGACATTTCAAACCGGCTCCGGCGATCCCACAGCGTCGGATCGCGTGCCTGCGATCTATGCGCTCGATGTCTCGAATCCCCTGAACCCGACGGTGTTGTGGGAGTACACGCTGGCCAACGCGGCATCTCGGGCGGTTGTCGAGCTTGGAGTTGGGCTCACGCTCGCATCCGGTTCGGTCAAGGTTAGCGGCGTGTCGAAGACACTGGTCTTCGCGCAGACCAACAACGGTGGCACCGGTGGCGCTGGCAGTATCGTCACCGCGATCGATGTCGTGACCGGCGGCGTGGTCTGGCAGAAGGGCGCCATCTATCCGGCCCCACGCACCGCGACCAACGCCGCCGTGCAGAACACCGGCATTCCGGGCGGCGCGGTTGCTGTCGACAAGACGGGCGTGGGAGATACCACGGACCTCGTGTTGGCCACTCTCTACGGCGATCTGTGGGAGCTCGATCCGGCGACTGGGAACAGCCGGTACGGTAGCGGTTCTGACATCCCGCTGTTCCGGTTCAGTACCGATTACCATCCGATCGGCGGAAAGCCTGCGATCTACTCGAACAGCAACCAGCTATTCGCAGTGATCACGTCCGGCGGCTATGACGATCCCGCGGACTCGACATGGGATGGCAACCAAGCTCAATCCGCAGTTGCCATCAAGCTCAGCACGCCGACCGCAGATGCAACGATCAACGAGAATCAGGGCGCACCTGATGTTCCATTCAAGATCGATTTCGGTGCGGGCGAGAAGGGCTCTTCGCAGGCGTTGATCGTCGGCAACGAGCTGTTCCTGACGACGGATACCGCCGATATCAACGCGATCGGATACGGCACGAGCGGCGCGACCGGTCACATGTACCGGTTCAACCTGAGCACCAATGCCGCCGGAGCGACCGTGGTTCTAGCAGGCGGCGCGACATCGGTCGCGAACTCGGCGACCACGCTGTATGCCGGTGCTTCAGACAAGACCCAGCAGCTCGGGACCGGGGCCTCATCGACCACAGGTACGAGCGTCGATCCGATTCAGGGCTCCAAGATGTATCGAAAGCTCTGGGTGAGGACGCAATGACCCGGCGAGCCCCGGAACAGGGCTTCACGATGATCGAGGTCATGGTCGCGCTGCTGCTAACCGCGATCGCGCTGATCGGCCTGTTGGCGCTCTATGCCGCGGAGACCCGCGCTTCGGCCTTTACACGACGAACCACCGAAGCCTCGGTCCTTGCCGAGGACAAGATGGAAAAGCTACGCACCTCCGCTTCGCCCGTGGCGGGAACCGAGACGGGCCTGGGCGATCAAGGGATCGCGGTCGCCGGTGGGCTCTACAACCGAACGTGGACTGCGGCGCTCGTCGGAGCTTACTACGACCTGAGCGTGACCGTGGGTTGGACGGATGATGAGGGCAACGCGCGCGCCGTCGTTCTTCGATCGCGAAGGAACCTATGACCCGCAGACCTCGCTGCACTCAGACCGGCTTCACGTTGATTGAGCTCATGATCTCCCTCGTGATCTTTTCGTTCGTGATCACGGGCATTCTGTCCGTCGCGGTCACGATGACGACCGGGTACCGGGAACAGCGAGCGACGGTCGACATGGAGGGCTCCGTTCGCGTCCCGATGGATTTCATGGCTGACGCGATCCGGCAGTCGTGCCCCGGAGTGCCGGCAATTGATAAGCTTCAGGACGCCGGTACATGTGTAATCGGCGCGATCTCGGTCACCAACAGCACGACGGCCTCGGACCAGCTCGACGTGATCTATGCTTCCGGCGGCGTGGTCACCTCGAGCCGGACGCCGTACGGCGTGGGCACGACCAGCCTCGTCGTCACGGATGCAAGTCAGCTCGCGGTCGGCGACTACATGGTCCTGAGCGACACGACCCAGGGCCATCTGATCAAGATCACCGGCATCTCGGGAACGACGCTGACGCTGGCGGCTCAGTGCGCCACGATCGCGCTGCCCGCCGCGGGTTATCCGGCCGGGGCGCTCGTGATTCGCGCACAGCACGCGATCTTCTCGGTCGGTGCCGTCGACGGGATTCCAACGCTCATGATGGATCCCGACGCCGGTGGCCCCTCCATCGCGGAACCGCTGGCGGAGGGTGTCGAAGATTTGCAGATCGCGATCGGGGTCGACGCGAACGGAGATAATACGATCACCGAGGTCGGCGCAGCGGCCGGTGACGACGAATGGCAATACAACGTCAGCGGTGACGCCGCGATCGCGGGCACGATTCGCGCGGTCCGCATCACGATCGTCGGTCGTGCGGTCAGCGCGCTCATGGGCCCCGCGACGTTCATCCGACCCGCTGCCGAAGATCGTGCCGCTGCGATCTCGAACGACGGCTATCGCCGTCGCGTGCTTCGGACACAGGTAGAGATCCGCAACCTTGTAGGCTCACCATGAATCGTCGCAATCAACGTGGCAGCGCGATGCTCGTCACCATGATCCTTGTGGCTGCCCTGTTCGCGGGCGGCGCGGTCTTGGTCTCCATGCAACTTGGCGCGACGCGATCGACAGACGTCACGCGGAACGGCCTGTCCGCGCTCTACTGCGCGGAGGCGGGCCTCGCCGCCGCCAGGCCGGTCGTGGCGAATAACTACGCCAACTGGTCGGGGTCACTCGGCACGGCGACGGAGCCGAGCTGGTTGTCGGGAATCAATCATGACATCGACGGTGACGGCAGCGCGGACTTCGTGATCACGCTCAAGGATAACGACGACGAGTTGCCACCTCTCACCAATGACTTGACCCACGACAACGATCTCAAGATCTACATCGTTTCCACGTGCATCAAATACCCGGAGACACCGAAGGAGGTCCGGGAGCTGGTCCAGTTCAATCTCAATGCCACGTGTTATCAGTCGCAGGAGGGTGGCTGCGGAGGAAACGGCAACTCGAACTGAGCCCGACGCACGCGGCGATCTACAGCACGTGACCGCGAACGCGTCCTTAGCCCTGGCGTCCGAGCTCCGACTGATGCGCGACCGCAGCCCACTCGATGCGTTGCGGGGTCGCGAGACCGAGCGTGACGATCGCGGTCGACAGCTGAACCTTCATCGAGCGTTGATAGGCCTGCGCCGCGCGTAGCCGCTCGCGCGACAAGATGCCGGCAGAGACCAGGTATTCGCCGAAGCCCGGCAATTCTGGGATCGACGTTCGTTGCATCGGCCGTGGCGGAGCCGTGGGTGCACGAGGTGGCTGGAGCAGCACCATCGGCGAGGGCTCCACCTTCGGCTCGGATCCGAGCGCGCGGCGCGGCGGTGGCGGCAGCGGTTCCGGCTCGGCCGCGAACGACACGGACGGTGCGGAGCCGCGCGCCATCGGTGCGGTGTCTGATTCGTCGGTCGCCGGCGGACGTGTTCCGCGGGCGGTCCGCGAAGGCGAGCTGAGTGTACGGATCGACCCGTCCGTCGCGGTGCGCGCGCGTTCGATCGGGCCTCTCGCGGAAGGAAACCGACCGGCCCCGGTAACAGATGCCGGGAGTTTGCTCGCTACCGGGGCCGATCGAAGAGAAGCGCGATGATCGTGAGTCGGATGCGCGCAGCGATCGCAGATCAGGAGCCAATCTGCAGCTTCGCGATCTCCCGGATCGAGACGGAGTGCCTCACGGAAGAAGATCGCGGCGGACTCATTCTCGTCGCGCCGGGCCGCGAGCTCGCCGAGCAAGCGGTACGCGAGGCTGCATCCGGGATCGAGCCGAATGATGTCGCGGAGGTCGGCTTGAGCATCGAGATCGCGACGCAGAGCGATGTGCGATCGCGCGCGCATCAGAAGAAGCGGCACGCACTCGGGCTCGTGATCGAGCGCATCGGAGACAACCGCGACCACCCCGGGGTAATGCCGTGCCTCGAACAGCTCCGTCGCCGTCGCGATGACTCCGCGGTCCACGAGCACGGATGCAGCAAGGGATGGGCCAGCAGATCGTCGTTGTAAGCAGCGGAAACCTGGGTACTTCCATCCGATCTCGTCCGGTGAGTGCGTACCCCAGCCGGGACTTGGCTCCCCGCCTGGCGCCCCAGCAAGCGGTGGCAACCCCGCGTTTCGACCGGCATACTCGGAAGGTGAGGCGTCTCGTCTTGGCCCTGCTGCCGGTGGTCGCGCTCGGCAGGCCCGCTTTGGCCGAGGTCGTGTTTGACCCAACACCGGCCGCTGCCGACCCCGAACGCGGCGTGTTCTGGCGCGACATCGTCGAACCGCACAAAGCAGAGATCGCGACGATCCTGCAGAAGGCGCGGCAAGCCCTCACGCAAGCCGACACCTGGTTGTCGTACGACTACGATCACATCGTCGAATCGCACGATCGGATCTATCGCGACGTCTACGGCATGCTGCGATTCGCGCGCAAGCTCGCGCCCGAGAACACCGACGTCCTCGCGTTACTCGGCCAGACCGCCGATGCGATCGGCAAGACGCGGGAGGCGCTCGAAGCGCTCCATATGACGGTCCAGCTCGTGGGCCCCGAGAAGGCCGGATTCGAGGTCACCGGCCGACTCGGTGGCATCTATCTGCGCCTTGGCGAGCTCGATGATGCGATTCGTTATCTGCGGCTCGCACAGGGACCTCTGCTGCCGAGCGTTCCCAGCAGTGCGCGCGTGCTCGTCGATCTCTCGACCGCACTGGCCTTGCGCGGCGAGATGAGCGAAGCGATCGATGTCCTCGCGAACAGCCTGCCGACGGTCAACCCCGGGTACTATCCTAACGAGGTGCTGCTCGTGAGCTTTGCGCTCGCGGTGCAATACGATCGCGACGAACAGCGCGGTGCTGCCTTCGAGGTCATCGACCATCTGGAGACCGCGCTGCAGACGCAGCTCGCACCGCAGCTTCAGACCGCGCTCGTCGGGTTTCGATTCGCGCTAGCCGAGGATCAACACTACTATCTCGGCTTGATCTACGAGATCGGCGGTTTCTACTCCGAAGCACGGACCGAGTGGGCGCTCTACGCGGCCTCCGGAAACGCGCCATGGCGAGGCCGCGCGCTCGAGCACATCGCTGCGATCGACGCCGAGCGCCGCGTGCCGCCGAAGAAGAAGCCGGTCCCCGCGCCGCAACCCCACATCAAGGTGCACATCCATTGATGCGCCTCGGTGTCATCGCGATCGTTCTCGCCGTTGCAACGATCACCGGCCGGGCCGACGTGTGGCAGCACGCGATCGAGACGAGCAGTCCCGATGCGATGCAGGACAAGTACGACTTCGAGATGAAGAGCGGCGATGAACAAACGCTGCAGGCGAACGCGCGCGGCATCACGTACAAGGAGATCAAGAACCACGTCGCGTTTGCGGCGGCGGCGTATCGCGCAGCCGCGCTCGCGAAACCCACCGCGCCTGAGCCGCACTATCGGCTCGGCAAGCTCCTCTATTCGTTCTTCTTCGAGTGCGAGAACATGCTCGTGCAGTCGAACGTCTCGATCCTGTGCTCGTCGGATCCAACCAACATCGATCGCAAGCATGCGGAAGAAGTGATCGCAGCGTGGGACGCCTTCGAAGCGCGGGCACCGCTCGATCCGAGGCTCAGCGTCGACGCGGAAGGCAGCTCCGAGATCTTGTTCCAGCGCGCGATCCTTCACACGAAGCTCGCGAACGCCCAGAAGCCGTCGGAAGACAGGAAGCACCTCGAAGCCGCGACGCACGACTACGAGAAGATCCTCGCGCGCGCCGACCAATCGAGCGACGAGACGATCTGGAGCAATCTCGCCGAGACCTACATGATGATCGGTAGACTCGACGACGCCGTCGACATGTATCGCGAAGCGCTCAAGCGCGGCGGCAGCGCCTCGACGCTCTACGGGCTCGCGGTCGCGCTCGATCGCGACGAGCGCGGTGCCCAGGCGCGCGACTTGATCCTGTCGCAGACCGAGGAGTCCAAGGAGACCTTCCACAAGAGGGTCATGATGCGGCAGGTGTTCTTCGTGCCCCCCGGCGAGGAGTACTACTACTTCGCGCTGCTCGAGGAAGCGTACGGCTCGAACGAGCTCGCGATCGAGTACTGGCAGAAGTACCTGCACTCGCCGGCGGGCGCGCGGGTCGAGTTCCAAGCGCGTGCGAAGCAGCACCTCGATACCCTGCTCGCGCAGCGCAAGAAGCATCCGCCCGTGTTCTTGCCACCCTTACCCGACGAGCTATTTCGGTGAAGTGGATCGCGCTCGCGATCCTCCTCGCCTCGGCACCGGCGTGGGCACAGTCGAAGAAGTACCCGCCCGAGCCGGTCGACCGAGATCTCGAACGCGAGCGGCAGTCGCGCCTGTGGGACGAGGCGTTGTCGCCGGAGACCAAGAGCTACGCCGAGCTCGTGCGAGAAGCGAAGCATCGCTTGGACGAGCGAACGCCCGACGACACGATACTTGCGATGCTTGCGATCGAGACGCTGAGCCAGGCGATCGAGCTCCTGCCGAAAGCGACGGACGCCTACGTCCTGCGAGGCGATGCATATCTCGCCGTCAAGAACTGGGCGCAGTGCGCGGATGATCTCCAGATCGCCGATGACAAGACCGGCGGTTCTGCCGCGTGTACGGCCAAGATCGATGAGTCCTGCATCGTCGATCGGTCGCGGTTGCGGCGAGAGCTCGCAATCTGTCAGTCGCGTGCCGGTCGCTACGCCGACGCGGAGCGCACGTTCATGCGTGCGGCCTCGAACGGCTCGACGAACGGCGAGCTGTGGATGCGGCTCGGCGAGGTCAGGCTCGCGATGGGCAAGCTCGAAGAAGGCATCGCGGCGCTCGAGGTCGCGGTCGATCTGACGCCCGACGGGATGCAGGAGGCGTTGCATCACTGGTTGCTCGCGCTCGCCTACGATCGCCGTCGCCAGCCGAGCGAGGTCGCGACTCAGATCGAGCTGGCGCTGCGGTTCGACAGTCAATTCTCGGCGCTCCAGTACCCGGAGTTTCCCTTGCTCGGCCTCGGTGAAAGCGAGTACATGCGCGGCCTCGCGTGGCGCACGATTCGGCCCGAGTACGCGCTCGTGTATTTTCGCCGTTACGTCGCACTCGCACCCGACAGCCCGTGGCGCAAGCGCGCCGACGAGCATGTCCGCGAGCTCACCGCGATCGATCTGCCCGCGACGCTGGTCCGTGAGGGCGGTACCGCCTCGCTAGACCTCGAAGCCGCGCGCGCGATCGCAAAGAAAGCAATGCCGGCGATGCGAACGTGCATGGTCAAGCTGCCGTACTCGGTGTTCCTGATCTCGATCACGAAGACCGGCGCTCGCAGCGAGCTGGCGCGCGATCGCCCGATCTATCGCGTGCCGCCGGCGGGCGTCACGATCCCGAATATGCCTTTCACCCCGTCCGGAGAGGTCAAGACCGAGGACATCGTCACGGCGCAGCGTTGCCTGCAGCCGCTCGCGGAGAAGCTCGCGCTACCGGCGGTCAAGGACCGCGACACGTACTATAAAGCGTCGTTCTACGTGACCGCGCCGTAGCGGCTCAGCCCTTGAGGAATGCGACGGTGACGCCGTCACCGCCTTCACTCGGCTCGCCGGCCCGAACCTTGTCGATGCCTTTGTGCGCGCCGAGGTGTGCGCGGATCGCTTGGCGCAACGCGCCGGTACCGTGACCGTGCACGACGAACATCGTATCGCGGCTCGCCATCAGACTCTCGTCGACAAATCGATCGACGTTGTCGACCGCTTCATCGACGCGCTGCCCGCGCACGTCGATCGTCGAATCGATCGTCCGCGCAGTTGCACGACCTCCGGCAGGCACGCCATCGACCAGCACGACCGACGGTCCGGACGGCTTCTCCTTCTCGGCTTCCGCTTCGGCCTTCTCGCGCTCGCGTTCCGCACGCCGCGCTGCACGGTGCGTGTCCATCAGCACGTCGGAGATCGGCACCATCGAGTGCATCAGCCCGAGGCGAACCTCGACCTTGCCGTCGACCGGTGGAGCGGCGACTTCGGCGCGACCGAGCCGCGCGACGATCACGGCGGCACCCGGAACGAGGAGCTCTGGCGTCGCCGGCGTGCCCGGCGGCAAGTTGCGCTTCGGCTCGTGTTGCGCGACCGCGGCGCCCGGCGTGACGAGCCGGCGGGTCACCTGCTTGAGATCCTCCGGTGTCGCCTCCTGTGCCTTGGCACGCAGCTCTTTGCGGACCTCGTCGATCTCGCGGCGAGCAGCGCGCAAGGCCGAGAGCGCTTCGCCATGCGCGGCGCGCGTCTGCTTCTCGAACCGCGCTTGCGTCCTCTCGCGCTGCGCGCGTGATGCGGCGCGCTCGGCTTCGACCGCCTCGAGCTCGGCGAGCAGCGCCGCGCGCTCTTCTTCGATCCGGCGCCGCTGGTCCGCGACGCTCGCGAGCAGCTCTTCGACCCGCACCCCCTCGCGGCCGAGCAGCTCGCGCGCGCGCTCGACGATCGGCGCCGCGATGCCCATCCGTTTGGCGACCGCGAGCGCACCGGAGCTTCCCGGTGTTCCGATGTGCAGCTTGAACGTCGGCTCGAGTCGCTCGAGATCGAACCCGACCGACGCATTCGCGAACCGTGGGTCCGCGGAGGCGAGCGCCTTCAGCCGCTCGTAGTGGGTCGTCACGATCCCGGTGACGCCCTTCCGTGACCACGCCTCGAGCACGGCTTGTGCGAGTGACGCTCCTTGATCGGGATCGGTGCCAACCGCGATCTCGTCGATCAGCACGAGCATCCCGGGCGCGGCGGCTTGTAGCAGCTCGCGCAAGTTGACCATGTGACCGGAGAACGTCGACAGATCGTTCTCGAGGCTCTGCGCATCGCCGATGTCGGTGACGATGTCGTGAAACCATCCGATCGCGCTGCCGCTCTCGGCGGTGAGATGCAGCCCGGCGCGCGCCATCAGCGCGGCGAGCCCGACGGTCTTCAGCGCGACGGTCTTGCCACCGGCGTTCGGTCCAGACACCACGAGCGTCGCGCCGGCCGCGACCGCGACGTCGTTCGCGACGCAGCGGCGTTCGGCGAGCAACATCAGCGGATGCCGCGCGTGGAGGAGCGCGATCCGCGGAGCCTCGTCGAGGATCGGCTCCGCGGACACCGTGTCATCGGCCATGATCGCCGCGGCCGCGATCACGTCGAGCACCTCTCCTGCCGCGAGCGCCGCGACGAATGCGTCTGCCTCCTCCGCGATCCAGCCCGAGAACTTGACGAAGATCCGGCGCTCCTCGTCGAGCACCTCGGCCTCCGCGAGCTTCATCCGGTTGTTGAGATCGACGATCTCTTCGGGCTCGATGAACAGCGTCTGCCCGCTCTGCGATGTGCCATGGACGATGCCGCGCACGAAGCCCTTGCCGTCGGTGCGGACCGGCAACACGTAACGATCTTCGCGCTGCGTGTAGTAAACATCTTGCAGGTAGGCCGAGAACCGCTCGTCGCCGAGCAGCGCGTCCATCCGCTTCTCGAGCTGGGCCTTGATCTGCGCGAGCGCGCGCCGCAGCGGCCCGAGCGCATCACTCGCGTGATCGACGAGCTTGCCCTCGGGATCGAACGCTTCGAGGATCGGATGATAGACGTGCCCGAGATCCGCGATCTGCGCCGCGTGCGCTGCAAGCTTCGGCGCGATCTCCGCATGTTCGCGGAGGTGCGCGCGCAGCCGTGTCAACGACCGGCCCGTCGAAGCGACCGCGACGAGCTCCGCCGCCTCGAGTGCCGCAGACTTGCGCACGCGCTCGATCGCGCCGGCAACCTCGGCAATGCCGCCGAGCGGCAGTCGCTCGCCGCGCGAGGACAGATCGCGCGCCTCGCTGACCTCACGCGTGCGTTCCCTGGCCGCGACGATCTCGTCGAGCAGCACCCCACCACCACGCACCTTCGCGTCGCCGCGCTTGGTCGCGCAGCGCTTCGCCCAGTGGTCGACGAGCGTCGGCCATCCGAGGTCTTCGAGGGTCTTGTGCGAGATCACGGCGCCAGGCGGGTTAGCACACCGCGGTGCCTCGCGCGCCTAGGCCGGAATCAAATCGGCCAGCGTCGGAACCACGCGATTACGACCGCCGCGCTTCGCCGAATACAGGTTGTCGTCGGCGCGCTTGATCAGGCCCGCCGTATCGACGCCGGTCTCGCGATGCAGCGTTGTCACGCCGAGGCTGATCGTGAACGAGATCTGGACATTCTCGAACGGCACCGGACGCTCTTCGATCAGCGTGCGGAGATGTTCGGCAAACACGATGCCGCCCGGCAGCGCCGTCGAAGGGAGCACGCACGCGAATTCTTCGCCGCCGTACCGTGCGAACAGATCCTCGCGCCGGATCCGCGGACGGATTCGCTGCGCGAGCTCCTTCAGCACCGCATCGCCGGCGAGGTGGCCGTGCGTGTCGTTGACCTTCTTGAAGTGATCGACGTCGAACATCACGAGCGTGACCGGATGACCATGGCGGCTCGCAACGGCGATCTCTCGCTCGAGGAACTCCATGAAGTAGCGCTTGTTGTGGATTCCCGTCATGCCATCTTGGATGGCCATGTTGTGAATCGCTTCGTGATACGCGCTCTCGATGTTCGAGCCAGACAGGAACTTGTAGATCGCGTCGCCGAACCGAACCTGATCGCTATCGCTGAGCTGCTGCGCGCGAATTCGCGTCTCGTTGACGAACGTCCCGTTCGTGGAGTTCAGATCTTCGACCCACCAATTGCCATCGTCATCGACGAACAGCCGCGCGTGCTGGCGCGACACGGAGCTTCGGCTGACGACGAACTGTGCTTCGCTATCGCGCCCTACGATGTACTGCGTGTTGACGAGCGGAATCCGCCGTCCGATGTCCGGACCGGGCGGATGAAGATTGACAAGACAGGCCTCTCCAGCCGGCCCCTTCTTATCCGGCGGGCCTAACGGGCGCGACAGGATTAACGTCCCGCCTTCTCGGTAATCGTCGGTCACAGTTTTTGTAAAAACCGTACGGGTTCACAACTATATACCTTGGGTTCCGACGGGTATTCAAATCCCGGACCCGACAATCATCCCCAGCTACCCCACCAGAGGCTCAACCCGACGGTCGACCGTTCAAGACCTCGAAGGAGCGCTGGGTGCCCCGTAGGACCGGCCCAATCGTCCCCAGGTGCGCATCCGCGAGGATGGTGCGAGCGAGATCGCGGCGTTCGACGGGTAGCTGGTCGACCAGGACCTCGAGCGCGAGCCCGGCCACCGGAACGGTGATCGTGGCGAGGACAAGGAGCCCGGCCCCGACCGCGTCGAGCGTGGCCCGCGCTGCGTCCGCCGACGCGACGGTCCCCACGACGATCGCGTCCGCACCTTCGTTCATCGCAGCGGCGACACCCGCGGCGACTCCCGGGACATGTTCGCCGACCGCGCGCTGGCTGACCGAGGCGCTCGAGACATGCACGATCTCGATCGGATCTTCGATCGCGATCACTCGCCGTCGCTTCTCGCCGAGTGCACGCACCATCGCCGCGAGCGTGGTCGTCTTGCCGCATCCGGAAGGACCGGCGACGACGATGAAGCCGCGCTGATCGAGCCACGACGTGACCTCCTTGCCGAGGCCAAGCCGATCGAGCGCAGGCGGTTCGCCGACGAGCAAACGCAACGTCGCACAAGGCCCACGATGGTCACGCGCGAGCGTCGCGCGAACGCGGCCGATCCCATCACCGTACGTGAACATGCCGACGCCGGTTTCGGTCCACGTGCCACGCACGTTCGCCGGTGCGATCGCGCCGAGCTCGCGAGACAACGTCTCCGCATCGAGCGCGCCGCGATCTCCCACCGGCTGAAGCTCGGGACCGACGCGAATCATCGGCGCCATTCCCGTCGCGAGATAGATATCGGTCGCTCGCGCACCGCGGGCTGCCGCGGTCAGCTGGTCGAGCAGCACGCTGCCGCTGGTCGTCACCGCGGGCGACGAGCCGTCGTACTGACCGCGCTCGATCGCCATGTCATTCCCGTCGGCGGAAGCGACGGCGGTCGGCGGCCTGGGATTGCGAAGCGTCGGCGGCGAGGTCTGGCCCGCCGTCACCTGTGGCGGAGGCTCCGCGGCCGCGGCCGTCTCGATCGTGACCTGCCAGAGACCCGGCTTGGGCACGACGGAGAGCCCGTAGCGTGTTCCGTTGGAATCGAAGTCGAACCGGCCGGGCCGCCCTTTATCGATCACGTCGAGGGCGGGTGGTGGCGCGATCTCGCGCACCATCATCACGAGCTGATCGTGTGGCGTCACCTGGGTTGCGTGTCGATCTCCGGTCGGAAACCTCAGCGTCACCGCTTGTCCGGACGTCAGGATCGCGCCGGCTGCGCCGAACTTTTCGATGCTTCGTAGATAGCCATCGATCTTCGCCACGTTACTCCAGGCTCCAGGCCAACTCGGTGACCTGCAAGATTTGCTGCGTATTGACGAGATAATGCTCGTCTGCCGTCCACAACCGAAGAAACCGCTTCGCGCGATTCAAGTGATCGACGACCCGCGGCCGATCGGCCGGCGACGAGTCAAATAGCATCCCGACAAGCGTTGCGCCCGTGACGAGCTGAAGCTCGACGCGATGATGACGATCGTAGAGCGTGACGACCTCCTCGGGCATGTCGAGCTCCTCGTCGACATCATGCTCGACCTCGCGCCGGATCGCGATCCACACGACCGCGTGCTTGGCGAACAACCGGACACCCTCCGGTCCGCGCACCGGCAAGAAGCCTTCATCTTTCTCGACGACCATCGAGACGTCTTCGAGGAGCTGCGCGCGCGCTTGCTGCGAGGTCTCGGGCACGAACAGCTCGGCCGCGATCGGCGTCTGTCCCAGGATCGCAACACGGACGGGTACGGCGACGGTGGGTAGCCGTAGCTCCGCGGAACGATCCATTCCCTCCATGCTATCGCCGCAGCTCCTGCCTGAACAGTCAGGCAGCCACGATTGCCGGAGCGGCCGTGAAGCGACGTGCTAGTTTCCAGCCGGCATGGCTCGCTCGACTGTGGTGTTCGCCGCTGTCTCGCTCGCCGGGATCGCCGCGTCGGTGTGGCTGTACCTCGAGAATCGCTCGTTGCGGAGCGAGCTCGCGGCGCGTCCGGCACCGGCGTCAGAGCTCGCGAAGGTGACCGAGCCACGTCCCGCGGATCCTGGGATCGAGTCTTCGGGGCGCACGTCGTCATCGCGACCGACTTCCGGTGCGGCACCGGCGCTGCCGGAAGACAAGACCGAGTCGCGGACGGAACGCCGCGCGCGGAAGCAAGCCGAATTCTCGGCGATGTTCGGCCGGGGCGACGGAGAGACCGAGGATGAATATCGCGCGCGGATCGTGCCGTTGATCAAAGCAGGGCTGTTGATTCCGCGCGAGCGCGCGGCGCAGATGCTCAAAGAGGCCGAAGACAAAGCCCACGTCACGGCCGAGCAATCGAAGAAGCTCGACAAGACCTTCGACAAGATCTACGACGACGTCCTCGACTACACCAACAAGGCGATCAGCGACGGCCAGTTGTCTCCCTACGAGCGTAACTACGCCGGTGTTCTCGAGTACGCGGGCGGTCTCGGCGGCATGTTGACCGATGCCCAGGGCCAGATCGGCAAGGTGCTATCGGCCGACCAGCTGAAGGCGATGTCCGACTCCGGCTTTGACTGGGCCGAGTACCTCGGCGTCCAAGCGCCGTGGGAGAACCTCAAGCCGCCGCCGCCGAAGCAGAAGTAGTCTACAGGCCGATCCAGTAGTTGGCCTTGACCATCACGATGTTCTCGCCGCCACCGTCGATCAGCGTATTGAAGTCGTGGCCGAGTCGGAATCGGCCATCGGCGACCTGATCGGTTCGACCGTGGCTCCAGATCGCGAACACCGTCGAGCCCGGGCGGTACTCCCAGCGCATCACGAGCGTCGAGCGGAGCTGGCGAAAGTTGAAGTCGGGCTGCGCGAAGCTGTACGTGCCGGCGTAGTTCACGTTCACGGTGCCTGCCGCGATCGCGTAGTCAGAGCCCTGCAGCAGATGAAACCGGTCCTCGTAACGGAACGCGTGCGGGTTGTTGACGTCCTTGTATTCGCTGTACCGCCCTGCGGCCACGAACGGTTGCGCGTACGCCTGCAGTGACAGGTGCGGCGAGAACGTCCAGTTCATCCGAACGGTCACGCTCGCGACATGCTCCTTGATGCGCGCCAGGATGTAGTGCTTCATCGTGCCGTCGTCGACTTGATCGACGTACTGCAGCGGATCGTCGCGCTCCGCCCAGCTCGGACCGACCGCGATGTCGATGTTCGAGCGCGCCTGGATCGTCGCCGCGACATCGATGTTGTAGCCGGTGTTGTCCGTCGTCCAGTTGTGGTTTCCGGACAGGTTGAAGTTGAAGTAGACGCGCTTGCGCGTGTCGGTGTTGAACCACGCGAAGCCGTTGGTGCCCGCGTCGGCGCGCAGTGCGGGGCCTCCGCGCAACGCGGTCGTGTCCCAGCGGTTGCGGGCGAGGTTGCATCCCGCGCCGAATTGCCAGTAGTTCGGCAGCTGGATGTTCGCGTTGCACTCGAGGCCATAGGCCTCGACGCGCGGCTCGAACGTGTTGACGAGGAATACATCGGCGTTCGCCTGCCAGTTGAGGAGGTGCTCGCTCGGTTCGTCGACGCGATACTGGCCCCACACGAACGGGATCACCCGGTCCGAGTTGGTCTGAAATCCCAGATCATTGAGCTCGAGACCGGGCGTCCGCAGATCGCCGCCACTGCCGAACCGCCAGTGCTTGGTGTCGCCGATCTGGCCCGCCATCCACGTCGCACCGAAACCGCCGAGTGACGTGCGATGCGGATCGAACGCGAGATCCGTGCGATCGGGACGCTGGAACAGATGGCGATTGCTACGCTGCGTCACCGCGATCGCGTCCTCGGTGCCGTGGACCCAGCTGCTGACCATGTGCAGATTCGCTTCCCAAGCGTTATTGCCCCAGTGATGCTGGAGCTGCGCGCCGGCCGTGTACGCCTGATCGTGCAACGTGGCCGCGAGTGGCGAGCCTGACAGCGAGCGATTTACGGCGCTCGCGGACATGCCGATCGAGGTCTTGCCATCGCGCAGATCGCGCTTGACGCGAGCGACCGCGTAGTTCGTGAGCGGCGCGACGATCGGTTGCGTGCTGGTACCGGCCTCGTCGATGACGTCGGCCGACTCTTGTCCGGTGACCGCGTCGAACACGCCGATCGACCAGCCTTGCGCTTTGCCGGTGAGCTTGCCCGCGCCATAGATGTCCGTCGACTGCGGAGACTTCACATATTTTCCGTCGGGCGCGGGCGGCGCGGCGCCGATCCGGCGGCTATAGAACGCACCTTCGACGGTGTTGTCGCTGTTGCCGATCGGCAGCTTGAACAGATCGACGCCTTCGAGGAAGAACGGCCGCTTCTCGGCAAAGAACAGCTCGTTCGCGCTGAGGTTCACCTGCGAAGGATCGGCTTCGACCTGGCCGAAGTCGGGGTTGATCGTCGCCGACAGCGTGAACGCCGGCCCGAGGCCGTACTTGACGTCGAGTCCGAAGTTGCGTCGCATCGAGGCGTGCGCGTTGAGTGGATCGCCGTCCGCGATCGGCATCACGTCGACACCGCCGAGCGCGTACGGCAACAGCTCGACGCGGCGCCCCGGCTTCAGGTGATCGATACCATCGACGAGCCCAAACTTGCTGACGATCTGCGGCGCCGAGCGCGGCCACGGTGACCACGCCGTCTGTTCTTGCGTGCGCGCGACCATTCGCACGATCTGAAAGCCCCACTCGTGAGTATCTCCGCTCGAGAATCGCAATTGGTTGAGCGGGATCCGGAACTCGGAGGTCCAGCCCTCGCCGGTGACCGCCGCATTGCCGGTCCACACGGCGTCCCACGTGTCGTCCTGCGCCTGATCGTCGAACAGCAGCATGTCGCGCTGCACGCCGGCGGCGTTGAGCTGGAACACGAACGCGGTGCGCCGATCGTGATACGAGTCGAACCCGATCGCGATCGAGTCGGACGGCGAGTCGACATCACGGCGCGTGAGCAGTCGTCTGATCTTTTCGGGCTCCGAATCCTCGGCCCACACGCCGACGTACATCGCCTCGTCGTCGTAGAGCACCGCAAAGCTCGTCTGGTGCTCGGCCTTACCGCCGTCCTTCGGGAACCGCTGGACAAAGCCGGTCTGCCTCGGTGCGGCCGCCCAAGCGGGCTCGTCGAGGTGCCCGTCGATCGTCACGCTCGTCGTCCGCCGGATCGCGTGCGCGCGCACTGTTGGTGGCAGCACCGAGTCATCGGCCCGCACGGCGGAGATGGGAACGAGGCCGGTGAGAACGAGACCGCCGACCAGCAACGTGCAGATGAGGAGGCGTGTCATGAATGCGTCGATCCTCGGTGCACCGAAGTGGTGGACGCGCCGGCGCCGCTATCGTTGCAATAAACCTCGCCAGGCGGAAGTGCGACAGTGATGCGACACGACCTAGCGTCGCGGGATGGGCGCGGCCCTGTTCGCGTCCGCCTCATCGCTGATCCGCGCATGCTCGAGCAGAAGCTGCGTCACCGTTGTACCAACTTCATCGCGGCCTCCGATCGAGCATGGCGAGAACTCGAACTGCCCATCGCGCCAATCGAGCAGCAACATCAGGCGCTCGCGCGGTGTGCCTCGACCGGCGCTCGCTTCGACCTTGAGGATCTTGCCCTCCGAGACGAAGACGCGGGCGATGTCGCCGCCGCGCAACAGCAACAGGATTCCTGATTTGCGCTCGAACTCGAACAACGATAGCAACGTGCCGAGTCCGATGTCGACAAGGCTCCCGCGCAAGCCGGGATTCGTCGTCGGTGTCACCGGTGCCGCGACGCGATGGACGCGAATCACCAGCTCCTCCTCGAGGAACGGCGTCGGGATGTAGTCGCGCACCCCGGCGCGATATGCCTCGAGGCGCCCGAGATCGGTGTCATCGCCCGTCAGGATCAGCGGCACGTCCGATAGCGTCTCGTGATCGGACATCGCGTACGCCAGATCGATCCCGGTCATCGATTCGAGCGACGACGCGGCGACGACCGTATCCGGCCGCCATTGGGTGCACGCCTCGAGCGCATCCGTCGCGCTCGCGCAGGCCGTGACCTTGAAGCCGGCCGACTCGAGGCTCCGGACCATCCGCGTGCGCAACGGGGCGCTTGGCTCGACGACGACGATCTGGGTCGTGGTCGAGAGCCCCGGATTCGTGATCTCGGTGCGCAGGCTATCGACGTGCGCGCGGAGCTTGAGCCGCGCCGAGCTCTCGCCTCCGAGGATCTCGAAGCCCATGCCCGCATGCCGGCCGAGCGCCTTGGCCGACGAAGGCGTCAGCATGTGCGCGACGCGCGCCGGTAGCACGAGGTCGCTTCCGTCCGGCAAGGTCAGGCGCAGCTCGGTCTCTTCGCCGACCGGCAACAGCGCCTCGGTCCGGATGTACAGACCGCGAGCCGAGACATCTTCGGTCTCCGCTTCGACCACGCCCGATGGCCGATCGAACTCGACCCGACAACGGCTAACGAGCCGTTGATCGCGGCCGCGACGCGAATGTGCCACCACCCGAAATTCTAGCGGTCGCCCAATTCATTGTCCTGTTTGCGCGGGATTCGGTCTTTAAGTCCTTATGAAATCAGATGTTGTCGGTTTTGCTTGATTGTGCCATGACTTTTCAAGAATCTTTGAACGTTCTTAAGGCATCGGAAGGGCAACCATGACGCTCGCGCTAGAGGCAACGGATCGTTCAGTTCTGGATCAGCTCGCTCGCGTGAGCGGCGCTCGTGGTGCGCGTGATCTCGGTGATCGGCTCTCAACTCTCGGCCGCTGGGTCAGGGCCGATCTGATCGAGTTCGAAGCCGAGCTTGCGAAATTGCCTCACGGCGCACGCGTCGTTCATTCCGCGGCTCATCACTTGCTCGATCTGCGGGGCAAGCACCTGCGGCCGATGTGCGTGGCGCTCGCCAGCCGATTCGGCGACGGCTTCACCGCGCAGGCGCGAGGCCTCGCAGTCGCGGTCGAGCTCGTCCACACGGCGACGCTGCTCCACGATGACGTCGTCGATCTCGCGGAGCGCAGGCGCGGCAAGCCGGCCGCGTGCGTGGTCTACGGCAACGCGGCTTCGATCTTCGCGGGCGACTGGCTGCTCGTCGCGGCACTGCGCCGGATCGCAGCGGCGAACGTCGACGGCTTGCTCGATCGGATGCTCGCCGTGATCGACGAGATGATCACGGCGGAGTCGCTCCAGCTCGAGCGTCGCGGCCTCGTGCGCGCCGAGCGCGCAGAATATTTCCAGATCGTCGAGGGCAAGACGGCGGCGCTGTTCCGGTGGGCGATGATCGCCGGCGCTCGCTCCGCCGGGCTCGATCGCTCCGCGGAGGATGCGCTCGAGCGGTTCGGGCTGCACCTCGGGGTTGCGTTTCAAGCGGTCGACGACGAGCTCGATTTCGGCTTCGTCGCGGCGACAGGTGACGGTACCGGCAAGGACCCGCTCGCCGATCTGCGCGAGGGCAAGATGACGTTCCCGCTCGTGGTCGCGCTCGAACGCGAGCCGTCGCTGCGCGCGCGGATCGAAGAGGCTCTCGCCGAAGGCTGCAACAGCGACCTCGCGGCGATCGCAACGGCCGTACGCGAGACCGGCGCACTCACCGCGACTCGCAAGCTCGCCGAAGATCACGCGCATCGCGCACTCGAGGCACTCGATGTGTTTGCCCCCGGACCCGCCCGCGACGCCCTCGAGACCGTCGCGCTCGCTTCTTTGGAGAGGACGTCATGACAGCTCCATTGCCCTCCCCGCGCGTCAGCGGCATCGCGGCGATCGCGACCCAACCGGCACTCGGCAGCGGCGAGATGTTCGACCGCATTGCGCCTCGCTACGACTTCGTGAACCGGCTCCTGTCGCTGGGACTCGATCAACGATGGCGTCGCAAGCTCGTCCGCGCGCTCGGCCTCGACATCGCGCGACGCCGCAACAGCACGCAAGCAGCCTGGTTCGGTGAAGCTCCACGGATCCTCGATATCGCCACCGGTACCGGAGATCTCGCGATCGAGATCGCGCGTGCATGTCCCGGCGCATCGGTGATCGGCCTCGATCCATCGCCCGGGATGCTGGCGATCGCGAAGCACAAGCTCTCCGAGCGCGGGCTCTCGGATCGCGTATCGCTCGCACAAGGCGATGCGCAGCACCTGCCCTATCGTAACTGCGAGATCGATGCGGCGACGATCGCGTTCGGCATCCGCAACGTGCCGGACCGCGCGCTCGGCCTCCGCGAGATCGCACGCGTCGTCAGACCCGGCGGACGCATCGCGATCCTCGAGCTCGGCGAGCCGCGACGTGGCGTGCTCGGCGCAGCCGCGCGCCTTCATTGTCATCACGTGGTCCCGCGGCTCGGCGCCTTGCTCGGCGGCTCGCGCGAGTATCGCTATCTCCAGACGTCGGTCGAGGCGTTCCCGGAGCCCGAGGTGTTCGCGAAGATCATGGCCGAGAATGGGCTCGAGGTCTTGGGCGTCACGCAACTGACGTTTGGCGTGTGCAACCTCTACATCGCGACGCCCGCGGAGGAGCCGTAGATGAAGCCGGCGGCTGATCTCGTCGGGCCGGAGTCGTATGCGTTCGACGTGTCGCACGGCCGCGCGCCCGAGGCGCGTAGAAGCTCGGACGATGCTGCCGTGCTCGACAGTGGACTTGCGGCGGCGAGGCAGGCGAATGGGTTGACCGCGATCGCGTTTCCAGCGCCGATCGTCGCGGCCTCAGCGATCATCGCGGCCTGGCGCGCGGCGCCGGCGGTCGCGTGGTCTTCGCGCGATCTGACGATCGTCGGCATCGGCGTCGCTCACGAGCTCCGCGGATCCGGCCAGGCGCGATGCGACGAGATCGTCGCCGGTGCGCGGCGACTCGCGATAGGGGAGGTGATCGTGTCAGCCGCGGTCGCAAAGGGCGATCGCAAGCTCGCACTCGCGCGACCAAGGCTCCTCGGCGGTCTCGCATTCACGCCCGGTGCAGCAGATAGCGCGCCGTGGACCGGCTTCGGCGATGCATGGTTCATGTTGCCGCGGTGGACGTACGTCCAGGACGGAGCCAGCGCGTGGCTCGTCCTCGCGGTCGATGCGCGCGACGCCCGCGATGCGAAGCGCTGGCATGACGAGCTCGCGGCGTTCCGCGTCGCGCTCGCGAATCACTTCGCAGCCCGTCCACAGCCGCCGATGATCGAGATCGATCGCGGTGATGTCTGCGCGTGGCGAGATCAGGTTCGCGAGATCACGAACGCGATCGCGCGCGGTGAGTGCGAGAAGGTCGTCGCGGCTCGCAGTGCCGTCGTGACACTCGGCGGAGAGGCCCGCGCGGCAGATCTGCTCGCCGAGCTCGATGCGCGACACGAAGACTGTGTGCGGCTGCTCGTGCGGCCACCGGCGGGCGGGACGCTGATCGCCGCAACCCCGGAGCGGCTCGTCCGCGTCGATGGCTCGACGGTCGCGTGTGATGCCCTGGCCGGCTCGCGTGCGCGCATCGACAATGCCGATCATGCGGCGCTGCTCGCGAGCACCAAGGATCATCGCGAGCACGAGCTGGTCGTGCGCGCGATCGCGAGCACGCTCGCCGAGCTCGGCGACGTTCGCGTGCCAGAGGCACCCGGAATTCGCGCGCTGCGGCACGTCCTGCACTTGCACACGCCGATCACCGCGAAGCTGCGCTCGCCGCATCACGTGCTCGAGATCGCCGCGCGCCTGCATCCGACGCCGGCCGTCGGTGGCACGCCGACGCAGTTCGCGACGGAGTGGATCGGCTCGCGCGAGACCTCGCAGCGTGGTTGGTACGCCTCGCCCGTGGGCTGGTTCGATCTCGAGGGCAATGGCGAGCTCGCGGTCGCGATCCGGTCGGGTGTGCTGATCGGAGAGCACGCGCATCTGTGGGCGGGCGCCGGTATCGTCGCCGGCTCCGATGCCGATCGCGAGCTCGCGGAGACCGAGCTCAAGCTGCGCGCCATGCTCGGCGCCCTCGGAGCCGCGGCATGACGGCCGCCGTGCAGACGCTGTGGGCGGAGCTCGTCGTGGCGAGCCTCGCAGATGCCGGCGTGGTGACCTGCGTGATCAGCCCGGGCTCGCGGTCGACTCCGCTCGCGCTCGCACTCGCGGCGGATCCACGGTTCGATCTCCCGACGATCATCGACGAGCGTGCCGCGGCCTTCTTTGCACTCGGCGTCGCGCGTGCGACCGACAAGCCGGCGGCGATGCTGTGTACGAGCGGCTCGGCCGCGGCTCACTATCTCCCCGCGATCGTCGAAGCGAGCCTCGCCGGGATTCCGCTGGTCGCGATCACGGCGGACCGTCCGCCGGAGCTGCAGCAATGCGGCGCGACGCAGACGATCGATCAGGTGAAGCTCTACGGCGGCTTCGTCCGCGGCGCGTTCGATCTCGGTGCTCCGGTCGGCAGCGCGCTGGCGATGCGAGCCGTGAGGCGCAAAGTGATCGCGGCGGTGACGCTGTCGCGCGGTCCGCATCCGGGGCCGGTTCACGTCGACGTTCCGTTGCGCAAGCCCCTCGAGCCGGCCGCGCCGTCGACCGATGAAGACCGTGCGCTCGCGCGTGTCGTCGCCGAGCTGCGAGGTACACCCGTGCTATCGCAACCGCCGAAGCTCGTTGCAGATCACGCGGCCCTCGACGCGCTCGCCGCCGCGATCGCGGCCGAGTCGCACGGCATCATCGTCGCGGGCGCGATGCCCGTGCAGTTCGCAGCGTCGCGACGGGCCGTCCTCGAGCTCGCCGCGCGCGCCGGCTATCCCGTCCTTGCCGAAGCCGGCAGTCAGGTGCGGTTCGGCTCTCCGTCGGCGGCTGTGGTCGTCGATCAGTTCGATCTCGTGCTGGCACTCGCGGGCGCACCCGCGCCGCGCCTGATCATCCGGCTCGGTGCCGAGCCCGTGGCCGCGGGGTGGAGTGCCGCGCAGACGATGCTCGCGGGCGCGACTCGCTACGTGCTCGCCGATCACGACTGGCGCGATCCGGATTCCTCCGCGGCTGCCGTGATCATCGGGAACATCGCGGACTCGCTCGCGTACCTTGCCGAACGCGTCGGTCGCGACATCGCGGCCGATGCGACGCGGCACGAGTTTGCGGCAGCCTGGCACGCGGCGGACCTCCGCGGCGGTGCCGCGATCGATCGCGCGCTCGCGGCGCATCCGCGATCCGAAGGTGCCGTGTTGCGGGCTGCGATCGCAGCGATGCCAAAGGCCACGCTGCTGCAGATCGGCAACAGCTTGCCGATTCGAGTGATCGATCTCGTCTCCGATCAGCGCGAGCATCGCGTGATCACGCAACGAGGCGCGGCGGGGATCGATGGGCTCGTCGCGTCGGCGGCAGGCGCGACACGCGCGGGATGCCCCGTGCTGCTCGTCCTCGGCGATGTCAGCTTCGCGCACGATCTCGGTGGCCTCCTCGCGGCACGGCAAGCCTCGGCACCGCTCGCGATCCTCGTCGTCGATAATGGTGGCGGCAGGATCTTCGCGGGCCTGCCGATCGCGAGGGCCGGGCATGCCGAGGCGTTCGAGCGCCACTTCATCACGGCACCCGACCTCGACCCGACCGCGATCGCGAGCGCGCTCGGGGTGCGAGCGGTCACCGCCGCTACACCCGCGGCGGTCGCCACGGCGATCGGCGGCGCGATCAGCCACGGCGGCGTCACCGTGATTCATGCCCCGGTCACCGCGTCAGGTGCGCACGACGTTCGTCGCGCCGCCCTCGAGCTCATCAGTTCGTCGAACCCGGCGCACCCACGCGCCGCATCTACAGGAGCCCGCTATGTCTGAGATCAATTGGACACGTCACCCTGGTTACGAAGACGTCACGTACGAGACCGGCGACGGCATCGCGAAGATCACGATCAACCGTCCGGAAGTGCACAACGCGTTTCGGCCGCGCACGGTCGCGGAGATGATTCGCGCCTTCGACGAGGCGCGGGATGACAGCACGGTCGGTGCGGTGATCCTGACAGGCGCCGGCCCGAACGCGTTCTGCTCGGGCGGAGACCAACGCGTACGTGGCACCGGCGGCTACGTCGGCGCGGACGGCATCCCCCGGCTCAACGTCCTCGACCTACACATGCGAATTCGCTATCTGCCCAAGCCGGTGGTCGCGATGGTCGCAGGCTATGCGGTCGGCGGCGGCCATGTCTTGCATCTCGTCTGCGATCTGACGATCGCCGCCGACAACGCGAAGTTCGGGCAGACCGGTCCACGCGTCGGCAGCTTCGACGCCGGCTTCGGCAGCTCGTATCTCGCGCGAGTCGTCGGTCAGAAGAAGGCGCGCGAGATCTGGTTTCTGTGCCGCCAGTACGATGCGAAGGCGGCGCTCGACATGGGACTCGTCAACACGGTCGTGCCGCTCGCCGAGCTCGAGGCGACGACGATCCAGTGGTGCCGCGAGATGTTGCAGCATTCTCCGACGGCGCTCCGGTTCCTCAAGATGGCGATGAACGCCGACTGCGACGGGCAGGCCGGCATGATGGCGTTCGCGGGGTCCGCGACGCTCATGTACTACACGACGGACGAGGGCCGCGAAGGCAAGGAAGCGTTCCTCGAGAAGCGCAAGCCAGACTTCTCCAAGTTCCCACGTTATCCGTGAGCCGTCGTCGAGCGCGAGCTTGTCATGAAACACTGGATTTCAGCCGCACGCCTCCGAACGTTACCTGCCGCGATCGTGCCCGTCGCGGTCGGAACCGCATGCGCGCGCGCAACGGGTGCGATCGCGTGGGGCCCAGCGCTCGCCGCACTCGCGGGTGCGCTGGCGATCCAGATCGGAACGAACTTCGCGAATGACGTGTTCGACGCCGAGCGCGGCGCCGATGGACCCGATCGCATCGGTCCGGTGCGTGCGGTCAGCGCGGGCCTGATCAGCGCCGCGGCGATGAAGCGCGCGATGATCGCGGCGTTTGCGATCGCGAGCGCGTTCGGGCTCTACCTCGTGCACGCGGCGGGCTGGCCCGTGGTGGCGATCGGCATCGCGTCGATCATCGCAGGCATCGCCTACACCGGCGGACCGTGGCCGCTCGGGTATCACGGGCTCGGCGACGTGTTCGTCCTTGGATTTTTCGGTTTCGTCGCGGTGTGTGGCACGGCGTTCGTCCAGCTCGGCCGCGTGCCGGCGCTGTCGGTGTGGGCGGCGATGCCGGTCGGTGCGCTCGCGACCGCGATCCTCGTCGTCAATAATGTCCGAGACCGTGCGACCGACGTCCGCGCCGGCAAACGGACGCTCGCGGTCCGATTCGGACGCCGTGCGGCGATCGGCGAGTACACGGCGTTCCTCGCGGTGGCATATGCAGTTCCCGCCGTGCTCGCGATCAACGATCCGTGGCGAGCCTTGCCGCTGCTGACGCTGCCGATCGCATGGCGCCGCTTGCGGGACGTCGTCGGCGCGGTCTCGGGTGACGAATACAACCGCTGCCTCGCGGGAACAGCGCAACTCCTGCTCGCGCACGGGCTCCTGTTCAAGATCGGCCTGGTGATCTAGATGCGGATCGTCGCTGTCGAGCATCGAACCGTTTGCTTGCCCATCGCTCGCGGTGGTGCGGCGCGCGACCGATGGACGGAGCGAGCGGCGGCGATGATCATCGTGACCGACGAGCTCGGCTACACCGGAATCGGCGAGGCCGCGCCGCTGCCCGGCATGTCGATCGATGTGCTCGACGACGCGGTGAGCGCTGCTGCGGATCTCGCGGCTCGCGTACCGCTGCTGATCGAATCGCCGGCGCACGCGACCGGAGTTGCCGATCGCGTCACGGCGGCGCCCGCAGCGCGATTCGCGATCGAGACCGCGCTGCTGACGGCGCTTGCGCAACGCGCACACACGAGCGTCGCGGCGCTGTGGAACGCGATCCCGCAGGGCGAGCTACGCAGCGCGATCGTCGTCGATGACGAGGTCCAGGCGCGCGCTGCGGTCGCGGCCGGCGCGCGGTGTCTCAAGATCAAGGTGGGCGCGGATGATCTCGATCGGGTGAAGCGGATCTCCGCGGCGGCGCCGGCGGCGCGACTTCGAGTCGATGCAAATCGTTCGTGGCCTCGTGACGGTGTCGCCGAGCTGATGGCGCAGCTCGCGGACCTTCCGATCGATTACGTCGAAGAGCCGTGCGAAGGCGCGCACGAGCTCCTCGGGCACCCAGGGGTCTGCCGGATCGCTCTCGACGAGAGCCTCGTACATCTCGGCCGCGCGGATCTCGCGCGTGCGCTCGAGTCGCCTCAGCTCGCTGCGCTCGTGCTCAAGCCGACGTTACTCGGCGGCTTCGCGCGTTGCTTCGAGCTCGCGAGCGCGGCGCACCGACACGGCGTCGCTCCGGTGGTCTCGCATACGCTCGAAGGCCCGATCGGCTATGCCGCTTGCATCGAGCTCGGGCGCGCGATCGGCGCGGATGTTCCGGTCGGGCTCGCACCACACGGCGCGCTCGATCAGTTCGCGGCGGCGCTATGAGCAATGACGCTGCGGATTGCCTGGCGGCGGACGACGCCGCGGAATCCCCGGCGGGGGATGCGCTCTCGATCCGTGCGGCTGCCTCCGAAGCCGGCAATCGTCCGGCGATCATCACGGCAAGCAAGACCCTGACGTTCGCGGACTGCGAACGCGAAGTCCAGCTCGCGGGCTCGCGTGGCGTGACGGCGATCAGCGCGACGCCGACGATCGAGACGATCCTCGCGATCTACGCGGCGCTCGAGGCACGTCGCCCGATCGCGCTCATGCATCCACGGCTGGCGAGCCACGAGCTCGACCGACAGCGCGCGGAAGTCGCAGCTGCGCAGCTCCCGGACGGGGCCGCGATCGTCCTGTTCACGTCGGGCTCGACGGGCGCGGCGCGAGGCGTGGTGCTCACGCGAGCCGCGCTGATCGCAGCCGCCGGCGCAAGCGCCGCACATCTCGGCTGGACCGACGACGATCGCTGGCTCTTGTGCTTGCCGCTCGCGCACGCCGGTGGCCTATCGATCGTGATCCGATGCCTCGCCGCACGCCGGCCGATCGTGTTTCATGATGCCGACTTCGCGCCGCGCGAGGTCGCCGCGTTGGCGCGCGGCGCGCGCGCGACGCTGGCGTCCCTGGTTCCGACTCAGCTCGCCGCTCTCCTCGATCACATCGACGGCAGCGAGCCACTGCGTGCCGTCCTGATCGGTGGCGCCGCGGCGTCCCCCACGCAAGTCCAAGCTGCTATCGCGCGCGGACTCCCGATCCGCACGAGCTACGGACTGACCGAGACCTTCGGCCAGGTTGCTACCGCACCGTCATGCGAGGCGCTACCGAGGCCGCTTCCAGGCGTCGAGCTCGCGGCCGGCACACGCGAGCACCCCGCACTGATCCGGATCCGCGGCCCGATGCTGGCGATGGCGTATCTCGACGGTGCGCCTATCGCACCGGAGCTCGTCACGGCCGACCTCGGATATCTCGACGATGATGGCCTTCACGTGCTCGGCCGCGCGGACGACGTGATCATCACGGGCGGCGAGAACGTGCATCCCGCCGAGATCGAGAGCGTGGTCGCGACGACGCCAGGGGTTCTCGCAGCGTGCGCGTTCGGACTTGCGGACCCGATCTGGGGCCAGATCGTGGCGGTCGCGCTCACGATCGACGGCGCATTCGACCCAGAACTGGCGCGAACGCGATGGCAGTCGACCCTGCCTCCGCACGCGCGGCCGCGTCAGGTGCTGATCGTCGAGACGCTACCGCTCCTGCCGTCCGGAAAGGTCGACCGCCGCGCCGCGACGGAGCTCGCACTCGCCGTGCCGCCCGGATAAGCCGCGCGAGCGTGCTATATCCACCCGCGTGGCGGCGCGATTCCTCGACGAAGCTGCGCGATCGGCGTTCACGCGCGCGATCGAGGCGGTCGAGAATGCGTCGGCGGCCGAGGTCGTCGTGGCGGTCCGCCGGCGATCGGCCACGTATCGCCATGCGAACGCGGTCGCGGGTGTGCTGGTCGCGTTCGCCGGGCTCGCGACGATGCTCTATGCGGCGCAGCCGTTTCAGCTGAGCTCGATCCTCGTCGACCCGTTCGTCGTCGGCTTGCTCGCCGCGGCCACCGTGGAGCTGATGCCGCAGGTCAAGCGCTGGCTCAGTCCGCTCGCGATGCGTCGCGGTCACGTCCAGCGTGCGGCTCGCGCCACGTTCATCGAGCGCGGCGTGCACAACACCACGGGCCGTAGCGGCATGCTGGTCTACATCTCGTGGCTCGAGCGTCAGGTCGCGCTGGTCGTCGACAGCGGCCTCGCACGAGCGCTGCCCGTGGGCTTTGTCGAGGGCACCGAAGCAGAGCTGTCGCGAGCGATGCGCGCGGGAGGCACCGAGGTCGCGCGACTCGTCGAAGCGCTCGCCGCACCGATGGCCAAGGCGATGCCGCATCGCGATGATGACGTCAACGAGCTTCCCGATGCGATCGACAGCGACTTGCCGCGGAGCCGATCGTGAAGCGGCGAGCGCTGTTCGTGCTTGGCTTGCTCCTCGCGTTCTCCGCGATCGCGGTCGCGCGACCGGGCGGCGGCGAGAGCTACTCCGGCGGCGGGGGGCACGGCAGCGGCAGCGGCGGCGGTGACGGTGGCGGCGCGATCTTCGAGCTGATCTACTACGCGATCCGGCTGTGCTTTGTATATCCGCAGATCGGCGTGCCGATCCTCGGCTTCATCGTCGTCGCGATCGTCGTCTCCGCGCGCAAACAACACCTCAACGAAGATTGGGATAGCGGCCCACCCCTTCCCTTGCAGCACACGAGCGAGCTCGCCGAGCTGCGCGCCATCGATCCCGAGTTCTCGCAGGTCGTGTTCGAGGACTTTGCGTTTCGGCTGTTCTCGACCGCCCACCGCGCGCGCCACTCGCCACAGACGCTCGCGACGGTCGCACCTTATGTCTCGCCCGTCGCACAAGCCGCGCTCGCCAAGCGCGAGCCGGCCGGCGTCCCGGTCCAGCAAGTCGTGATCGGTGCGATGCGGACATTCCGCGTCGATGTGCCGGAACGCGAGACGGATGCGCAAGGCAAGCCGACGCGCGTCCGCATCGGGGTCGAATTCGAGGCGAACGTTGCGACGGCAGATCACACCTACTATTCCGTCGAGAGCTGGCTGTTCGGGCGCGAGGCGACGCGTCACAGCAAGCCGCCCGGTGCCGCACGCACGTTTCCCTGCCCCAACTGCGGCGCACCGTGGCAGGCGAGCGCGACGGGTACCCAGCAGTGTGCCTCGTGCGGCCAGATCGTCGACAACGGCCGGTTCGACTGGGTCGTCGAGCAGGTGTCTCGCGTCTCGGTGGACGAGCGACCGCCCACGCTCACCACCACGGTGACCGAACGCGGCACCGATCTGCCGACCTACCAAGCGAGCGACGTCGACGAGCGCTGGGCCGAGCTCACCGCCTCCGATCCCGCGGTCACCGAGCCTGCCCTCCTCGCGCGCCTCGCGATGATCTACGGCCAGCTCAACACCGCGTGGTCGAACAACGCGCTCGAGCCGGTGCGTGGACTGGTCTCCGACGGGCTCTATGACTACCTGCAGTACTGGGTCGACGCCTACAAACGTCAGGGCCTGCGCAATCAGCTCGTCGACATGCAGATCACCGGCACCGCGCGCGCGAAGATCGTGCACGATCGCTGGTACGACACGATCACGATCCGGATCTGGGGCACCGGCAAGGACTTCGTCGTGCGCACGGCGACCGGCGACGTGGTCCGCGGTTCGAAGCGCTTCGAGCGCGCGTACAGCGAATACTGGACGTTGATCCGCAGCGCACAGCGCAAAGGCCCACCGAAGGCCGACGCGACCTGCGGCAACTGCGGCGCGCCACTCGTGATCACGATGTCCGGTGCCTGCGATCACTGCGGCGTGCACCTCACCGCGGGCGAATTCGACTGGGTCCTCTCGAAGATCGAGCAAGACGACAGCTACCGCGGCTAGCGAACGAAACGCCAAGACGCCGCGAGGCCGTTCGGACGATCGAAAGCCGCTAGGATCGAACGCCAAGACGCCAGGGGAAGCAGAAGATTCTTCGAGCACACACCCCGTGGCGCCTTGGCAGCTAGTGCAGTGACAGCTTCTTGCGCAGCCAGTCTTCGGCGCGCTTCGCGACCAGGCGCTCGGCGATGTCGGTTCCCACTTGCACGAGCTGCTTGACCTCTTCCTGCGCATCTTGCGCGCTCTCCGCGACCGGCAACGTGACCGGCACCTCGACCGGCGTCGACCCGAACAGCGAGCCCGCGGCGGACAGCTTGCCGTCGTTGTAGAGCAGGCTCAGCGTCAGCCCCGCCGGCAGATCGATGTGCGCACGCAACTCGTTCATCGTCAGCAGCCATGATAGCGGCGTGCGAAACACCGTTGGCCCCGACTCCGCGTGATCGATCTTGATCTCGACCCGGCCGAGGCTCGGGACGAGCGCGCTCGGCGAAAACGTCAGCACGGCGTCATCGATCACGACATGCCGCGAGCGGATCGGCTTGTTCTTGTGTTGCTCGAGCTTGAACAGCGCCACGGTCGAGACCTCGAGGCGGACGCCGCGGACGGCGAGGTCGCGACACTCGCTGTCGACGAGCGCGAGCCCGATCGGTGCGAGCTCGCAGCGAATCTCGTCGACGGTGATCGCGAGATGACCTACCACGTCGTCGCGCACGATCGACAGCTGCTGCATCGCAAGCCGGCCGCGGATCAGCGCAAGATCGGAGTCACCGAGCGTGGCGGTCGCTTGGAGCGACTCGCTGATGCGCTCCGTCGTGCCGCGCCGCTGCTTGCCCGCGAACGTGTAATCGAGGACGAGCAGGACCGCGAGCCACACCGCGACGAGGACGATCGCTGCACGGACCAGGCGCCGCATCACCGCAGCATCGCATGTTCGAGCGAGCTCGGCAGGCTCAGACGTCGAGGTCGCCGATTTCGGCGGCGTTCTCGGTGATCATCTTGAATCGTGCACCGACGTCTTTGCCCATCAGCTCGGAGATCGTCTTGTCGGTCAGGAGTTGCTCGCCGTCTTTGACCGTGACACGCAGCGCCTGACGCGTCTTCGGGTTGAGCGTCGTCGACTTGAGCGTCTCCGGGTTCATCTCGCCGAGGCCTTTGAAGCGCGTGATGCTCGGCTTGGAGTTGCTCTTGCCGTTCTCCTTGATCAGCTCGTCGCGGTGGATTTCGTCGAGCGCCCAGTAGGTCTGCTTGCCGATGTCGATCCGGAACAGCGGCGGCTGCGCCAGATACACGTGCCCCTGATCGATCAGAGGCTTCATGTGACGGAAGAAGAACGTCAGGAGCAACGTCGCGATGTGATGGCCGTCGGAGTCGGCGTCCATCAGCAAGAAGATCTTACCGTAGCGGAGCTTGGCGACATCGATCGTCTCGCCCATGCCGCAACCGAGCGCCGACACGATGTCCTGCAGCTCCTTGTTCGCGAGCAGCTTCTGGCCGTTTGCTTGCTCGGTGTTGAGGACCTTTCCGCGGAGCGGCAGGATCGCCTGCGTCTTGCGATCGCGGCCTTGCTTTGCGGTGCCGCCTGCGGACTGACCTTCGACGATGAACAGCTCGCTCTCGCCGGGATCTGTCGACGAACAGTCGGCGAGCTTGCCGGGAAGATTGAGCCGGTGCGAGATCGCCGTCTTGCGCGTGACGGCTTGCGCTGCACGCGATGCTTCGCGCGCCCGCGCCGAGATGATCGTTCGCGCGACGACGGCCTGGCCCCAGTTCGGGTTCTCGTTGAGATAATTCTCGAGCGCCGGCCGCACGAGCCCTTCGACCTGCGCCGCGACCTCGGGATTGTTGAGGCGATTCTTGGTCTGGCTCTGGAACTGCGGATCGTGAACGTACGTCGACAGCACCGCGACGACACCTTCGCGGATGTCTTCGGCGGTGAGCGTCACACCCTTCGGATCGAGCTTGTGCGTCGCGATGTAGTTGCGGATCGCCTTGACGATCGCGGAGCGCAGCCCGGTATCGTGCGTGCCACCGTCGGGCGTCGGCACCGAGTTGACGTACGTCTTGATCAGATCGTCCGGACTCTCGGTCCACTGGAGCGCGAGCTCGAGTCCGAGCTTCGCGTCCTTGTCCTGCTTGTCCATGTAGAACACGCCGCCGCTCGGGGGCACCGGCTGCTTGGCGCGATCGCTGACGAGCTTCGGCAGGTACTCCGCGATGCCCTGCGGGTGCACGAACGTGTGCGTCACTACCGGAGACTTGGTCTCGTCGTGGAACACGATCTCGAGGCCGCCGTGGAGGTAGCTCTTCGCCTCGAGCCGCTCCGCGATCTGCGCCGGATCGAAGTGGATCTTGCCGCCGAACACTTCGTCGTCGGGATGGAACGTTACGGTCGTGCCGGTGCCGCGGCCCGGGCCGAGCTTCTTCAGCTTGCCCTTGGATTCGCCGCGCTCGAACCGCATCTCGTACTTCTCGCCGTCGCGCTTGACCTGAACGATCAGCGACTCCGACAGCGCGTTGACGACGGCCGCGCCGACGCCGTGCAGACCGCCCGAGACCGCGTAGCTCTTGCCGCGCTCGAACTTACCGCCCGAGTGCAGCGTACTGAAGATCACCTCGAGGGCGCTCTTCTTGAACTTCGGCATCATGTCGACGGGAATGCCGCGCCCGTTGTCTTCGACGGTCGCGCTCTTGCCGTTCTTGTGCAGCGTGACCTCGACGCGGGTCGCGTGCTTGTTGATCACCTCGTCGATCGAGTTATCGACGACCTCCCACAGCAGGTGGTGATAGCCGTCCTTACCCGTGCCGCCGATGTACATGCCCGGTCGCTTGCGAACCGGATCCAAGCCTTCGAGGACCTGAATGTCCTCGCCGGTATATTTGGATGCTTGCGCCATGACTAGTTCACCCCCGCGCTGCCTTCAGCGTTTGCCAGAGGTTGGATCGTCACCGGCTGCGGCACGAGCTGCAGTTGAGCGCGCTTGATCACCTGATGACCCTTACCACCGCGCGAGCTGACTTGCTTCGGATCGGCCTTGATCTCGAACCTCTTACCGCTCTTCTCGGTCTCGAGCGCGAGCACATCGCTCTTGAGTCCCGAGATGAATCCGATCACGGCATCGTCGTCGGCCGTCTTGATCACGGTGACGCCGCGGCCCGGACCTTCGAGCTTCGCGATCTCGTCGGCCTTGCAGAGCAGCACGTGGCCATCGCGCGTCGCGCACACGACGACATCGCCATCGTTCGACGCGATCACCGCGAGGACCTCGTCGCCCTCTTGCGGCCGTGCATATCTGCGGCCGGCCTTCGTCGTGACCTCGAGGTGCGCGGCGCTCGCGAACCGGAGACCGTAACCACGCCGCGTGACCGCGAGCAGTGTCGGTGGGACCAGCGCGCGCGCGTCGAGCGTCATCGCCGAGATGATCCGTTCGCCGTCCGCGAACTTGAAGTACTTCTGCGCGGGATCGCCGTAGCCGGTGGTCGCGGCGATATCGTTGATCTTGATCACGTACGCCGAGCCCTTGTTCGTGAAGAAGATGACCTTCTCCTTGGTCGAGCCAGGCAAGACATGCGTCACGACGTCACCCTCGCGGGTGCGCGTCTGATTCGGATCCTTGAGCTCGCGCACGCGCTTGATCCAGCCGTCCTTCGTGACCACGACGTTCGCGTCTTCGTCGACGATGAACGCATCGGCATCGAACTCGGCTTCTTCGCCGACGCCGCCGGTCTTCGTCTTACGCGGCGTGCCGTACAGCTTGCCGATCTCTTCGAGCTCGCCGCGCACGACTTCGAGCAGCTTCTCGTCGCTGTTCAGGATCTTCTGGATCTTCTTGGCCTCTGCGGACTTCGCGTCGAGCTCTTCGCGGATCACGTTGATCTCGAGCTTCGCGAGCTTGTAGAGCTTGAGCTCGAGGATCGCGTCGACCTGGATCTCGTCGAGCTTGAACCGCTTGATGATCTTCTGGGCGGCGTCTTCTTTGCCTTCCGACGCGCGGATGATCTTGATCGTCTCGTCGAGCGCATCGAAGATCTTCGTGAAGCCTTCGAGGATGTGGATCCGCGCCTTGAGCTGATCGAGCTGGTACTGGAACCGGCGCTCGGTAACGATGATCCGGAAGTCGAGGAAGTGCTCGAGCATCTCCTTGATGCCGCACTTCTTCGGCTGTGGCGGGGCGGCCGAAGGCACCGAGCCGTCTTCGAGGAGCTCGGGCGGAACGAGGCACGTCATGTTGACGTGGAAGTTCGCCTGCAGCGGCGTCTGCTTGTAGAGGTACGCCATCACGAGCTCGGGGTCGGCGTCCTTCTTGATCTCGAGCACGATGCGAACGTCGTCGGTCGACTCGTCGCGCACGTCGAGCAGGTAGGGCAGCTTGCGCGAGATGATCACGTCCGCGATCTTCTGCACGAGATCCGCCTTCGTCATCGCCCACGGCATCGAGGTGATCACGATGTCCGTGCCCCCGCGTCCGGAACTAGATCGACCTTCGAGCTTGTACTCGCCGCGCACGCGGATCGTCCCGGTGCCTTCTTTGTAGATCTGGCGCAGCTCGACCTTGCTGTTGAGCAGCTGGCCGCCGGTCGGAAAGTCCGGACCGTTGATGTGCTTCATCAGCGTGACGTGCTCGATCTTACGATCCTTCGACAGCGCGATCAGCGCCTCGATCAGCTCGCGCAGGTTGTGCGGCGGGATGTTCGTCGCCATGCCGACCGCGATGCCGGTCGATCCGTTGACGAGCAGGTTCGGAAACCGGGCCGGCAAGACCGTCGGCTCTTCGGTCGTGCCGTCGTAGTTCGCGCGCATGTCGACGGTGTTCTCGTCGAGCTCGCGCAACAGATCCATCGCCGGTGCCGCGAGGCGGCACTCGGTATAACGGTACGCAGCGGGCTCGTCGCCATCGAGCGATCCGAAGTTTCCGGATCCATCGACCAGCGGCAGCCGCAGCGTCCAGTCTTGCGCCATGCGGACCATGGCGTCGTAGACAGAAACGTCACCGTGCGGGTGATACCTGCCGAGCACGGCACCGACCACGGTCGCGCTCTTGCGATGCTTCGCGTCCGGACGGAGATGCTGATCGTGGAGCATCGCGTACAGGATGCGGCGCTGCACCGGCTTCAAGCCATCGCGCACATCGGGCAGCGCGCGCGACGTGATGACCGACATCGCGTAGTTCAAATAACGACGGCGGGCCTCCGCTTCGAGCGACGCATCGTGCGTGCCCGGACTCGCACCGGCACCGCCAGGAGCTCCAGGCGCGCCACCGCCACCACCGCCGCCTTTGGCTTTGGAGGGCTTGGCTGCCTTGGTCTCACCCGAAGGTTTGTTCGCTGTCTTCTTGGCCATGTCTTGTAACTCGGAGGGCGCACCTTGCCCCGACTCGGAGAAAAGTTCCAGCTGCTCGCGTGCGGGCAGATCGCTTGGCATGCTTAGGCTCGGGGTTTGTAGGGAAGTTGGTCGACCCAAAGAGGCGTGATATTGCTGGGCCTCTTCAAGAACCCATGGTCCGCAGACGCACGACGAAGCGCAAGAAAAGGGCTGCCTACCAAGCGCTAGCGGCCGCACCCGCGAGACACAACGGGGGCTGGGTCATCCTCGTTCTCGGGGGTCTGGTCCTCGTAAATCTCTACGTCTTCGTTTGGGACAAGAAGCTCGGCATCGGCCGGGTGAGAGAGATCGCAAACGAAAAAACCACCGCGCCGGCGATGACGTTGCCGGCGCTTCCGCTGCGGCCCGAAGCGCCGGTCGCCGAGCGGATGACGACCGCCACGGTCGCCGCACCGATCGGACCCCCGGGTGCGATCGAAGGCAAGGTCGGCAAGTCCGATACGCTCGGTCGTCTGCTCAAGCGAAACGGGCTCTCGGCCGCCGAAACGGACGAGGTCATTCGCGCGCTGTCGCCGGTGCTCGATTTCCGCACGCTGCGTACAGGCGAGACGTTCCGGATCGAACGCGGGGCAGACGGCCACGTGAAGGTGTTCGAGCTCGAGATCTCGAAGACGCATCACGTACGCGCCGAACGCCAACCGACCGGCGAGCTGCTCGGCAAGACCTAACAACCCACTGGGCTCCCGTTCCGACAGCATTCCGCTGTGACGCTCAGCAAACTGGCTGGCAACGCCGACGGAGATCCACGACTTTGTGCCTATTAGGCACCGCTGAGTGCGATACCGATCACCGGGCTTGCCGAGGCGCCTCTTCCTCGTCATGCTTGAGGTGTGGTCAAGCTCCTCGTCGGACTTCTCAAGGGCGCGGTGATTGGTGGCGGTGTGGGCTACGGCGCGTACGCGCTACAGCAATCCACTGACTTCAGCAACGCATGGCTGACCTACGGGCTGATCGGTGCGCTCGTGGGCCTTTTCGTAGGGCGACCGCTGTGGTCGCTGATCAAGGACAAGAACTCGACGACCTGGGTCGCGATCTTGAAAGGCGCGTTCGGTTTCGGCGTTGGCTGCGGCCTCTATGCATTGGTCGCGAAGGCGATCAGTCCTTCGCCGCTCCTGATCTCTGGCTATGACGCGTTCTCGTGGTCGCCGATCCTCGGCGGCGCCATCGGTGCGGTCTACGGTGGCTTCGTCGAGCTCGATGACGCGATCGGTGACGAGGGCAAAGGCAAGGACAAGGACAAGTCCGCGCCCGTGAAGCAGATCGCCGCCAAGAAGAAGTAAGCGGCACGCTGCAGTGGCGGCTGTGCTAGCCAGGCGCTCGGTGCCGCCGGGTGCGACGCTACAGAGCACGCGGGGTTAGGCCCGGCACGCTCGATGCTCGTAGATCCCGCATGCGCGACATCCGGCTCTTCATCTTCGGCCATCTCATGCTGATCGCGGTTGCCGTCCTCGGAAGCCTCTGATCCGACGCACCGCGTCGTAGATGGCTACTTTGGCGCTTCGAGCTCGAGATCGATCATGATCCCGACCATATCGGACGAGCCGTCGTAGTTGCCCGCCGGCACCTCCGCATCGCCGGCACGGAACGGGTTGTCGAGCTGCCACGAGCTGGTCGGCGCCGACCTCCGGATCGACCAGGTCCTCGCCCAGCCCAGCGTGATCGTCACGCCGCCGCCATTCGCTTCGAGGCCGGCCGCGAAGGTGTGGCCGCCGAGATCGCCAAATGTCGGCGACAGCCGCGCGGTCGACGTTCCGGAGGTCGTCAGCGCATAGCCTGCGGTCGCCCACAGAAAACCGGCGATCAGCTCGACATCGAGCGAGCCGCGCATCGCTCCGTGCGTGCGCGACGACAGCCGCGACGGTAGCGAGTGAAGATCGACGCCGACGCCGCTGCTATCGACGACGCGCAACCCGTGCAGTTGCCAGCTCGCAGTCTCCGCGGCCGAGGGAAACAGCCACAAATCGCCGTCGACTTCGGCGATCCAACGTTCCCCGAGCCAGCGTGCGCCGGCGCGCAGCGTCAGCGGCTCGCGGACATCGAGCTCCGCGCTCGCGCCGGTCGCTTGCACGCTCACCGCGGGCATCGTGCCGATCGCGGCGACATCACCTTGGACGTGCGCGGTCCTCGCCCACGCGATCGACGCGGCGAGCTCGACGCGCGTGTCGGGCGGCGCGATCAGGACACCGGCGACGGCGCTCGGCGAGAACGTGTCGTCTGCGGTCATGCCGATCTCGACGTCGTGCGCCGGGTCACCGATGACCTCTTTGCGGCCGGCGAAGCCCGCCCACAGTCTGCGGGTCTCCACGATGCCGACGCGCGAGCCCGCGATCGCGACTCCGATCGCGACTGCGTCTCCGAACCTGCGCGCGACGCCGAGCGTCACCGTGTCGCGGCGCTGCGAGCCTTCGAGGCCGGCGTAGCGATAATCGAACGCGCTCGCGAAGCTCTCGGGTGGAATCCGCCCGGGACGCCGGAACACCCGCTGCGAGGCCGTGCTTGTCATCGCAGCTGCCCCGATCACCCAGGCGCCGATCGCCCCTTCGAGCGCGAGGAACGGCAGCGCGACCGAGCCTGCCTGATCATGCGCGGTCGGCGCGCCGTCGACGTAGCGCTGCCACACGACATTGTCGTCGATCACCGAGATGCCGACTTGCGCGCGCTTCGTGTCGCGCCGGGCGAGCGCGGCGGGATTGACGAGGAGCGCACCACCTCCGTCGTCGCCGACGGTGCCGGCGCCCGCGCGGCCGATCGCTCGCGGAGATCCGCCGGTGATCACGAGCCCGCCCGCACGTGCAGATGTGCACCATGCAAGCAGCACGACCACCGCGCGCAAGCGAACCACAGCGCGACGATAGCAGCATCACGCGGGCGTTGCGCTCACAGGGGCGCGAGCAGGTCGGCCTCGATCTCGGGCCCGATCGGCACGATCCGCGTCGGATTGATCATCGGATGGCTCCAGTAATAGTGGAGCTTGATCTCGGGCAAGTGACACGTCGGTTGGATGCCCGGGTGCTGATACATCCGGCGCGTGAACCGCCAGAGGTGCTCGTGATCACGCAACCGGCGCAGGTTGCACTTGAAGTGATAGTGATAGACGAGATCGAACCGGAGCAGCGTCGTGAACAGCGCGATGTCCGCTTCCGTCATGCGATCACCGCACAGATAGGGTTGGTGCGCCAGCACGTCGTTCCACCGCGCGAGCGCGGCGAACAGCTCGCGCGCGGCCGTTTCGTACGTCTCCTGCGTGGTCGCAAAGCCGGTGCGATAAACGCCGTTGTTGATCGGCTCGTAGATCGCATCGAGCGTCGCGTCGATCTTCGCGACGAGCTCGGCGGGCGCCAGGATCGGCTCGGGCGGGTTCACCGCGATCGGCGCGAAGTCGAGGTCGAGGATTCGCATGATCTCGCGTGACTCGTTGTTGACGATCGTGTTCGCCGCGCGGTCCCACAGCACCGGCACGGTGACGCGACCGCTGTAGTGCGGATCGGCGCGCGTGTAGATCTCGTGTAGCCGCGTGGCGCCGGCGATCGGATCCGGGTCCTCGGGCCGGAACACCCAGCCGTCATCGCCCATCCGAGGATCGACGACGGTCACGCTGATCGCCTGCGACAGACCTCTCAGCGAACGCGTGATGATCGTGCGATGCGCCCACGGACATGCGTCGGCGGCGTAGAGGTGATAGCGGCCGGGCTCGATCGCGCTCGGGCGACCGCGGAACGTCGAAGGTGGCCGCTTGAACTTGCCCTGCTCGATGTCGAAGCCCGTGGGATACCAGGTGCCATCTACGAGCTTGCCCATAACGCTAGGTACCATCTCCGGCTTGCTGGCGTCGATCGTGCAGCGTCTTGGAGCATGTCGTTGTTTCTTGATCGCCGCGACGCCGGTGAGCGATTGGCCGAGGCACTGCAGCCGCTCGCGGGCCGATCGGATGTCCTCGTGCTCGCGCTCCCGCGCGGCGGCGTTCCCGTCGGTTACGAGATCGCGACACGCCTCGGGCTGCCGCTCGATGTGCTTGTCGTGCGCAAGCTCGGGGTTCCCGGTCACGAGGAGCTCGCGATGGGTGCGATCGCATCCGGTGGAGCGCTGGTCATCAACCGCGATGTCGTAGGGCCCCTTGGCATCTCCGAGGCGATGCTCCAGCGCGTCATTGCACGCGAGCGCGCCGAGCTCGAGCGTCGCGAGCGAGCATTTCGCGATGATCGGCCGCCGATCGACGTGACCGGCAAGACCGTGCTGCTCGTCGATGACGGGCTCGCCACCGGCTCGACGATGCTCGCGGCGGTGCGCGCACTCCGCGCACGACCGATCGCGGGAATCATGGTCGCCGTCCCGGTCGCCGCGCCGGACGTCTGCGAACAATTTCGTCGGGAAGTCGATCAGATCGTGTGCCTGGCGACCCCCGAGCCGTTCTACGGCGTGGGGCTCTGGTACGACGATTTCTCGCAGACCACCGACGAGGAAGTGCGCGAGCTCCTCGAGCGCGCCGCGCGAGAACAACCGACGAGCGCGCGCGCCACGGCGGGCGCAAGCTCGGCCACAACTTCGTGAACGCATGCAGCCAAGCCAATCCTTCCAGACCGTCGTCCACGCGGGTCGCGTTGCGCTGATCGGAGATCTGAGCCTTCCTCCGCATCCCGATGGCATCATCGTGTTCGCCCATGGCAGCGGCTCCGGGCGACTGAGCCCGCGCAATCGCTACGTTGCAGACCGCCTCGTCGACGCGAATTTTGCGACGCTGCTGTTCGATCTACTGACACGCGAAGAGGAGGTCGCCGAGCGCTACACCCGGCACCTTCGGTTCGATATCCCGATGCTCGCCGAGCGCTTGATCGGGGCACTGCACTGGATTCACCGGCAAGACCGCATCGGCGGGCTTCCGATCGGCCTGTTCGGTGCGAGCACCGGCGCTGCGGCCGCATTGATCGCAGCGACTCGCGTCGATGTCGGAGCTGTGGTCTCGCGCGGTGGCCGCCCGGATCTCGCGGCCGAGGCGCTGCCGCAGGTCCGCTGTCCTACGCTGTTCATCGTCGGTGGTGATGACCCCGAAGTGTTGCAGCTCAATCGTCGCGCCGCGATGCAGATGACCGCGGAGGTCCAGATCTACGTCGTCGAAGGGGCCACGCATCTGTTCGAAGAACGCGGTGCGCTCGATGAGGTCACCGAGGTCGCGACCGGGTGGTTCCGGGCCCACTTGGTCGAGCGGGTCGAGAGGGCGCCGGCCGGTGACTTGTCGAGCCCCCACTGATGTGAGAGCGCGAATCCGAACGTGCAGGTGACCGGACATTTGATCTCTCGATTCAGGCAACCCTGTTCGAGCTTGCCCGGTCAGAGGGGTTGAACGCACTCATCGCCGCCGTCACCGACAGCCGAGGTCTCCCTCCTCTGCTTCGGAACGCGGACTCGGCATCTGCCGTCGGCGGCGAGGAGCGCGTTCTACGTCACTGACAGTGGCAACACTTGTCGTGCGCGGCTTCGCACACGGCCTTGCCGCTGGTGCATTTTTCCGCGGCCCATGCATCGCCGGGAAGCTGCTGCGCGAGCGTGCAGATTCGCTGAGCGTTACCGCAGATCGAGTCAGACAGCGTGCACGAGTCCCGGCACGCGTCGTTCGACGCCGGCCGGCATACGGGGTCCTGGCTCGACGGTGGATTCGAGAATGGCTCGGCGGGCGCGAGCGGGCAATCGGGACAGCTCCGGCCAACGTTTGCCGGTTCGGGTAGGCCCATCTTGACCCGCTCGGCTTCGAGCACTTGGTCGAGCTGCGCGATCTCGCTCTTCGGGTCTAAGCCCGGCATGACTTGGCCCGGCCTCTGCGTCTGGGTCGATCTCGGCATCACGGACGTCGACCTCGGCTCCGCGCACGCGGCGACGAGCGTCACTGCGAGCCACGCGATCGCGACCGGCTTCACGTGGTACCTCCGCTGCACGTACAGCAGCGTTGCTTCGCCTCTCTGCACGAGGCCTTCGCGTTCCCGCACTTGTCCTGCGCGTATTCGTCCTCCTTGCCGAGCTCGTCCGCGATGTTGCAGATCGACTCCGCGTTGTCGCAGATATTTTCGGCGAGGCTGCAGACATCGGTGCACGTCGCGGGAACCGGATGCGCCTCGGGGCACACGTTCTTCGCCTCGGGGATCGATCGCCCCCGCCATTGAAAGATCGTCTGCCGCGTTGGATCGAGCTCCATGTGCGCTTCGCGGCGCCAGTCTCGGATCTGGGTCCACAGCGCCGTGATCTCGTTCTCCTTCGGCAGGTTCCCGGTGCCCCGGTGCTGGGGCGCGCCTCCGCAAGCGACGACGACGCTGATCAGCGCGGCCCAAGCGATCGCGAGGCGCCTCACCTATCCTCCATCAGGCGCTTCTGCAGCGCGACATCGATCTCGTTCGACTTCGCGTAGCTCTCGATCGCCGCGTGCTTCTCGTCGACGGCCTTCGCTTTGCTCGCCGCATCGGGCGCGCTGTCGAGGACCGCCGCGCGCGCCTCGTGGATCTCGCCTTTGACCGTGTAGAGGTTCGCGACGAAGAAGCTCTCGCGCTGACTCTGGACGATGCCTTCCTGCACGACCCTCATCGCCTCTTCGACCTGACCTTGTCCGACGAGGAGCTTCGCGAGCAGCGCGCGGGCGTCGTTGCGCACATCTTCAGCTTCCGGTGCGCCGGCCGGAAATTGCAGCGACAGGATCTCGCGCACGGAAGCGGTGGCGGCGGTGACATTGCCATCGCTCATGTAGACCTTGGCCATGTGATGAAAATTCTTCGCGCGCGACAACGCGAGCATCAACTTCTGATCGATGACGTCGGTTGGCTCCGCGGTACGCGTCGTCTGCGAGGGAACCGGGTCCCGTTCGCTCGAGCACGTGATCGCAGTCACGGCGATCACGATGACTAGCAAGTACTTCATGGTTTTCTCCTGCGCTCGAGCCGGCGCTCGCGATAACCCTCGAGCCGGTCGGCAAAGATCGTGTCGAGACGCGCGCTCGCGTCCGCCGAATGCTCGTGCGCGATGGGCCCGATGAGCACGTCTGCCGGGCGTGACTTCCATTCGGCTGGAATCCCCGCGACCTCGTGAGGCACCGAGACCTGGCGCGGAGCACGCACCCAGAGTGCGATCAGCGCGGCCGCGGCGACGAGCACGCTCACACCGGAGATCGCCCACGGGACGATCCGACGCGTTCGGCTGCGCGTGATCGGCACGGACAGGCCCGAGCCGAGCGAACCGCTGGTCGCCGGGTTGCCGCCGATCGCCTGGCGCAGCGCATCCTCCACGGCGCTGCGTTGCTTGCTCGCGGAGAGCTCCGCGTTGCCGCTCGCCGCGCGAATCACCGTCGCGACCTCGAGCAACGCGCGATCGTCGGCGCTCATCGCGGCAGGTGCGCGTCCGAGCAGCGTCTTGTCGACGATGTCGGCGAACGTCTTCGCGTGCGCGCGCTCGGTTGCGGTCGGTTCCGCATCGGGCTCGGGAACGGGCCCGCTCAGCATGTCTCGATCATCAGTCGCCATCGGGTTCTCCCTCGCCGAAATGCTTGCGAAATGCGCGTACGGCGCGGAACAGCAGGACGTCGAACGTGCCGATCGTGATGCCGAGCTTCTTCGCGCAGTCTTCGCGCGACAGCTCTTGCACCAGCCGCAGCTCGATCGCGGTGCGATAACGCTCCGCGAGGAGGCTCATCGTGTCGTCGATCTGCGCGCGGTGCGCGCGGCGCTCTTGATCCTGCATTAGCTGCGCATCCGCGTGCGAGAGCGGATCGCTCTCGGTCGGCACCTCGTGCGCCATCGCGTCCGCGAGTCGCCGCGATCGCTTCGACTGGCGATGCACGTCGAACACTTTGTTGATCGCGATCTGACGCAGCCACGGATAGATCGACTTGCCCTGCCACGTGAAGCGACCGATCTTCTCGACCGCCGTCGCGAGCGTGTCGCGCAGCACTTCTTCGGCGGACGCACTGTCGCCGAGACGCGGCAAGATCACCGTGCCGTACAAAGGCTGCGCGTAGCGTTCGAGGATAGGTCGCATGGCGTCGAGGTTGCCCGCTTGGGCCTCCTCGACTTGGCGCTGCTCCTCTTCGAGCTCTAACGCTGTGGCTGGTTCGGAGGCCACGGACACCCCATCAACGCGAATCGCGACCCGAGCTTACATGGACTTGGGACCGAAACGGGGATGCCCGTCGTAACGCACCTCGACAAGCGTGAGGCCGTGCGCGGGTGCGGTGATGCCTGCCTGTAATCGGTCCTTCGACGCAACGATCTCGGCCACTTGGCTCGGGGCGCGCTTGCCGGTGCCGACCTCGACGAGCGTACCGACGATGATCCTCACCATGTTGCGAAGGAACGCATTGCCGCGAACGTCGATTTCGACGAGCTCGTGAGCACGGGTCACCGCGACCGATTCGATGCGCCGGACCGTGGTCTTGGCCCCGCAGCCGGCCGCGCGAAATGCGGAGAAATCGTGCTCGCCGAGCAGCGCATGCGAGCCTTCGACCATGTTCGGGATCGAGAGCGCATCGGGATGGTGCCACGCGCGATCGCGCCACGGCGGTGATCGATCGGGCCGTGCCAAGATCGAGTAGCGGTAGTGCTTGCCGGTCGCCGAGAACCGCGGATGAAAATCTTCGGCGACCTCCGCGGCGTCGCGAATCGCGATCGAATCAGGGAGCAGCGTGTTGAGTCCGCGCCGAATCCCGTGCAACGCGATCGGCCGTTCGGTGCGAAAGCACGCGACTTGCCCCCGAGCATGCACGCCCGAATCGGTGCGCGAGGCACCGACGACGGCCACTTCGTGCGTTAGCAGCTTCGCGAGCGCCTCTTCGAGATGTTGTTGCACCGTCGGCGCGTTGTCCTGGCGCTGCCAACCACACAGGTTCGTGCCGTCATACTCGACGACGAGCCGGATGTGACGCATGGCAGGACGTTCGTCTACCACGGGATCCGCGTCGGCGGCCTACCAGTGCGCTTCGACGCCGAAGGTCGCGGTGTTCTGACCACCCTGGGTCTGGTCGTGGAACAGCAGCGCGCCGTCGTAACGCAGGTACGTCGCGAGATGGCGCACCGGCAAGCGCGTGCGGAGCGTGAGATCGATGGCTGGGCCGACGCCACCTCCGAGGTGGAGACCGATGCCGCCACCGAGCTCGAACAGCCGCCCGATGCCGCGCTGCGCGAACGACAGCATCGTCTCGCCCTGGACATGGAGCCCGTCGACCAGCCACAGCGAGCCTTCGACGCCGAACCGCGAACGAGCGCCGATGTCGAACCGGCCGGTGAGCGCTGTCACGAGCTCGCTCCGGCCGCGCTCGATCGCGACGCCCGCGCCAACAGACAGCGAGTAGCGCAGAGACCGACCGTAGGTCACCGATGACTCGTTCGACAGGACGAGGTCGGCGGTCGCCTCGACACCGTTCACCGCGACGGTCGGTACGGCGGCTGGGTGACGTGGTTGGAGCGTGTCCTCGTCGTCGGCGGTACCAGACGAGTCGCCTGCGTTGGAGATCCGCTTCGCCTTCTCTCTGGCCACGTCCGGTGACGTCGCGGAATCCGGGGACGGTGCTTCCTTGGCGTCGCGGTTGCGCTCGTCCTCGAGCTTCAAGGATTCGGTCGGCCTCTTGAAGTCGATGTCGACGGCCGTCTGCGCTTGCACCGCTTGCCAGTGCATGCCCGCTGGAACGGAGACCGGCACGGCGACCGTGTGCTTGACGCCGCCTTGGACGACGACGTCTTCACCGATCGCGACCATCGAGGTCATCGGTGACACCAGTCCATAGCGCATCGCGTGTGCAGCGATCGCATTGCGGTCACCTCGGGAGACGAGCTCGTCGAGCTTCATCCGCGCCCACCGGCGCGCCATTGGACCGCGTGGTGTGGTCGCGCCTTCCGGAGCTCGCGAGGGCGTGGTGGTCGCGAGCAAGAACACATCGCCGCGCACGCGTGCGTTCGCCGACACGGCCCGCGCGACACGCGCGATCACGAGCGTTGATTGGCCCGCGCCGAGCCGCGGCAACATGGCCGGCAGCACGTCGCTCGCGGCGAGCGTGCCCCAGTTGACCGTCAGCGCCGCGGGAGGCGATGCGAGATCGGCGAGCACGTCGCGGGCGAGCGCGGAGACATCGTCGCCGATCGCGCCAAATCGGATCGTGCCGCCCGTATTCGTCGCGATCGCGCTGAGCAAGCTGCGATTGGGCGCCGGGCCGACGCCGATCACGTGAACCGGTGTGCCCGCGTGTGTGGCCGCGGCGAGCGCGGCGCGATCATCGGCGACCAGCCCATCGCTGACGAGGACGATCGATGCGCCATCGTCATGAATGTCGGCCAGCACTTTCGAGAGATCGAACGCGCCCGCCGATTTCGGCCAGCGGTCCTCGAGCGCGCTCAACGCCTGCTCCGGTGCGCGCCACTCGATGCGGTCACTGCCGGTGACGGACGCTTGATCCTTGGCACCGAGCGCACCGAACAGCGCGCGCACGAACGGATGCTCGACGGCATCGGCGTCACCGCGCATCGTCGCCGAGCGGTCGAGCACGAGGAGACAACGGACCGGCCGGGTTCGTGGTTTCACCGCCGGCGCCTCGACGACAACCGCCGCAAAGCCGCCGGTATCGGCGCTCTCGACCCAGCCGGCCTGCGGCACGTGAGCGCGCCACCGCACGATCGCGTCGTGATCGGATTTCGGATCCGTGAACGTATAGCTGTGCTCGGTTTTGACGATCTCGTGCGTCGAGCTCGTCACGTCATCGATCGGCTCCGCGAATTCGATCGCGACCTCGGTCTTGCCGCCAGCGCCCGGCAAACCACCCGGCGTGACCCGCGAGGCATCCGGTGACCGGTCGGTATCGGGCGCGCGGCCGGTGCCTGTCGTCGGACGTCCGCTCGCGGTGCCGGGCACGTAGCGGGGCGCGACGACCATCGGCAGCACGAGATCCCAGGAGCCGGCTTGATAGCGCGCGACCGTATCGAACCGCAGCGTGACGACCACCGTGCCGTGTGGAGCAATCGCGGACACCGTCTGCGTGAAGATATCGGGCCGTTCTTGATCGAGGAGCGCGGCCCCGAGCCCTGCCGCGACTGCCTGTTCGTAGCGGACCTGCGCTCGCTCGCGGGTCTCGATCTGGGCATGGATCGTGCGGCTACCCGCCTTGATCGCCATCGCCGAGACCGCCGCATCGAACGGCAACGGAAAGATGTACGTCGCCTCCGTCGCGCGATCGGTTTCGTTGCGAAACGTCTGCTGCACGATCGTCTCGACGATCGGCCCACGCACCGTGACCTCGAGCTTGCTGTCGAGCATCGCGAGCGGCGTGCCGCCCGCTGTCGGATACATGCCCATGCGGCGCGGCATCTCGCTCGCACGCGCGCTCGCGCATAGCGCGACAACGGCGACGGCGATCACAGTACGCAGCATGCCTTGGACATTACACGCACCGGCCGGGCAGCCGATCTAATGAAATCAGGCTACTGACAGGGGCCGGCCGTGAACGTCGCGTCTTGTGGATCGCCCGCGATGCTGCCGGCGCCACCGAAGGTGTGCGAACCGTCGGGCACGGCGTGCCCCACGCTCGAATTGCAGCCCGAGAGCACGAGCCATGCGACCAGCTTCCTCATCCCGCGACAGCGTAGGAGTGACGCTGCGCGTCGACAACGACCAACGCGGCGGTCACCAGAATGTTACGAGTGCTGGCTCTCGAGCCCGCGCGGTGACAACGAGCTGACGCGAATCCCGTCGACGATCGCGAGTGCGGTCGACGTCAGATCCGCAAACGCATCGGAGCCGACGACGTCGCGCGCCGCGGGATACACGACGACGATCGATCCGATCAGCTCGATCACGAGATCGCGACGACCGGCCTTCTCGAGCGTCGCATGCAGGCCCGCTGCGACGAGCTCGGCGACGCGTCCACGCTCGTGCGAGTACGCGCGCCAGTGCGCCGGCAGCATGACCTCGATCGGCTTTGGCGGGAGCGCGTCCGGCATCTCGGCGGGATACGAGCGGCCGAGGCCGAGCCGATCGCGCAGGTTCTTGGCGATGTGACCACCGCGTTCGATCCAGTTGTCGTCCTCGAGCTCGTCGCCCTTTCCGACGCGCTTGAGCAAGATGTGCGGGAACTCGCGATCGATCTCGCACACCACGACGCTGACCACGCCGCCGATCCGGAACGGTGGCTCGACGGGTAAATACGCCCACTCGCCTCGCCTCTCGCGCAAGGTCTCGAGATCGAACGCGGTGACATCGATGTCGCCACCTTCGCGTGCGATCGCACCGTGCACGACGCGCCGCTCGAAGCCACCATCGGCGAGACACCACAGCGCCGTCTTCTGGAGCGCCGTCGAGACGTGCGATAGATCGTAGGCCGGTGCGAGTCCGGATGCGCTCGCGGCGGCCACCTGATTGGATCGCCGGAACATCCCGCGACCCGCGAGTAGCGCGGCACCTGCCGCGAGGCCGCCGATGAAGAACCAAGCTGGCACGGACCGAAGGCTAGCAGACCGTCGACGATAAGCAGAGCGCGGATGTCTGCCTCGTGGCCCGGCGCCGCTCGTGATCGAGTAGCCAGCGCTTCGCCGGCATGCCGCCGGCGTAACCGGTGAGCTCGCCACTCACAGCGATCACGCGGTGACAGGGTACGATGATCGAGATCGGGTTCTTCGCATTCGCGGCGCCGACCGCACGACTCGCAGAGGGCCGGCCGATCGAGCTCGCGAGAGATCCGTAGCTGCACGTCTCCCCGTACGGAATTCCCGAGAGTGCATGCCACACGCGCTCCTGAAATCCCGTGCCGCGCGCGCCGAGCGCGAGCTCGAACACGGTGCGCTCGCCGGCGAAGTACTCGGCCAGCTGGTCCGCCGCGGCCGTCAGGATCTTGCTGCGGCTCGCCGCGGCGTCGAACGCCGGCTTCTGATCGGGCAAGTACACGCCGACGAGCTCGTCGTCGCACGCGTACAGGCGGAGGTCTCCGAGAGGACAAGACATCGTCAACATCGCGAGCGTCATTTGCCGGCTCCTTCCGAGAGCTGTGTCCACAGGTGCATGACGGCGTACGACCGAAATGGCCGCCACGCCTCGGCGCGCGCCTCCGCGGCTTTCGCGCCGCTCCGCCGCAGTGCCTTTTGAACGCCGAGATCCATCGCCGGAAACGCATCCGGCAGGTGGAGTGCGCGCATCGCGAGATAGTGCGCGGTCCACGGTCCGATACCGGGAAGCTCCACGAGCTGCGCGACAAACGCGTCGAGCTCGCAGATGCCGTCGAGCTTGATCGCGGCCGTCGCGACTTGCTCCGCGAGCTTGTGGATCGCGAGCGCGCGCGTCATCGGCATGCCGATCTTGACGATCCGCTCGGCACCCCCGGCGACGACCTCGACCGGCGTCGGAAACCGATGCGTGAGGCCGGCGATCGGCGCATCGAGCGTCACCGCGGCGCCGAGCTGAGCCGCAAAGCGCCCGGCGAGCGTCGTCGCAGCCGCGACCGAGACTTGCTGGCCGAGCATCGCGCGTATCGCGGCTTCGAACGGATCGATGGCACCGGGGAGCCGGAGGCCAGGACGCGCCGTGATCATCGCGGCGAGCGCGCGATCCTTGCGCAGCGTGTTTCCGATCAGATCCGGCCGCGCATCGAGATCGAACATCCTGCGCACGCGGGCGACGAGCGACATCAGGACCGGCAGCAGCGCGGGCGAAGCGGTGAGCAGCAGCGCCGCACGATCGCGCGCCGGCGTGACTTCGATCGCGCCGACGTGCCCGGCGAGGTGAACGACGCGCTGATACGAAGCATCGCCGACGACCTCGACGCCGGGAATCGCGCGACCGCGCAAGAAACCGATCAGCTGCGCCCAATCGTACGGCTCGCGATAATCGAGCCGCAGCGTGATGCTGCTCGCGCGCGCGCTCGCGTGCTTGCGTCGCAGCTGCGAGGGCGCGCTCCCCATCCGATCGATGAACACCGCGTTGAACCGCCGCACGCTGCCGAACCCGGCCGCAAACGCGATCTCCGTCAGCGGCAACGCCGTGTCCTGCAAGAGCTGCTTCGCGAGCGCGAGGCGCCGGCTCTGCGCGAGCTCGACCGGCGAGACACCGATGCGAATCTCCATCGCGCGGCGCAGATGGCGCGCCGACACTCGAAGCTCCTGTGCGAGGTCGTCGAGCGAGCCTTCGTTCAGCGCGCCTTCGGTGATCCGCTGGGTCGCGGACGCAACGAGGACGTCGACCGCGTCGACCGGCGCATTGCCGGGCGCGAGCTCCGGACGGCAGCGAAAGCACGCGCGAAACCCGGCCTGCTCGGCGGATGCCGGCGTCGCGAAGAAGGCGCAGCGTGCACGCCCAGGTGTGCGCGCCGGGCAGATGGGCCGGCAATAGATCCCGGTCGTCTGGACGCCGACGAAGAACACGCCGTCGAAGCGTGGATCGCGGGCTGCGAGCGCCTCGTAGCGAGCATCATCGGTGAGCACGTGATGGAGGTACCACGTGGTCGCGACATCGACTGGCCGTTTCCGGACCAGGCGGCAACTTCGTTTCGTTAGCGATCTTCGGTGCGGTACTGCGGATCCGGCTCGAACAGGACCCCGCTGACCGGCGCGACGACCCAGCCATCCTCGCGGCGGTTCGCGGCGGCGATCAGCTGCGCTCGATGCGCGGGATCGAGCCCCTGCCATTCCTCAGCGGTCATCATGAAACCCGCCAACGCGATGTCACCTCTCATGCTTCCACAATCGGCATCCGACGACGCGTTGGCAAATTTTCGTGCTAGATGACGGCGGTGCCACGCGAGGTGACATCTCGCTACATCGATCCACTTACACAAGTGTGGCTCGGAGCGGCGCGCCTTGTAGGGCTGCACGTCGTCCGAACGCCCGATGCATACGCCTCGACCGACGGACGCGGGACGCTCGCGATCGGTGAGGACACGGCGCTCGACGCGGACGACAGTCTCGCGCAGATGATCTTCCACGAGCTCTGCCACTCACTCGTCGAGGGAGAATGCTCGTTCGAGGCGCCCGATTGGGGCATGGACAACACCGGTCCCGACCACGACTGGCGCGAGCATGCCTGCTTGCGCGTGCAGTGGGTGCTGACCGGCCGGCACGGGCTGCGCAAGCTGTTCGCGCCGACGACCGAGTTTCGCGCGTTCTGGGATCGGCTGTCGGGCGATGTGCTCGCGGATCGCACCGAGCGATCGGTGGAAGCGGCGATCTCGGCGCTGCAGCGATCGTCACGCGCGCCCTGGGCGCCTGCGCTCTCGGAGGCGCTCGCCGCGACCGCACGGATCGCGAGCAACGCACTGCGCTTTGCAGATCCGGACACCCTGTGGTCGGCCGTCGCGAGCGCGCCCGCATTGCATCCAACCGGTCTGCCGCTCGGCGAATCGGCCGGCACGTGCGGCACGTGCGCGTGGCGCTTCGATTCGCGCGGCAAGCTCGCGTGTCGCCAGTCGGGCAGTCGCGTCGATGCGGCGTGGCCGGCATGCGAACGCCACGAGGCCGCGCTCGATTGCCAGACGTGCGGTGCGTGCTGCCGCGCTGCCTATCACTCCGTCGAGGTCAGCAAGCGTGACCCCGTCGTCAAGAAACACCCGAGCATGATCGTCGATCGCGGCACGTACCTCGAGGTCCTGCGCGACGGCGATCGCTGCGCAGCGCTCGAAGGTGGCACGCTCGCAAACGACAAGCGCGAGCCGTTCCGCTGCGTGATCTACGACGACCGCCCGAAGACGTGCCGCGACTTCACGCTCGGCTCGGCGAACTGCCTGACCGCACGCCGCCGCGTTGGGCTCAGTCAGTAACGTTACCCGCCGGCCGGCTTCGTGCCAGCCGCGCCGGGCTGCGTCGGCGGACGCGTCCGCGACGGTGCCGGTGGAATCGTCACTGCCGGTAGCGCGCGCTGGCTCATGGCTTGCGCGATCGCGGTCAGATCGACGCCGAGCATCTGCTTGAGCTGCTCCGCCGTGATCGCCGCTTTCATCGCGAAGTTGCCGCTGCCGGCGAGCTCCTTGTCGATCACCGTCATCTTGTTGATCGGCATCTCGCCGACGGTCGACATCATCGTCCCGACGAGGCTCTGCAGCTTCTGCGCGACGAAGATCTGGCGCGCGCTGTCGCCGGCCTTCGCCCACGTGTCGCCGAGCGAGCGAATCGCCGTCGCGGTCGCCTTGCCCTCTTCGACGATCTTCGAGGCCGCGCCGCGCGCTTGCGCGACCATCTGCGACTTGCGCGCTTCCGCCGGCTTCACCTTGTCGGCGATCAGCTGGAACCGGACCTGCGCGAGCCGCGCACGCTGGACCTCGACCTCCGCGACGGCCTTCGCGAGCAGCGCCTGGACTTGGCCCTTTGATTCGGCGATCAGCGCGCCCTTGCGGGTCTGCGCCTCGGCGATCCGGCGTAGGCCTTCCGCGCGCGTCGTCGCGATCTCGGCTTCGACCTTCGCGATCTCCTGGTTCTGGAGGTTCTGTGCCGCATTCTCGGCGGACAGCGCGTGGTTCTCGGCTTCCGCGATCCGCGACCGCTTGAACAGCTCGGCCGTCGAGCGGCGGCCGATCGACGCGAGATAACCCTTGTCGTCGGACACGTGCTGGATCTTCAGCGTGTCGAGCTCGAGGCCGAGGCGCGCGAGATCGTGATCCGCCTCGTGCAGCAACTCACCCGCGAACTTCTCGCGGTCCTGATTGACCTCTTCGGGCGTCAGCGTCGACAGCACGCCGCGGAGGTTTCCTTCGAGCGTCTCGCGCGCGACGCTCATGATCTGGTCGCGCGTCACGCCGAGAAACCGCTCCACTGCATTGGCGAGCTGGTCCGACTTGCTCGAGACCTTGACGTTCGCGACGCCTTGCACGTTGAGCGGAATACCGCCACGCGAGTACGCGCCCTGGACGCGCAGCTCGATCATCATGTTCGTCAGATCCATCCGATCGACGACCTCGATCAGTGGGATCCGGAGGCCGCGCCCACCTTGGACGACGCGATAACCGACGATCCGCCGCTCGTCGTCACCGAGCTTGCGATGCCCGCCCGAGAAGATCAGCACTTCGTTCGGCGGGCAGATGTAGATGATGCGCGAGATGATCATCGCGAGCACGATGATCGCTCCGACGATCGCGACGCCTCCGACAAGCACGAGGTTCTGCATGACTAGGTCCTCTCCGCTTTCGTTCCATTGGCCGGCACGCCGGTGATGATCTTCGAGATATCGATCCCGAGCGTCTGCGTCACTTGCTGGAGCAACGCGGTCATCGTCGCCGGATAGGCAGCGGCGTACGCGGGCAGCGTCTTGCCATCGCCGCCGTCGATGAGGTTGACCTCGCCGACCTTGATCCGCTGCGCCGCCTTCGCGACGTCACCGAAGATCTGGTCGAGGTGTTGCAACACGAACATGTCCATCGCGCGGCCGCCCGTGTCGCGCCACGCACCCGAGACCTCCGCAAGAGACTGCGCCATCGCTTCACCGTCGGCGGCGATCGGTGCTGCTGCGCCGGCCGCGAGCAGCTCGCGAACCTGTGCCTCGACGTCCGCGGGGATCGTGACCTCGGCTTGCAGGCGCATCTGCTCGAGCTCGCCGCGCGTCTTCTGGAGCTCGAGGTCGGCTTCTGCGCGCGCCTGCTGCCCCGCCGCTTCTGCCCGAACCTCTTCGGAGCGAGCCTCGCCATCGACCTCGGCTTTGATCTGCCGGAGCTCGTTCTGCTTTCGTTGCAGTGCCGCCTGCGCGTTCGTCATCGCGACTTCACCGCGCGCACGCCCGGCAGCCTCCGCTTGCTCCGCTTCACGGGTCGCATCGGATTCCGCGACCTCGGCGGTTCGAAGGATCTCGGCGATCCGCTGGCGGCCGATGCTCTCGAGATAGTTGCCGTCGTCGGCGACGTGCTGGATCTTGAGGACGTCGAGCTCGAGGCCGAGCTTCTCGAGATCGGGACCTGCCGATTGCTCGAGGTGACGCGAGAACTTCAGGCGATCCTGATTGAGCTCTTCGGGCGTCATCGTCGCGAGGACGCCGCGGAGATGACCTTCGAGCGTCTCCTTGACGACGCGCGCGATCTCGTTGCGATCCTTACCGAGGAACCGCTCGATCGCATTTCCGACGAAGCGACGATCCGTCGACACCTTGATGTTCGCGATCGCATGCACGTTGAGCGGAATGCCGCCTTCGGAGTACGCGCCTTGCACGGCGATCGGCACCGAGATCAGCGAGACATCCATCCGACTGACAGTCTCGACGACGGGGATCCGGACGCCGCGGCCGCCGAACACGACGCGATAACCGACCGGCCGGCCATCTTCGGTCGTGTGCTTGCGACCGGAGAAGATCAGGATCTCGTTCGGCCTGCAGATCCGTAGCAGGTACCGGTAGATCACCATCAACACCAACAACACGGCGACGCCGGCGGCGACGCCACCCAAGATCTCGGGCGGAATATGCATAACGTTTCTCCCTGGAGCGGTGGACGCTACATCTCGTGCTTGGCGACGAGCAATGAGCCTCGGTCGCCTTCTTCGACGATCAACACGTCGGTTCCCGTCGGCAAATCACCGCCGTCTCCGACGACCAGCGCGACAAAATCCTCCTGCCGGCCTTTCACATCGACGCGCACCTTGCCGGGCTTCTGCGGCCCTGCCGGGAGCACGAGCTTACCGGTCGTGCCGATCAGCTCCTTTGTACCGACGAGGCTCGACACGCTCTTCTTCGTCAGGCTGCGAATCACGCCGACCGCGAGCACGCCGCTGCCCCAGCCGATCGCGATCGCACCGATCGCGGACACGAGCTCGCTCGATCCGAGCAGCGTGAGCGCGAGTCCTGCGCCACCGCCAAACGTCAGCAGGAACACCCAGAACCTCAGCGAGCTAAACGGTGCCCAGCCGAGCCCTGCATCGCCATGGTCGTGGTTGTCGCCGCCGTGATCGGTGTCCTTGCCGCCGAGCAAGAACGACGCGAACAGCAGCGTCACCCCGAATGCCACCGCCCCTAGGTAGATGTGTGTCAACCCTGTTCTCCCACCGGTTCGATGCCATGAATGTGATCACGGTTGCTATGCGACGCAATGAAGATCGCGTTGTCGCGGTGCATAATCGGCGAACATGCGTGCGCTGACCGTTGCGGTAGTACTACTTACGGGTTGCGCCTCGGCAGAGCCGATCCGGCTCACTCCACCGGCGCCTCGCGCGTTGTCTTCGATCGAAGCACACGCCGATCTCGATGGCGCTGTCGTGGGCGCTTCGGAGCAACCGACGATCGTGATCGTGTTCGCGTCGTGGTGCGAGCACTGCCGCGACGAGCTCGCCGTGCTCGAGTCGATGCGCGGGAGCGACGTCCGCATCGTCGGCGTCAACTACAAGGGTCACGAGGAGTACGACGCGCGCGGGAGCTCCGCGGCGGTGCGCGCGTTCGTTCACGATCACGCGTCGTGGCTTCGCGTCGTGCCGATCGATGACGACGTGTTCTCGGCGCTCGGTCGCCCCCCGTTGATCCCGACGATGTTTGTCTACGATCGCCACCGCGCGTTGATCGAGACGTTCGATCGCCGCACGCGCAGGCCACCGACCAAGGCCGAGCTAGAGACGCTGCTCGCAAAGTTGCGCGCGTAACGGATGCCGTTCACACCCGCTCACCCGCTCGCCGTCTGGCCGCTGATGCGCTGGCATCGCGCGCTGCGACTAGATCCGATCTGTCTCGTGATCGGTTCGATGGCGCCGGACTTCGAGTACTTCATCCACGGCGAACAACGCGGCAATTTCGGCCACACGCTGCTCGGCATCCCGCTGTGGGGCGTGCCCGTGACGCTGATCCTGTCCACTGTGTTTCACGCGGTCGTCAAGTGGCCGCTGTTGTTCGTCGCACCGCGTTGGATCGCGCAGCGTGCGATCGCCTCGGTCGCCAAGCCGTGGCCCGGGTCGTGGACGATCGCGAGCCTCGCCGGCCTCGTGCTGTCTTCTGCGATCGGCGACATGACGCACCTCGTGTGGGATGGCTTCACGCATAACGACGGATTTGGCGAACGGCACTTCCCGGTCCTCGGAGAAATCGTTCGAGTCCCGGCGCTCGGAGACATGGTCGTCGCCAGGGTGCTGCAGTACGGCTTCTCCGTGATCGGCCTCGTCGCCGTGACGCTCTGGGCGTGGCAGGCACTACGCACGCGACCTCCGCGCGAGATTGCGATCGCTCCGCGGCTGTGGTCGCGCCTCGTGTTCGTCAGCTGGCTCGTCGCCGGTGTTGCCGTCGTGATGTTTCGAGTGTTCCGCGTGATCCACGCGACCGACCCCGGCAGCATCGTCGTGTCGGCGATCTCGGGACTGCTCGCCGGAACACTCTGCGCATGCATCGTGCTCCACACGGCGGGCCTGCGCCTCCGAGACAGCGCCGCGGCCGACCCATCGTGAACGAGCGTGGGGCCCGCGCTGTTACTTGCCGAGCTGTTTCTCGAATGCCGACACCTCGGAGTCGAGGTTCTTGTCGGTGATCTTGGCGTTGGCTTCGTCCTCGAAGTCGACCTCGGTCGGGACGTCGACGGCGCTACCCGCGGCGGCCGCGGCGTTGCTACCGGTCATCGCCGCGCTGCCGGCCGCGCTGCCCGTCGGTACGGGCTCCGCGCTGCCCATCGCGGCGCTGCCGGTCATCGCGTTCGAGCCGATGGGCGCCGGCTCCGGCGCGGGCTCTTGCTTCTTCTTCGCGCAGGCGGTCGTCATGGCTGCGAGGAACAGGATCGTGGTGATTCGCTTCATCGTGGGTCCTTTCACTTTCCGAAGCCGTTGTGAAGCGCGGCCATCCGGTCCTCGTGCCGCTGGTTTTCCTTGGTCTGCGCCATCTCGATCCGGACGACGAGCTTGCCGTTGCTCTTCGCCTCGGCGAGCTCGCGCATGCGCTCGATTTGAGCGAGGCGTTGTGCGTGGAGTGTCAGCTCCGCCTGCGTCTCGGGGTCGGTGAGGAACGCGTGATCCCACTTCGAGCGGATCTCGGTCTCTCGTGCCCTGCGGCGGTCCTCCCGCGTGCTCGCGCGTTCGTCATGGTGCTTGTTCAGATCGGCCCGACGCGTCGTCTCGTCCTTGGCGAGCTGCTTCTGCCGCTCGGCCCACACGGCTTCGGCGTTGTGGCGACGCTCGTCCTCGGCCCGCCTGAGGGCGGCATCGGCATCATAGTCCGCGACGTCGAACGAGCCGATCGGCAGGTTGCGGCCGCGACTACCGCCCGACAGCGCGAGCGCTCCGCTCGCAGCGCCCGCGGGCACGATGAACGTGATCTCCGTCGGACTCACCTGCGCGCCGGCGATCGGCGTATCTCCCCAGAGGACCGTCGTGCCTGTGTCGAAGTTCTGACCGCGGATCACGACGCGGCTTCCAGCTTTGCCTTTTTGTGGCCAGTAGCTGCTGACGACCGGCCGCTCGAGCTTCCATTGCCGATGGTGATCATCGTGCATGTCGCGCGTGTCGTGCGTGTCGTGCGTGTCGTGCGTGTCGGTGACGGGCGGCGGCGGCGGCGTGTCGTGTGGATCGCGATGGTCTCGGACGGGAGGCGTCGCATCGCGATGATCGCGGTCGGTCGAACGGTCACGATGGTCGCGATGGTCGCGGGTCGCCGGTTGCGCGGCTACCGTCGTCACCATCGTGGCGCTCAGAACGCCCGCGAGGAACAAACGAGACTTCATGTGCGGTCCTTTCGAATTCGTTGGACTTCCAACGAAGCCGAAGATAAGCGGCGCATCCGGAGCGTTCGAGTGTGCGCGACGTTGTTGTTGTTGAGAATTGTTAAGGCGAGACCCGTCTGATTCTGGACCCACCACGCCTGCGGATAAACACGACGTAGACGACCGCGCCCAACGCCATCATGCCGACGCCGAACAGGCTCTCGCGCGGCGCGGTCACGAGCGTGTTAACGAGCAACAAGCTCGCGAGCAACACGAACATCAGCGGCACGAATGGAAATCCCGGCACGCGGAATGGCCGCGGACGATCCGGAAGTCTCCGCCGGAGGAGCAGCACGGACCCCGCGTTGAGCGCGTAGAACAACCACGACGCGAACACGACCGCATCGGTCAGCTGATCGAAACGTCCCGAGAGAGCGAGCACGCTCGCCCACGCACCTTGAACGATCACGGCAGTGCGCGGGACGCGCGCGCCGAGCGAGAGCCGCGCCAGCGCCTTCGGTGCGAGACCGTCGGAGGCGACCGCATACGGAACGCGCGCTCCGGTCAGCATCGAGCCGTTCATCGCCGACAAGGCCGACAGCGCCATCGCGCACGCGAGCAACACCTGCGTCGTGGTGCCGAGAAACTGCGAGGCGACCTTGGCCGCGATCGGCGGCGCGTTCGGAAACTTCGTCGAGCTCGACGTGATCACCTCCGAGAACGGCAGCGCGTGGAAGTAGCCGAGGTTGACGGCCGCGTAGATCGCGAACACCGCGAGCGAGCCGCCGATCAGCGCGCGCGGCAAGTTCTTCGAAGGGTCTCGCACCTCACCCGCCGCCATCGGCAGGTTGTTCCAGCCGTCGTACGCCCACAGTGCTGCCAGCACCATCAGACCGAAGGCACTCGCGCCCGGGAAGCCACCGCCCTGTCGAACGTTGTCCCAGCTGCCGCTCGGAGCTGCGAGCGCGCCGATCGCGAGCGCCGCGATCAGGACCACCTTCAGCGCCGTGAGCGCGGCCTGCACGCCACCTCCCGCGCGCACGTTCAGGCAATTGATCACCGTGAACACGAAGATCATGCCGAGCGCGACGACGTTTCGATCAGTTCCGGACGGCAATACCGCCGCGAGAAACGTCGCCGTGCCGACCGCGTAGGCAGCGATCGATCCGGGCGTGCCGATCCAGAAGCGCGTCCAGCCGTAGAGAAAGCCGAAGAACCGCCCCCAACCTTCGCGCAAGTAGACGTACTCGCCGCCGGCGTCGGGATACATCGCGCCGAGCTCGGCGTACGTCAACGCACCCGCGAGCGACAGCAGGCCGGCGACGCCCCACGCCGCGAGCACCCACGCCGGCGAACCCCCGAGCTGCGCCATCACCGCGGTCTTCAGAAACACGCCGGTGCCGATGATCGTACCGACGACCAGCGAGGCAGCTTGCCATGGACCGAGCCCTCGAATCAGTTGTGGACGGTTGTCATCCACGACTTCACGCGGTCTTCGAGCACGGGCAACGTGACGGCTCCGGCGCCGAGCACGACCGCGTGAAACGCCTTGAGATCGAACTTCGCTCCGAGCACGCGTTCGGCCTCGGCGCGCAGCTTGATGATCTCGAGCTGCCCGACCTTGTACGAGAGCGCCTGCCCCGGCCAGCCGATGTAGCGATCCACCTCGTTGGAGATGTTGATCTCCGTCAGTGCCGTGTGCTCGCGCATGTATTGCTCGGCGTGCGCGCGCGTCCAGCCGAGTGCGTGGATCCCGGTATCGACGACGAGTCGCGAGGCGCGCCACGCGTCATAGCTGAGCTTGCCGAGTCGATCGAGATCGCTCGAGTAGAGCCCCATCTCGTCGGCGAGTACTTCGGTGTAGAGCGCCCAGCCTTCGATGAACGCGTTCGATCCGTCGAGCTTCCGGAACGCCGGCAATGCCCCGAGCTCCTGCGCGAGCGCGATCTGTAGGTGATGGCCGGGGACCGATTCGTGCCAGGTCAGCGCTTGGAGCTCGAAGCGCGGGCGGGTCTCGGGCTTGTACGTGTTGACGAAGTACTCGCCGGGCTTGGTGCCGTCGTAGTGCGGTTGGCGGTAGTACGCGATCGTCGAGTACGGTGCCTCGTAGTCCGGAATCTCGCGCATCACGCAGTCGGCCTTTGGCAGCACGGAGAAATAGCGCGGGACACTCGCCTTCGCGCGATCGAGCGCCTGTTGCGCGGCTTCGAGAATCTGCTCGCGCGTCGCGAAGAACAGTGCCTTTTCAGCGCGCAGCTTCGCGATCGTTGCCGCGAGGTCCGCGGTGCCGAGCACGCGCTTGCCGAGCTCGGCGAGCTCGCGATCGGTGCGCGCGATCTGATCGGTGCCGAGCTGATGAAGCTCGGCCGGCGTTAACGTCAGCCCGACGTGATTGAGGATCGTCGCGCGGTAACACGCGTCTCCATCGGGCAGCGCGGAGAGGCCCTCGATCTCGGTGCGGCCTCTCGGCAACACGCGATCGCGCATGAAGTCGCGCAGCCGGACGATCGCGGGCAGAACCCGAGCCGAGACAGTCGTACGCAGCTGCACGCGCAACCGCTCGCGCTCGCCCGCGGGCCAAAGATCGAGGCTCGGCGGAGTGCCCCACGCGGGCGTTGCCATTGCCCAGCCGTCGACCGGCTTGGCCAGCTCGGCGTCGAGTTGTTCGATCACCCGCCGGACTTTCTCGACCGATGACACCCGGCCGTCGCGGAGCCCGAGCTCGAGGTTCGCGATCGTATCGTCGACGAGCTTCGCGCCCTGCTCGAGGCGCGAGATCAGATTGTTGGCATCCTGCGGCACCTTCACGGTGTGCGATTCGACGAGGTACGACAGCTCGCCGAGCACGCTGCCGCCACTGGAGTCGATCAGCCACTCGTGAAACCTGCAGACGTCGAGCCCGCGTTCGGCCTCGAGCCGGCCGCGCAGCAGCTGCAGTGACACACGATCGACCTCGCCGAGCTTCGTGGGATCCAGCGCCGTCGCCCGGGCGAGGAGCCCGTTGCGTTCCGCCTGCATCGCAGCGATAGCCGCCGCATTTCGGGGCGCGAGCTGATCATCGAAGCGATGATCGCCGAGCGTCGTCGCCCAGGTCGGCGACCACTTCATCAAGTACTCCCAATGATCCGCGATGACGGCGCGCAGCGCTGGATCACTGACGCCGGCGACCGCATCCGCGGCGAGGGGCGATGGTTCGGAAGCTCGATTGGACATCGTGCCCTTCGTGGCCGACCCGCATGACGCGACGAAGATCGCGATCGCTGCCAACCGGCAAGACATGGAGCCAGTGTACGCTTCGCGCGTGCAGGTGCATCTGTTCGACGGCACGTACGAGCTGTTCCGCGCGTGGTTCGGCGCACCGCCTGCGCAGTTCGAAGGTCGCGAGGTCGGTGCAACTCGCACGTTCATGCGCAGCCTCGCCGGTGTGCTGCGGAGTGGCGCGGTCACGCATGGCGGCGTCGCATTCGATCACGTGATCGAGTCGTTTCGCAACGACCTGTTCGCCGGCTACAAGACCGGCGAAGGCCTCGAGCCGAACCTCGTCGCGCAGTTTCCGCTCGTCGAGCGAGCCGCGGCGGCGCTCGGGCTCGTCGTGTGGCCGATGATCGAATTCGAAGCCGACGACGCCATCGCGACCGCGGCCGCCCGCGCGGCGACCGATGCCCGTGTCGAGCAGGTCCGGATCTGCTCGCCCGACAAGGACATGTGCCAGTGCGTGATCGGCTCGCGCGTCGTCGCGTGGGATCGCTGGAAGGACTTCGTGCTCGACGAACCCGGCGTGGTCGCCAAGCACGGCGTGCGCCCCGAATCGATCCCGGATCTGCTCGCGCTTGTCGGAGATACCGCCGACGGCATCCCCGGCCTGCCCGGCTGGGGCAAGAGCTCCGCCGCAAAGGTGCTCTCGGTCTGGCGCCACGTCGATGCGATTCCCGATGACCCAGCGAAGTGGAACGTTCCCGTGCGCGGCATCGATCGCCTCGCCGTGTCGTTACGCGAGCACCGCGAACAGGCACGGCTGTATCGCACGCTCGCGACGTTGCGCGTCGACTGCCCGATCATCTGCGACGTCGACGCGCTCGCGTGGCGCGGGCCCGATCGAGGAGCGATGGCGGCGTTATGCGCCGAGCTCGGAATGTCCGCCGATATTCTGCGGCTGTGAGCGACGATCGGAAACGGAGACGTCACCGCTCGCGTTGACGCGAAGCGGAAACCCGGCCGGCTCACCGGAGGTGACTTACTTCTTGATCTCGAGCGGCAGATCGATCTTCACGTGGGCGAACGCGATTCCGCGCAAGACGCCTTGCACGCACTGCAGTGCCGTCGCGGAGAGCTTCGAGGGACCGAGCGTGACCTTGCCGCTCTCGTCGATGTGCAGCTGGAGCGACGCGATCGTCGTCCCGGGATCGAGACATCCGACCAGCGCCGCGTGATGACTCGCGAGGAGTCGCTTGGCCTCTGCGGCGGGGTCGGAGACATCGCGCTGCGGTGCAGCGGCCTGGACCTGCGATACATCGGCCTGGGCCTGCGGCGCTCTGCGGACGTCGTCGATCGCACCGCGTGGCATGACCGCCTTCGGGGGCAGCGGTTTGTCGCTGCCCTTCGCAGCGTGGCTGGGCATCGCCTCGGGCCTCCGATCGAGCTTCGGAGCGGCGGACTTCTTCATGTCGTCCATGCGTTCCGGCTTCGGCGGCGGCGACGAGCGTACGACCGGCGGTGGCTCTGCTTTCGCGGGCTCGACGGAGCCCATCGCCGGTGCGATTGCACCGGGCGCAGCGGTCGCGGTGCTCTCGGCCGCCGCTCGCTCGGCGGGACGACCGGCCGCGGAGGTGTCTTGATCCGCCGCCTTCGCGTTCTCGTTCTTGCGGGGCGCGTCCCAGCCGATCGTCTCGGTCAGCTTCTTCTGGGTGTTCGGTGGCAGATCGACGCGGACCAGATTGTGCGCGAGCTCGATCGTGATCCGGCCCTCGGCGCCGGTGTCGATCGTCTCGCTGCCGGCGATCGTGTCGCCCGCATGGAGTGTGCGCCCGGCCGCTCGAGCTTCGCTGGTCAGGTAGGCGGTGACGGTTCCGGTGACCTCGATGACCTTGCCGGCCGCGGCTCCAGGCTCGACCTTCGCCGAATCGGATTGTGATTTGCATCCACCAACGGAGACCGACAGCACACCCAACAGAATCGCGCGCAGCATGACGTTGATTGTACGCGCACGCGGGGCCACATGCCTTCGTTGGGGGACCCGGCGCATCCCCCTGCGCAGATTCCGCGGCATCATCAGTCCGTTGGACACGGCCGGCAAGTTCGAGCTTGGGTCCGGCCGGAAGCGACCGTAGAGTGCCGCCGTGCGCTGTCTAGCCGTCGCCGCGATGTTCCTCCTGGCCTGCGGGGCCGCCCAACGTCCTGTTCCCACGGCCGGGGCGATCTCGGGGCTCGCTCGCGATCACGACACGGGTGAAGTGATCGCCAAGGCGCAGATTCGAATTCGCGCGCAAGGCGAGATGTCACCTCGGCTCGTCGTGACCGATCGCAATGGCCAGTTCGCGATCGACAAGCTGCCGCCTGGGCAGTACAGCTTGAGCGCGCTCTACGCCGGGCAGCCGATCGAGGTCTCGAACATCATCGTCAAGCGCGGTGAACCGACGATCGTCGACGTGATGTTCACGCTCGGCAGGCCCGATCCGATCGCGATCGATTTCGGCAATCCGAAGGACGGAGAGATCGATCACTTCCGTCCGAAGCAGCTCGCACCCGAGCTGTCGATCATCGAGGGCACCGTCAATGATGCGGGCACGCGCGAGCGCGTTTCCGGCGCGGTGATCAGCGCGGTCGGTGGGCCACACGATCGTACGGTGCAGACCGTCAGCGACGATCAAGGACGCTATCGGTTCGAACCGGTCGATCCCGGAACGTACGTCGTCAGCGCGTACTACTCGATCTCCGGTCACGGTTCGATCGAAGTCCGCCGCAGCGACATCCACGTGGCGGGCGCCGAGGCGGTGTTCGTGCCGCTGTGGGTCGAGCTGACGAAGCAATGATCAGCTGAACCAGAACCGAACGCCAACCGAGAACTCGAAGAACAGATAGAGCGAGCGGCCGTAGCCGGCGGGACGATCGACGAAAAGATCGAGCGTCGGCACCGTCTGGATGAAGATGTCGAGCGGCAGGTTGTTCAGATCGAACGACACGCCGATCGGGACGCGGAAGCCGAGCGCGGTGCCGCTGACGCCGTTCGCGCCGAAGCGACGGTCATCCCAGCCCCAGACCAGTCCGCCGACACCGATATAGAGCGGGAGCTCGAAGGCCTCCGCGGAGGCCAGCGAGAGTGGATGCCACAGATAATCGAGGTAGAGGTGGTAGCCGCGGTAGCCGTAGACATCGTCGTAGACCGACGAGCCGACGCCGAAGTCGAGCGCGTGGCTCTCGTTCAGGAAGTATTTGCCGATGAGGCCGAACGGGTCGCCGAACTCGAGCCCGGCGCCGAACGTCTTGTTGGCCTCGAACTTCTTGCCCTGAATGCCATGCGGTCGAGGCCGCGCGTCTGCCGTCCCGAGCGCAAGAGCGAGGAATGCACAAACCAGCAAGCTCGTGAGCTTCATGCACCCTAGAGTAGTCTCGGTTCGCGCGGTGGAGCGCGTTCGTGTCACAATATGACGGTGCGACGTTTGCACACGTTGTTGTGCATCTTGACGACGAGCGGAGCTTGTGGCTCGGGACCTAGTAGCCCAGCGCCGACAGCCCCGGAACAGCCCGCGCCTCATGTGGTCGCGGCACCACCGCCGATCGACGCGGTGCCGATCGATGCGCCGGAGCCGCCGAAGCTCGCGTGTGCGCCCGGCGCGACGATCATCCCCGGACCGGCTCCGGAACCGACTCTCTACTGCACGCGGATCGACGGCGTTCGGGACGGAGGCTTCGTCGTGATGTTTCCGGACGCGACGATCGAGATCAAGGGTGCGTACAAGGACGGCAAGCTCGACGGTCCGTGGCAGCGCCGTTACCCGAGCGGACAGATCGCGGAAGAAGGCGCGTTCAAGCTCGGCCTCAAAGATGGCCACTGGCGACAGACCGGACCGACCGGCGCGCTGCTCGGTGAATACGACATGACCGCGGGCAGCGGGATCGAGCGACGATGGTTCGATGACGGCCCGTTGTACAGCGAACGTCAGCTCAAGGCCGGCGTGGCAAACGGCGCGCTCAAGATCTACGATCCCGACGGCAACCTCGTCGTCACGGCGAAGCTGACCGCGGGCAAATTCGACGGCCCGCATGTCGTCGGCTCGCGGCAGACGCTCCGGATCGAAGAAGAGTTCGTTCGCGGCGTGCGGCGCGGGCCACGTCAGATCTGGCAGTTCACGCTGCTCGTGTTCGAAGAGGCGTACGACATCCACGGCAAGCTCGACGGGCAGTACACGCTGTGGCGCGATCGCAAGATCCCGCGCGTCCAGGGCGTCTACGATCACGGCAAGCGGATCGGCACGTGGACGTGGTTCGATCGCGGCAACAACAAAGAGCGCGAAGGTGACTTCGCCGACGGCAAGAAGACCGGTGCGTGGTTCG
>JAQBQF010000338.1 GCA_028287115.1 Myxococcales bacterium
GAGACCGAGCCCGATTCCGATTCCGATTCCGATTCCGATTCCGATTCCGATTCCGATTCCGATTCCGATTCCGATTCCGATTCCGATTCCGATTCCGATTCCGATTCCGATTCCGATTCCGAGCCCGTCTCGGCGCATCTGCGAGGAATCGTTGACCGAGCACGAGTCCGACCCGTCTCGGCGCATCTGCGACGAATCGTTGACCGAGCACGACGCTGACGCAACAGCTCGACGACGCCGAGCCCCGTCGCGAGGCGGCGGAATCTCCCGCATCGCGTACTGTTTCGCGATGTCTCGCGCGTGCGCGACGCAGCGCTCGCGGGGTCGAGGAGTCGTTGATGGCGTGCCGCGCGCTCCGCAGCTCTCGAGGCGGTCAACGCGTCTCTGCCATTGGTGAGGCCCTTCGCGGTGCTCGCCCTCGCGCCAGGACCTCGCCGCGCGCGCGGAAGTTTACGCTGGAGATGATCGCGACTGGCTATCCACGCGCGTCATGGTCCTGGCGCGCTGGGTCTCGCGACCAGCGAAAGGACTCTCACCATGGCATTCGACGCTTATGACCGCTCTCTCGATCTGCTTCGCGCGCTCGTCCCTCTCCTCAAACGGCTCGATGGCATCGACCACAAGCTCGCTGATCAGCTGCGCCGCGCGGCGACGAGCACCTCGCTCAACATCAGCGAAGGCAATCGGCGCTCCGGCAAGGACCGCCGCAATCGCTTCCGCTGCGCGCTCGGCAGCGCGGCCGAGTCCGCGAGCTGCCTCGAGGTCGCGCTCGCGCTCGGTTACTTCGAGGAGCTCGCAATCGCGCCAACGCTCGAGCTCGTCGATCGCATCCGAGCGATGACGTACCGCCTCGCCAACTAGCGGGGCGCGGGTCCGAACTCCGAGTCCGAGTCCGGGGATCCGGATCCCGATTCCGATTCCGGATCCGATTCCGATTCCGCTCCCGATTCCGGATCCGATTCCGGATCCGATTCCGATTCCGGATCCGGATCCGATTCCGGATCGACCCGAGCTCGGGCTCATCAAAGTTCACGACTGAGCCCGCATAGGCCGACTAGACCTGTGACCAGGAGGTTCCCGGTCTGCTGTCAGGAAGGCTGCCGGTCTGCAACTCAGCTCAACGAGCAAACCGTGTCAGGAAGGCTCCCGGTCTGATTTGTCAGGAAGGCTCCCGGTTGAACAAGTCCGAGCTTAGGTCGGGCCCTCGTCCTTGATCAGCGAGACATAGAGATCCTCGACCGCATTCGGTCCTTGCGCGAGAAGTGACTTGACGTCGTCGCCGCGCTTGTCCGAGACGAGCTTGCCTTTGTCCATGACGAGGATCCGATCGCACAGGCGCTCGGCGACGCCGAGCAGGTGCGTCGACATCAAGATCGCTGCGCCCGCATCCGCGGCTTGCCGCAACGTCGTTCGCGCGGCGCGCGCAGCATGCGGATCGAGACCGTTGAGCGTCTCGTCGAGCAGGGCGAGCCGGACGGGCCCGACGAGCGCCGCGGCGAGCCCGACGCGTTGCCGCATGCCGAACGACAGCTCGCGGCAGGGCCGGTCGGCGATCTTCGAGAGGCCGAGCTTGTCGAGGATCTCCGTCGCGGCGGCCTGCGCGGCACCGCGCGCTTCGGCGACGAACCCGACATGCTCGACCACGGTGAAGAACTCGTAGAGCGCGGGCGGCTGATCCGCGAAGCCCACCTTGGCGCGTGCGGAGCGCGGCGCGGTGGCGAGGTCATCGCCATCAACGGCGATCGTGCCTTTGCTCGGCAACACGGCGCCTGCCATCGCGGCGAGCGTCGTGCTCTTGCCGGCGCCGTTCGGTCCGAGCAGCAACGCGATCTCTCCCGCGACGAGCTCGAGATCGAGGCCATCGACCGCGACACGGCGGCCGTATTGAATCGTGAGCCCGGAAACCTGCGCGATCACGGACGCCACGTATACACCACGACGTACAGGACCTTCGCCTGACCTTCGGCCGGCACGGTCGTTCGCAGTGCGATTTGTTGGGGGCCTTCTTTCGAAGCGGTCGGCGGATCGTCGAGCGGATACGCGAGTGCCCAGGTCTGCCCGCGATACAGGTGCTCCCGGATCAGCACGTTCGCGGGATGGCCGCGGGCATTGTCGACCGTGATCATGAATTCCTCGGTCAAGCGACGGAGCTCGGGGTCGTAGGTGAATTCGCGGCGCTCGCGATGGGCGATCACCCCATCGGCCGTGCCGACCGCGATCGTGTCGACGTCGGCGACACGAGTCGCCGGATCGAACAGTCGTGACTCACCGAGCACGGCGATCGAGCCGTCGGGGCGGCGCTCGAGGAGACGCACGGGTCCGGCAGGAAGTCCTGCGCTCGCATCCGTGTCGCGCTCGACTTCGAAGCTCTCCGTCAGCTGGGTCGCCGCGGCAGGCTGGACGCCAAACATTTGCTCCGAATTGGGTAGCTCGTGCGAATTGTCGAGCTTGGTGCCGATCGGATCGTAGACGAGCACCGAGCGCATGCGTCTCGGCGTCTCGGCGGGCAAGAGCTCGACACGGGTCTCGCCCTCGATCAACTCGACGATCCCGACCTCGCGGGGCGCCGTCGGTTGGCTCGAGCTCGGCGTACCACCGACGAGCGCGCTCGCGAGATGCTCCGCGAGCCTGTGACGCCACGCGCGGAGCTCCGCGTCGACGACGCGTGTGCGCGCGCCGTGGATCGCGATGCCGGCGTTGTTACGGATGGCGAGGGCGCCACGCAGCAACGCCGTCTCGCGGGAGCGCGTGGCGGTCATGGTATAGGCGGCGTCCCAGTGGATCCGATCGGTCGCGTACGCGAGCTCGATCGTGAAGTGTCCGGCGCGAGGCGCGATCACGTCGATGCGGAGCTCGGTCGCCTTGACCGGTGGTACGACCTCCGGTTCCGCGTGTTCGATCTCTTCGATATCTTCGCGCGTCGGAGCGATGATCGGCTTCGGCTTGGCCTCGATCTCGAGCGCTCTGTGGATCCCGTCGATCTGCAGTTGATCGCGATCGATCACGAGCACGTTCTCGATCTCGACGTTCGCCGCGATCATGACCTTCGCGACCGATGCACCGGCCTCGAGATCGAGCGCGACATGTTGGCGAACGATCGCGGCATCGCGATAGAGCGTGACGTCATCGGCTCCGGCGGGCGCTCGTCTCACGTGCGTGCGTGCGCCGCACGAGGCGATCAGCACGAGCAGCGCGACTCTCACCATGTATAGACGACAGTGTACGTCACCGACTTCTTGCCGCCCGCCGGCAGCGCGAGCCGGTACTCCTGCGTCTGTGCACCACCGCGCACGCCGCGCACGCTCTCATCCGCGCCGTCGATGCGCCACATCGGCCATCTCCACAAGAACTCGCGCACGACGACCTCGATCGGCTGCTTGCTCTTGTTCTCGACCTTGACCTCGATCTTCTCGTGGATCGTGCGCGTGCGCTCGTCCGCGTTGCAACTCACGGCATGGCGTTCGCCGGTCACGTCATTGTCCGGAGCCAAGTGGATTCGCGCGATGCCCGCGGTCGAGCGCAGTTGATCTTCGCTGACGACCTCGACGCGATCGTTCTTGCGCCTGAACAAGCGTACGCGGCCGTCCGGGAGCGGTCCGCTGGAAGGTACGTCGAGCTCGACGGCAACCTCGGCACGCGCGGTACTGCCGCCGCCGGCATTGAGCTGATTGCACTCGGTCGCCGGATACGCCTGGAAATTGATCGAGGGATCCGGCATCGCCTCGAACGTCACGACCGAGCGCGCCTTCGCGTTCGTGCGAGGCGGCAGCAGCTCGACCTGCACCGATTCACCGTTGCCGATCCGCACCGGCGAAGGAACGACGAACCGCATCGGTGCCGTGCTCTGGCGCGCAGACGTGCTCCCGTAGAGATTGGGCGCGACCGGCGGCGCCGCTCCGCCACCACCGACGAGCGTCAGCTCCGCGTGATCGAATCCAGCCCCCGTCGCGTTCTTGACCGTCGCCCATGCCGAGAAGTCGATCGAGCTCGAGGAGTCGTTGAGGATCGCGAGATAGTCCGCGGTCCACGACATGCCATCCGCGCGATAGGTGACCTCGACCGTCTGCTTGCCGGGTTTCTTCGTCGCGACGCGCCACACGAGGCTCGGCTTATCGACGCTCGTCCCCGGTAGCTTGATGTCTTGGACGTAACCATCGCGTCGCATGACTTGAAGGCGTCGCGAATCACCCGTGCCGACCTCGACGACGATTGCTTGCGCATCGACCGATCTCAAGACCCCGGAGACTTCGCCTTTGCTCGTGACTACGCTGATCGGATCGTCGATGTGGCGCGCGAGTATTTCGTCGGGTGTTGTCGCGCCTGGAACGAAGCGCTGCTCCGAGATCGTGACCGCCGGATCGGTGAGGCTGCGCAGTTGCACCGATGCCGGATCTGCCGTGCTGGCGACCCCGGTGATCCGGATCTCACCGCCATCGACATCGACTTCGCGTCGCTCCGTGATCATCGCACCGCTCGGCGGGGTGGAACCGCCGTACGTCAGCCCGCCGAAGCTCGCGACCGTTGGCGGGGCAGCGGCCCAGACGGTGATCGATGTATGCGCTCCCGCCCCTGAATACGCGTCTGATGCACCCATCGCGAGCAGCGCGGCTAGCAAGCTCGCTCGGAGCAAAACCCCGGACGTTCGGTGCCCCATGCGTCCGAGCATACGCGCATCCTTGTGTATAGTCCCAGCCGTGGCGGTCGCGACCTACCCTGGAACGGTGTCGCCGCTCAGAGGCCTCGATCCGTTTGGCGAGGCGGAGCGGGATGTGTGGCAGGGTCGAGAGACCCAGCGGGACGAGCTTGCGAAAATGGTCACCGCGGACGGCTTTCGCGCGGGGCTGTTGTTCGGCGAGCCGGGCGTCGGCAAGACGTCGATGGTCCGCGCGGGGCTGATTCCGTATCTTCGCGATCACGGCACGGTCGCGCTGATGTGCGAGGACCTGACGTCGCCGGCGGCGAGCTTCGCGCAGGGCTTGTCGGGTTTCGGGATCCAACCCAACGCGCAGGAGGTCCCGATCGCATTCATCACGCGCGCCGTGTCGAACGCCGTGATGGGTCAACAGTTCGTGTTCATCATCGATGACGTCGATCTCGCGACGGGCGACGATCGCGTGATCGGCGAGCTTGCCGAGATGTATTCGAAGATCGTCTCGCGCTCCGGTGGCCGCGCACGCTTCTTGTTCGTCTGCGCGAGCGATCGGCTGAACGCGCTGGGCCCGCTCGAGAAGCGCACCGGCTCGCTGTTCACACCGTCGACGCGTTACGAGCTGCCTCGGATTGCACCGCAGGCGGCGAGCCAGATCTTCGATCGGATCCTCGCGCTCTCCGGCGTCGCCGCGGATCCGGCGCTCGCCGATGCAGTCGTGCAGGGCATCGGTCGTGGCCGCGGCCTGCTCGCCGCGGATCTGCAGCTCGCGGCGATGGCGATGCGCGATCTCAATGTCACGTCGCTTGCGGCCTTGCAGCGCGTCGGCGGGCCGACCGAGCTCGATGCGTTGTGGCTGCAAGACGTCTGCAAGGCGACCGGTAACGAACGCTCGGCGATGCGCCTCGTCGCGGAGCTCGCGGCCGCTGGGGCCGGCGCGCATCCGGCGGAGATGTTGATTCGCCGGATCAATCTCGATGCGAGCTTCGCGCAGCAAGCGCTCGGCACGCTCGAGTCACGCGGCGTGATCTTGCGCGGCGATTCGGGCGGCGTGACGTGGATGCTACGCCACGAAGTGCTCACGCAGCGCGTGAAAGAGATCACCGCGCCCGCTCGCGCCGCGGCACGTCGAGCGTTCGATCTGCTCGGTGCAAAGACCGCGAACAAAGGACGGCTGTCGCTCAAGGAGCTCCGCGCGCTGCGTTCGGAAGGCATCGCACCGTCCTCGCCCGAGGAGGCTGCGATCCTCGAGCGCTCCAAGCGCTATTACATGATGGTCGCGGGCGCGATCGCAGCGGTACCGCTCCTGCTGCTCGTCATGATCTACATCTCGATGCGCGGCCGCGTGTTCTTCGATCTCGACGCGCGCGCGGGCAGCGATCACGTGCTCGTTCGCGGCGGACGCTCGGGGTTATCGCCGTTCGGCTGGATGCCGGGCACCGGTTACGGGCGCGTCGTCGCCGATACCGGGCTCACGCGCTCGATGGTCGCGCCGGAGATGTGGAAGAAGATCGAGTCGCACGATCTCGGCAGCGGGCGCGGCGCGTGGGACGAGCAACTGACCTCGCTGATGAATCCGCAGCTCGCGGGACTCGTCGACTACGCGACGAGCGGCACCGATTCGACCGTCGAAAATCTCAAGAAGGCCGCGAAGGATCCGGAAGACCTCGCCGAGCTCCTGACGGCGTTGCGGCCGATCGCCCGAGGCGGTCCCGCCGAGGTCCAGGCGGTCGAAGCGGCGATCGCGACGAAGCTCCCCGCGGTCGCGCGAGCGGCGATCGAAGTCGCAGGCGCAGCCGCGCAGCGCCACGATGTCTATCAACAGACGCTGACCCAAGCGCTGATCTCGGCCGATCCCGAGCTGCGGCGCATCGCATTCACCGCGGTCCGCGGTCTCGGCGAGCGCGGCCGCACGCTGTTCAAGTCTGCGCTGGGCAAAGATCCCGATTCGACCGCGCGGCGCGAGCTGCTCGTCGAGGTCACGGCCGCGACCACGGATGACAAGCCTTCGGTCGCGAATGCGGTCGCGGTGCTCGCCGATCCGGACTCGTCGCAGCCGCAGAAAGACCGCGCGCGCGAAGAAGCGAAGGCGGGGCTCGTCCAAGATCCGGCGGCCGCGGTTGCCGCGCTCGTGCCGCTCCTCGCGAACGAGCGAGCACCGCAAGACGCACGCCTCAACGCGATCGAGATGTTGCGCGATGTCGATCCGGTGCCGACGGGCGCAAATCTCGTCGAAGCGGCCAAAGGCGCCTTCAACTCACCTTCCGCGAAGATCCGCGCGGCCGCGCTGCCACTCTACGCGAGGGTCGATGCGCTCGGAGTCATTGCGCCGCTCGCCGCGATGCTCGATGACAACAAGCTCGAGACCTCGTTGCGCGTGGCATCGGCGCTCGCATGGGGCGAAGTCGCAGCGACGAACAAGGACGCGGCCGCAAGCGCGCTCGATCGCATGCTCAAGGACGGGAACGCCGAGGTTCGCGCCGCGGCGGCGACCGCGGGCGGCAAGCTCGGTCGGCTGTATCAAGACAAGCTGTACAAGATGGCGAAGTCCGAGGTCTACAACGTCCGGATCGGCGCCGCAGAAGGCCTCGCACTGAGCGTCGTCAGCGGTGGCAACGTCGGCGTTGGCGTCGACGGCATCGCACAGCTGTGGCGCGAGAAGGGCCGCCCCCGCCGCGACGCCGTGAAGATCTTCTCGCATCTCGCCAAGCGCAAGCAGCCCGGGATCGTGATCGAGTATCTCGGGAGCGCGGCGAAGAACACCGAAGATCCGGCGCTGCATCCGCTCGGCGTCGAAGGCCTGTGCAATGCCTCGCTCGCGGGCAGCCCCGACGCGCGGCGCGCGCTCGCCCGCTCCACCGACGACGTTTCTGCCGACGTGCGCCGGATGGTGATGCAGTGCGTCGCCGACGGTCCAGATCCCGCGAAGAACGGCACCGCGATCGCAGCGCGCTTGGTCCGCGATCCGGACAACCAGATCCGTGCCGATGCCGCACGTGTGCTCTCGCTCGCGACGTCCAAGAGCGATGGCGCAGCCGATGGTAGAAAGATCGCGGCGGGGATCAGCGATGCGCTCGTGCAGTTGCTCGACGATCCCGACCGCGAAGTGCGCGTGATCGGCATTCGCGCGATCGGCGGACTCGGAACGGCGGCACCGGCGGCTGCGACGCAGGTGTTGGTGCGCAGGTTCGAGCGCGCCGACGAAGGCGAGAAGCTCGCGATCACGCGCGCTGCGAAGCAGGTCGGTGCTGCAGAGATCGTCGCTCTCGCGATCTCCGATAGTGCGCCACTCGTGCGAGTTGCCGCCGTCGATGCCGCACTCGGGTCCGGACTGCGCGCAGCGCCGACGCTCAGCGCCGCGCTCGCCGATCCCGACGCGCAGGTTCGCAAAGCTGCCCTCGACCGGATCGCCTCCCAGAAAGACAAGATCGAAGCCGCGGTGCTCGATCGCGCGTTGTCGCTCGCAGTTCGCGATCCCGATCCGGAACTCAGTCAGCTCGCGCTGACCACGATCGCGCGCATCGCACCGAAAGAAGCCGTGCAGGTTCGCTTGCACCGCTCGCTCGCGTCGCGCGTCGAGCGCGAACGTGCGCAGGCGGCCGCCGCGGCGATCGGCCTGGTCGAGCGCGATGCGACCGTCACCGTCGATCTGTTGAAGCCGTTGCTGGACGATCCGTCGCACGATGTCCGCGTCGCGGCCTTGCCGGCGCTCGCGGCAGGCTATGCGAAGACCAACACCGTCGAGAAGCTCTCCGACCTGCTTACCGATTCGGAGAACCACGCGATGCAGCGCCTCGTCGCGGCCGGCGCGTTCGTGATCCTGGCACGCACCGACAACGGCCGACCAGCCGCGGAGGCTGCGCTCAAGAAGATCGACGGACCTCCGATGGCACACGCGATGGCAAAGCTCGTGGGCGGGCTGATCGCGGGCAAGTCCGACGGGCTCGCGTTCCTTCAAGAGCTGGTGCCCTGACGTGTGGCGCACCCCTCCGGGTGTTCCGAAGCGGCTCGGCTGCGCGCTGCTGATCTTGGCGGCATGTTGGACGGGCCCGGTGGCGCCCGAGCCGGTCGCGACGGAGACCGTGAAGACGCCGCATCTTCGGCCGGTGCCGGCGAGGATCGTCCTCGAGCGCACGGGCTGCATGGGCTTATGCCCGAGCTATACGGTCACGATTCTCGGTAACGGCACGATCGAGTGGATCGGCGAAGCAAACGTCGCCGCGATCGGGACGCGTGCCGGTGCCGCGACGCGCACGCAACTCGAGCAGCTGTCGCGAATGATCGACAAAGCGCGCTTCTTCGATCTCGACGAATCGGGACACATCCCCGTGAAGCCCGCGTGTGTCCGCACCGGTAACACCGTGAGCTGTTCGATCAGCTCGTTCTCGATGTGTACCGACACGAGCCACGCGATCATCACGATCACGCGTGGCCAACGCACGCACCAGATCGACGACGCCCACTGCTTCGATCAGCCGACTGCCCTCGTCGAGCTCGAGGACTTCATCGACGAGGTCGCCAAGACCGACGCCTGGGTCGGCCGTTAGCCCGCGGTCTGCAGGCCGGCGGCGATGCCACCGATCGTCGTGAAGATCGTGCGAGTCAGCCGATCGGCGTTGCCGATGCCGGCGCGCCGGCGGCGCAGCGCCTCGATCTGCACGTGCGAGAGCACGTCGAGGTGGGGATTACGGCGCTCGACGGACGCGACGAGGTACGGCCGCGTTGCGAGTAGCGGCACCATCCCGAGCGTGTCGCGCAGTGCGTGGACCGTGCGCGCGTGTTCTTCCGCGATCAGATCGAAGATCTTCTGCGCATCCGGGTCGGCTAGCTTCGCGTATTCACGCGCCACGTCGATGTCCGATCGGACGAGCGAGACTTCGCAGTTGCGGATCAGCGATCGAAAGAACCGCGACCGCTCGCAGAGCATGCGCACGTCCTCGATGCCCACTTCGCGCACGAGCTGCTCGACCGCGGTGCCGACGCCAAACCACCCAGGGATGCCGTGCCGGCTCTGGGTCCACGAGAACACCCACGGGATCGCACGCAACGATTCGAGCGTCAGGCTGCCGCCACGCCGCGCGGGACGCGATCCGATCGGCAGGTGACCGACGTCCTCGATCGGTGTCGCGGCCAGGGTGTAGCGCGCGAGCCGATCCTCGTCGGAGGTGAGCGCGAGATAGGCGCGGCGCGCGGCGTCTGCAGCACTCGCGAGGTGTCCTTCGTCGTCGGGGCTCTCGCCGGTCGGTTCGGTGCGCTCCGCGAGTGCCGCGCCGAGCACCGCTCCGAGTGTCAGCTCGAGATCGCGCTCTGCGATGCCGGCTTGGGCATAGCGCGCGGTGACCGTCTCGCCCTGTTCGGTGACGCGCAGGCGCCCGCGCACGGCCGCCGGCGGTTGCGCGCGGATCGCGTCGCTCGCGGGACCACCACCACGGCCGAGTGCGCCACCGCGGCCGTGAAACACCGTGAGCGTCACGTTCGCACGCGAGGTCGCCTCGACCAGCGCGAGCTGCGCGCTGCGGAGCGCGACCGCCGATGCGACGTATCCAACTTGCTTGCCGGAGTCCGAGTAGCCGATCATCACTTCGAGCTCACCGGCGAGCTCGGTCCGCAGCACCGGATGCTCGATCACCTCGGTCGCGATCGTGCCGGCTCGTTCGAGATCCTCGAGTTGCTCGAGCAACGGCACGGGTTTCAGCTCACCGGGTGCGAGGCCTGCCGCACGCGCCAGAAACGCGACCTCGAGCAGATCCGAGACTTCGCGCGTGAAGCTGACGACGTAACGTTCGCACGCGCGTGACCCGAGCTCTCGTCGTGCGCGCCCGACGACGTCGAGCGTCGCGAGTACTTCGCGGGTCTCCGCGGTCAGCCCTTCGCGGTCGCGAATCGGCGTGATCGGTTGAGCGAGCACCTCGCCGAGCATCGCGCGCCTCCCCGGCTCGTCGCGCTCGAGATAGCCCGGTCGCCCGCCGTGCGCGAGGAGCTCGGCGACGACACGATCGTGGACGCCGGAGTGCTGGCGCAGATCGAGCGACGCGAGATGAAATCCAAACACGTCGCAGCGGCGCAGCGCATCGCGCAGATCTTGTTCGGCGATCCCTGCAAAGCCCGCCGCTCGCAGCGATCGATCGAGCACCGCGAGATCAGCGCGATAGCGAGCTGCATCCGGGTAGCCATCTTCGCCGTGAGCGAGCGTGCTGCGCAGCCGCGCCTGCATGTACCAGAGCTTCTCGCGCCAAGGCTCGTTCGGCGTGCGCGGCCGTGCGTGCGCCGCGACCTCTGGAAACCGCTCGCGATCGACCGCGATCGAGGCGTCGAGCTCTTCGAGCCTTCCTGGCTTGGCTCGCAACGCCGACATCGACAGCGTGCGCCCGAGCAACTCGACGTCCGCGAGGTACTGCTGCAGGACCGCCGTACGTTGCCGCGAGAATGCCGAGCGCGTGATCGGCGCGGTGACGTTCGGATTCCCGTCGCGATCGCCGCCGACCCACGAGCCCCAGCGCAGGAACGAAGGCAGCCGCCACTCGCCGCCGAACCGCAGCGCGAGCCGATCTTCGATCGTGCGATAGATCCGTGGCGTGACATCGAGCAGCGATCGCCGAAACACGTCGAGCGCGGTCTCGACCTCATCCAGTGGGGTCGGCCTTCGTACACGCGCGTCCTCCGTCGCATACAGCGCGAGCACCTCCGCATCGAGGGCCGGGGCGGCGCGATGCGATTGCGCCGGTCCTGCCGAGTCATGCGCCAGATCGAGTAAGGCCCCGATCCGCGTCAGGTGTTCGAGCGAAGATCGGCGGCGCGATTCCGTCGGGTGCGCGGTGATCACGGGCATCACGAGTGCCCGCTCGAACAGCGCGCGCATGTCGGCCGCCGTCGCGCCGGCATCCGCGAACGCGTCGATCGCGGCGGCGAGCCCGTCGCGGGGCACCGGGCCTTTTGCATGCAGCGCGCGCAACCGCTCGCGTTCCTCTGCGGTGTTCATCAGATGGCACTCGAGCGCGTTCGCGCGCGCATTGGTTTCGAGCTCGTCCTCGGTGAGCTTCGCGACATGCTCGCCGAATGCGGGCCGCCCTCCCGCGAGCTCGCCGCGCCGCAGCCGCTCGGCCTCGTCGGTCGTCCGTGCGACGAGCTCCTTGGCGCGGCTGCCATCCACCGTGTCGATCGCCTGCCATAGCGACGTCGTCACGCGTTCGAGATCGTGCCGCAGCGGTTCCGACTCGTGCACGGGCCTGTTCTAGCTCGCGCCCGGCACTCCCGATAGGTCGTTTCCCCTCAGCTTTTTGAGAGAACGTCGAGGCACGCTCGAGAACTGAGCTGCCGCCTAGTGTTCGAGGACCGTGAAGTCGTCTTCGTCGCCGGGACCGAGCCGATGGCGATCACGCAGCAGGGTACGGAGCTCGCTCTCGACGTGCGGCAGCTGGTCGCTCGAGCTCGCCGCGATGATCAACACGCCGTGGTGGAACGACGACGTACCGTCGATGCGCGATCGATAGGTCGCCAGCGGAACGAGCGCGACATCGTCTTCATCTTGGCCGTCCGGCGAATGACCCTTCCGCGCGAGGATCCCCGCGATCGTGAACGGCATGTTCTTGATCCGGACGACCTCTCCGACGGGGCTCTGTCCCGTGCCGAACAACTGATCGGCAACGGTCTGCCCGATCACGACGGCGTTGACCTTGTCTGCCCTGAACGCTTCGCCCGCCGCGATCCGCAGGTGCTCGACGTCGAAGATCTCGGGCGTGACGCCGACGAGCCCGGTCTGCCACGTCGCGTCTCCACTCGTGATCTGCGCGACCGTACGCATCGTGGCGGCCACGCGGATCGAAGGAACCTCGTGCGTGATCGCCTGCACGTCGTCCCAGGTGAGCGTCGCGTTGCCACGCGCTCGCACGATCAAGGTTCCGTTCGCCGGTTCGCGGGCACCGTGCTCGCTCGTCACGACCCACACCCCGCTCGACAACGCGACGATCGCCGCCGCCGCGATGATCGCCCACGCGGCGGTGCGGCGGTCGCGAGTCACCAGGACCGCGCCTCGTCCGATCGCCGACCCGAGCAGCGCCGCGAGCAAGACGTGCCACCACAGCGGGCGAAAGACGCTTGCCGCGAACACGGGCACGACGGTCGCGAGCATCACCGCCGCACGGAGCGCGATCGTCCTCACTCGCGATACACCGTCCAGCGCTTGACGCTGACCGGCGCCGGCAGCGCCTTGGACGTGTACTCGAGAGTTTCGAGCATCACCTGCTGCTCGGCGAGAAACTCCGCGACTCCGGCGCCGCGATAGGTCGCTTCGCTCATCGCGATCTGGTAGCCCTCGGCGAGCGCTTGCAGCTTGGCGGCGATGTTGACCGTGCCGCCGAAGAAATCTGCATTCGAGTTGAGTCGCACTGCGATGCAGGGTCCGGTGTTGAGCGAGATCCGCAGGCGGATCGGCGTGTCCGTGCGCTTCGGATGAAACGTGTTGTGGATCTGCTGTGACGCGCGGATCGCGTCGACCGGGTTGACGAAGGTCGCCATCACCGCATCGCCGATCGTCTTGACGACCGCGCCCCGATTCTTGACGACGATCGCGAACACCTCGTCGAAGTGTTTCTTGATCTCGACGAACGCCGACGGATCGCCGCGCACCGCGTAGAACGCCGTCGAACCGACGACGTCGGTGAACAGCAGTGTCTGCTCGCCGACCGCGAGCTTGACGTCTGCGCCGATGTAGTCCTCGCTGAACAGGTCGCGGAAGTCCTGAAAGCTCAGCAGCATGCCGGGCCGGAGCGCGTCGTCTTTCCACTGCACGCGCTCGATCGAGAACCGCTCCGGTTGGTCGCTGTCGTTCTCGAAATGCACGGTCGGCATCGACGTCGTCTTGATCACGGTGCCTTCGGGATGATCTTCCCAGGTCAGCGTGTCCGCACCGGCGTCGTCGACGTCGATGTACCAGCCGCCGCGATGTCCCGCCCACACGGTGTAACGACCCGGCTCGAGCTTGGGCTTGAGCGTCGCCTTGGCGCCGGGGCCGAGGGTGTGCTGGACGCGGATGAAGTCCTTCGTCGACGGTTCGGCGCTGCAGTACAGCTTCTCGGGAACCTCGCGGATCGACGGATGGACGCGGAACGTCACCTCGACGGCTTCGGGCGTATCCGTGCCGAACGTGACCTCGCAGACCTCGCAGTGACTCGCCGCCTTGAGGGACGACAGCGCCGAGTTTTCGTCGCGGACGCCTCGGCAATGCGGACAGATCGTGTCCCACGACAGATCGAGGAGCCCGCCGCGCGTTGCGTGCAGCGCGACCCGAAGCAGATCGTTCTCCGGGACCTTCCAGACGCGCGCCCGCTCGCGAATCTGGATCCGGTGGAGGTCGGCATCATCGCCGGTCCTGATGAAGTCGATCAACGCATCCACCACCTTCGCCGGCAGCCCGTCCGCGAGCAGCTGATCGCGACCCTTACGCAGGCGCGCTTCGCTCTCCTCCTCGAGCGGCGGCGGCGGTAGCTGGAGAATTTCGGGCCGCGGCATGTCGAGCTGCTTCGCGAGCGCCGGCAGGATTCGCTTGTACGCGCGTTCGATCGTCGGAAATCCGATCCGGATCGCGGCTGCCCCGAGCGCACCTCGCGGAACGACGCCGTAATAGAGATACACGCGAGTCCCCGACGGAATCGGCTCGAGCCGATGGATCGCGAAGTTGACGCGCATGAACCCGCGCTCGTAGATCCGCAGTGAGGTCAGCCACTGCTCGACGACCCAGTTCCACGGGACCTCGAGCCACTCGTGCTTGACGCCGCCGGCCTTCGAGCTGCCGAAGCGCTTGCCCGCCTTCTCGACGAACGTCATCTCGGCGGTACCGAGGGCACGATTCATCCGCGAGGTATCCGAGATCCACGGCCACAGCGCCGCGGGCGTCCCCGGCAGGTCGAACACCCACAGCCGGTCGATCTTCTTATCCTTCGCGAATTCCGCGGGCCACGGGTGGAGCTCGAGGATCTGCGCCTTCGTCAGCTCGCCGGGACTCGCGCTTACTTTCGTCGTTGCCATGATCGAGGGTTCCGATGCAGATGAAAGCACGCGACGAAGACGACCGTGCCGTCATCGACCAACCTGAAGAATAGACCAAAAGGAAACCGTCGAACGAGCACTCGCCGTGTGTCTCGGTGGACGACTGGAGAGACAAGAGGCGACGCCATCACGCGTTCGATGGAGGCTCTGACCTCACCGAGGAACTGTTCGCCGAGCGCTACCTGACGCGTCTCGTAGCTCTGAAATGCGGTCCGGAGATCGCTGACCATCAGAGGTCGCAGCAGGAACGTAGTCACCGCGAACGGATCTGCTTGACTGCTTCTTCCCAGGTGACGCCCGAGACATCTTCGCGATCGAGTGAATCGAGCCTCTCGTCGAGCTCTCGTCGCTGCCCGTCGGTCAGGGGTACGGCAGCCGGATCTCGATCGAGCTCTGCCCACAGCTCATCCAGCAGGGACAGCTTTTCCTCATGGGAGAGGTGGGAGATATCAACGGCGGGCTTGCCCATGACCCCAGTATGCCATGGTCCGGAAGCGACGCTCTAGGCTAAGGTTCCCTCGTGCCTGTCACCCACTACCGTAGCTGTTCCCTTTGTGAAGCGACGTGCGGCGTCGCGATCGAGGTCGAAGGCGATCGCGTGGTGTCGGTGCGCGGCGACGCGGCCGATCCGTTCAGCAAGGGCTACATCTGCCCCAAGGGCACGGCGCTCGCGGATCTACATCACGATCCCGATCGACTGCGAAAGCCGATGCGCCGCGACGGCGACACGTGGACGGAGATGGCGTGGGACGAGGCGTATGACTACGTCGGGTCGCAGCTCACCGCGATTCGCGCGCAGCACGGCCCGGATGCGATCGCGGTCTATCAAGGCAATCCGACCGTCCACAACCTCGGGCTCGTGACGTTCGGCCAGCTCGCGCTGCGTACGCTCGGCACGAAGAACATGTACTCGGCGACCTCGCTCGATCAGCTTCCGCACATGCTCGCGGCGCTGATGATGTTCGGTAACCAGCTGCTGATGCCGGTGCCCGACATCGACCGCAGCGATCTGTTCATCTGCCTCGGCGCAAATCCGCTCGCGTCCAACGGCAGCATCATGACCGCGCCGGACGTCAAAGGCCGGCTCAAGGCGATCCGCGATCGCGGCGGCAAGGTGATCGTCCTCGATCCGCGGCGCACCGAGACCGCCGACAAAGCCGATCGCCACGTGTTCATTCGCCCGGGCAGCGACGCCGTGTTGCTCCTCGCGATGATCCACGAGCTGTTCGCCGCCAAGCTCGTCAAGCTCACGGTGCCGGCGACCGGCCTCGAGGAGCTACGCGCGGCCTCGGCCACGTGGACGCCGGAGCGCGCGGCGCCAATCACCGGCGTGCCGGCGGCCGAGGTGCGCGAGCTTGCACGCGCGCTCGCGACGACACCACGCGCGGTCCTCTACGGCCGAATCGGCGTCTGCGTTCAAGAGTTCGGCGGGCTGGCGGCGTGGCTGTGTTACGCGATCAACGCGCTGACCGGCCACCTCGATACGCCGGGCGGCCTGATGTTCACCACGCCCGCGATCGATCCGTTGCCGCTCGCGGCGATGTTCGGATTCGACGGCGGGTTCGCGCGCTGGAAGAGCCGCGTCAGCGGTAAGCCCGAGTTCGGCGGCGAGCTTCCGGTCACCGTGCTCGCCGAGGAGATCGAGACCGCGGGCCCAGGTCAGGTACGCGCGCTGATCACGTGCGCCGGCAATCCGGTGCTGTCGACGCCGGGTGGGCCTCGCCTCGAGCGTGCGATCCGTGGCCTCGACTTCATGGTGTCGATCGATCCGTACATGAACGAGACGACGCGGCTCGCGAACGTGATCTTACCGCCGTCGTCGGTGCTCGAGCACTCGCACTACGATGTCGCGCTCGCCGCGTTCTCGGTGCGCAACGTCGCGAAGTACTCGCCGCCGCTGTTCGAGCGTCACGCCGATGCACGCCACGATTGGGAGATCTGCCTCGCGCTGTGGTCGCGCCTCGGGCTGCCCGGGAAGCTGCCGCGCTTCGCGCAACAGGTGGTGACGCGGCTGTTCGGCAAGCTCGGACCCGAGACCGTGCTCGAGCTCGGCCTGCGCACCGGTCCGTACGGCCTGCGCCGCGGGCGCCACGGACTTTCGCTCGCGAAGATGCGCGCACACCCGCACGGGATCGATCTCGGCCCGCTCGAGCCGCGCCTACCGGGCCGCCTCGGAACGAAGGATCACCGCGTTCATCTCGCGCCGCGCACGTATCTCGAGGATCTGCCTCGCCTCGAGAAGGTCGCTGGCAAGCCACAGAGCTCCGAGCTGATCATGATCGGCCGGCGTCATTTGCGCTCGAACAACTCGTGGATGCACAACAGCGAGCGGCTCGTCAAAGGCCCAGATCGCTGCACGCTGCTGATCCATCCCGAGGATGCGTCCAACCGCGGGATCACCGCAGGCGGCCGAGCTCGGATCGCGACAGCGCTCGGGTCGATCGAGCTCGCGGTCGAGATCACCGACGAGATGATGCGCGGCGTCGTCAGCGTGCCGCACGGCTGGGGTCATCATCGCAAGGGTGCACGGCTGAGCATCGCCGCGACCGTCGCCGGCGAGAGCGTCAACGACGTCATCGATCCCGCGCGGATCGACGCGCTGTCCGGCACGAGTGCATTGACCGGCCAGCCCGTCGAGGTCACGAGGGCCCCATGACAGGACGCGGACCCGAGCTATTCGCAAAGATCGGCGCAGACAAGCTGCGCGAGGTGATCACCGACTTCTATGCGCGCGTGTTCGTCGACGTGATGATCGGGTTCATGTTCGCAGGCAAGAATCGCCAGCATCTGATCGACCGTGAATGGGAGCTCGCCGCGGCGCTGCTCGGTGCACCGGGCGTCACCTACACGGGACGACCGATGCGCGCCGCACACGCGCAGCACACGATCTTCGGCGGCCACTTCGAGCGCCGGCTGCAGATCCTCAAGGAGACACTGCGCGATCACGCGATCGATCCGGAGGTCCAGAAAGTGTGGATCGATCACACGTTATCGCTCCGCGATCAGATCACGCGGGATAAGGGCTCGGAGTGCAAGGACACCTCGTCGAGTGGCCCCAAGCTCGCCGTTGCCCCCGCCGTGCAGAGCCCGGACGCACGAATCAAGCTCGGTAAGAAGTAAAGACTTCCCCAGGCCGGGTAAGTTCCTTACGATCGAGGTCGTATGGGTCGTTGGATCGCTTTTATCTTTGCACTCGCAGGCTGTGCCACCGCGGCTCGTCCCGACCTCTCGGGTGATGCCAAGAACGGCAGCAATCAGCCGATCGACGCGCCGATCACGCAGATCGACGCGAACACGTGCGCGACCCAGCCGTGCGACATCCTCACCCAGTGCGGTTGCGGGATGGGGATGGCCTGCGACGTCGATACGACCGATCTGATGGGCACCGCGTGCCGGATGCTGACGACACCCGGCCACGAGACGAACACGTGCGGCAGCCTCAAGGACTGCGACCGCGGCTACGTCTGCCTCGGCGCAGCGGGTTCGAGTACGTGCAAGAAGTACTGCTCGTCGAGCTCCGACTGCGGCACGCCGCGTGGTCAGTGCGTGATCGATGTCAGCAACGGCACGATGGTGATCCCGGGAATTCCGTCCGTGTGCTCGTCGAACTGCGATCCGATCAACACGGCGATCGGTGGCTGCCCGGGCGGCTTCAAGTGCGGCCTGTTCACGCAGCCTCATCAAAGCATGACGTACGGCATCGTCGATTGCACGCTCGCCGGTACGCTGACCCAGGGCGCTAACTGCGCTGGCGCCGGAAGCGGCGACGACAAGCTGTGTGCGCCGAACTTCTTGTGCACCCAGCTCGGGACCACGCCGGTCACGTACAAATGTCTCAAGGTCTGCAACAAGACCGCGAATACCGGGTGCGTCGCCGCGGCGCCGACCTGCGGGGGCTTCGGCACGCCGTTCCTCGTGGCGGGTACCGAATACGGCGTCTGCCAGTAGGACGCCGGAAAACTGATAAGATGGTCCCTCGGTGATCGGGGAGACGATCGGTAACTTCAAGGTGGTTTCGCGGCTCGGGCGGGGCGGCATGGGCGAGGTCTATGCCGGCGAGCACGAGAAGATTCAGACGCGCGTCGCGATCAAGGTCCTGCACGCCGAAGTCTCGAGCGATGCCGACCACGTGCAGCGGTTCTTCAACGAGGCGAAGATCGTCGGCCGGATCAAGCATGCCGGGATCGTGAAGATCTTCGACGTCGGCTTTGTTCAGGAGCACGCCTATCTCGTGATGGAGCTGCTCGAAGGCGAGTCGCTGTCGTCGCGGATCGATAAAGCCGAACGCCTCTCGGCGAAAGACACCGCCGAGATCGGCAAGCAGATCGCCAGCGTCCTCGACGCGACCCACCGCGCCGGCGTGATCCATCGCGATCTCAAACCGGACAACATCTTCGTGGTTCCCGATCACGAGCTCGACGGCGGCGAACGCGTCAAGGTCCTCGATTTCGGGATCTCGAAGCTGTCGGGGACGATGGCGAGCAACTCGCCGCGCACCGTCGGCACGATGGGAACGCCGCAGTACATGGCACCCGAGCAGTGGGGCGATTCGGGCCAGGTCGACTGGCGCGCCGACGTGTACTCGCTCGGCTGCGTGCTGTTCGAGATGGCGACCGGACGCCCGCCGTTCGAGGTCAAGACGATCGCGGAGGCCTGCGCGAAGCACCTGCACGCCAAGCCACCCGCGCCGCGCTCGCTGGTGCCCGACCTTCCGGTCGCGCTCGACGAGCTGATCCTACGCCTGCTCGCCAAAGATCCGAACGAGCGCGCGGTGTCGATGGGACAGGTCGCGCGCGAGCTCGAGGCGATCGCCGAAGGCCGCGAGCCCGAAGCCGAGATCCCGCAGCGTCGCGAATCGCGGCCCGCGTGGACGAAGACTCCCGAAACGCTCACGACCCTCAGCGGCAGCGCCTCCGAGGTCGATGACGCTCGCAAGCCGAACCGGACGCCGTTGATCATCGGAATTGCCGCGGCGGTCGCCGTGCTCGGCGTGTTCGTCGCGGTGATGATGTCGCGACCGAAAGACGAGCCGGTGAAACCCGCCGCGAGCGCACCGGTCCTCGTGCCTGCGGCGCAACCGGCCGCGCCACCTCCCGATGCCGCGCCGCCACTCGATGCCGCGCCGATCGACGCGCCGGCGCCGCCGCCACCCGATGCCGCGGCGCCACCTCCGGTGATCAAGCCGCCGGTTCACAAGAAGCCGCCGAAGTTGCCGCCGACCGGCGCGGGTTCGGGCTCGGCGCAGCCCGCGACCGTCGAACCAGAGGGCTGGGGCGGTCGCCGATGAAGCAACTCTTCCTGTTCGCGATCGCCGTCATCTGCCTTCCCCCACGGCATGCTCGCGCCGACGAAGGCACGGCCGAGATCGCCTACAACCAGGCCGAAGAGCTACGCAAGCAAGGCAAGTGGGCCTCCGCGTGCCCGCTCTATCAAGCGAGCTATCGCGCCGATCCGCAGCTCGGCGTGCTGCTTCACCTCGCCGATTGCTACGAGCATGCGGGGATGATCGCGAGCGCGTGGGTCGAGTTCACCGACGCCGTCGATCTCGCGCATCAGAAAAAAGATTCGCGCGAAGCGAGTGCGCAGAAGCACGCAGATCTGCTCGCGCCGAAAGTCTCTCGGCTCTATCTGAAGCCACCGCCGAAGCTGATCCCCGGGCTCGTCGTCACGCGTGATGGCACAGACCTCACCGTGCTCGTCGGGACCGCCGTGCCGACCGATCCGGGAGATCACGAGATCGCGGCCAACGCGCCGGGCTACCTCGAGTGGAAGACAAGAGTCTCGATCACGACCCCGGGCGCGACGACCACACTCGACGTTCCCGCGCTCGAAAAAGTCCCCGAGAAGCCGATCGAGATCGCCAAGCCGGTCGTCCACGAAGGCACGGTCAAGATCACCGCACCTGCCGACGCCGAGATCCGGATCGACTCCGACCCGGTCGGAACCGGTCATTACGAAGGTACGCTCAAGAGCGGCGGTCACATGCTGCGCGTCACGGCGCCGGGCATGCGGATGTACCAAGCGGAGATCACGATCCTCGACGGCGAGACCCGCCCGATCGATGTGCTGCTCGAGAAAGAGCCCGCGGTGGTCGTCGCGCCCCTGGTAGCACCGCCGCCGCCCGCGGCCGTCGAGGACGGGCCGAGCTTCGAGGTTGCTCTCAGCACGGCAAGTGGCGTCAAGATGCGAAGCGACGACCCGCTCGTGCTCGCGACGCGCCTCGAGCTCGCCTTCCGGATCGGCCGCCACATCAATTTCGGCTTGTTCACGGAATACGGATCGATCCAGACCAACAATGCGTGCGGCCTGGACATGCCGGGCCCGACGCCGTCAACCCCGTTCGATTTCGGTACGCGCAATCAGTTCACGCGGTGCTCTTACTTGATGCCCGGCTTGCAGCTCTACATCCACGTGCTGCCGAACAAGAAGATCGATCCGTACTTCGGTCTCGCACCCGGGTTCCGGTTCGGGTTTGTCGACTGGAAGAGCTCCCCTGGTGTGGTGAATCAGAGCTCGGTGTTTCCAGGCATCGTCGTCGGAGGGCGCGCTGGCGTTGACTACCACCCGACCCGCGACTTCAAGATCTGGGAAGTCGGCGCGTTCATCGAGGCTGCGGTCACCGTCGCCGGACAAGAAGCGACCGACGAATACAACAAGGACGCGCAACACTACGTCACGCTGTTTGGCGGGCTGCGTAGCTCGTTGGCTTTCTAATATGCGCAAATCCCTCTTCGTACTCGCGATCGCGACGACCCTCGGGGCCTGCTTCGGCGAAGGCCCGGCGATCGGCCAGCCTTCCGCTGCGCAGGTCGTGTTCTTCGTGACGCGACCGTCCTCGGATAATCCGTGCGGTAACAACACATTTATCGGCAGCGTCGGGATCGGCGGCGCACCGCAGGGCTACGTGGTGACCATTCCGTACCAGCCGCAGAGCTGTGGTGGCGGGATGGCCAACGGTCCGATCGAGGTCTTCAGCTTCGGGAAGACCACGAGCAGCGTCGATAACCTGGGAAGCCCGGGCGCGACCTCGGGCACCAACTTCCAGGTCCATGCCGCTGCGAATGCCACCACCGGCTTCTGGGGGTTCGCCTCGCCCGGGACATCGGCCCTCACAGTCCAAACCGTCGGTGGCACCGTCGGAACCGTGCTCGCATCGAACACCGGGCAGCTCTCCGTGGCGGGTCTGGCGGCAGATCCGAGCTCGATCTACATCGCGACCGCGCAAAGCAACGGCGGCGGCGGTGATGGTCCCAACTCACCGCGCTTCCCGTGCTGCGGAAGCCTCGCTAGCCCGAGCACCGGGGGCGGTATCTATCAGCTGTCCGCGACGGCGATGAATGCGATCGCGACGCCGGTTGTCGCCAGCGCAAACTTGTTCACCGACTCGATGCCGGAGCCGTTCGTCGGGACTGGAAGCGCGCTGTTCTATCTCGAGACCGGAGGAGGCACTGCCGCGACGCTTACCCAGATCGATGTCGACACCGCAGGGACCGCGACGGCAACCACCCACACGCCGATCACCTTGCAGGGCAAGCCGTTCGGAATCGCCGCGGATGCAGGACATGTCGCCTGGAGCACGACGCTCGACTTCAGCTCCTTCGGAAACGGTGCGTCCGGAGCGCAGGACCAGTGCACGATCTACGCGCGCCCGATCGGCTCGCAGGCCCAGCCGTCGCCGCTGCTATCGACCACCAAGTTTTCCTGTCTCGGCGTCGCGGTTGATGCAGATGCCGTGTACTTCGCGATCGCGCACGTCGAGACGGTGAAATCAGAGGTGATGATTCACGGCGATGGGATCGGGAGGATTCCGTTTGCGACGCCATCGCAATTCGAGAGCATCGCCCTCGGCATCCAAGGCGTCGGCACCGGTCCGCGGCGGATCTTCCTCGACGGCGATGACATCTACGCGATCGATCCGTTCGAGATCGGCAAGCTCGCCAAGCAAGCGCTGCGCGGAAAAGCCGACTTCACGCCGTGATCAGGAGTCGAGTGGTCGCGTATCGCGCTGCCACGCACGCGCCGCGAAGATGATCACCTCGACCATCAGCGTCAGCGCGACATCGATCGCCGCACATGCGACCGCAACCTGGACCGCGGGGATCACGACCAGCCACACCGGACTCGGCAACGTGACATACGGCGGCGGAAAGAACGCCCACGCGAGTCCTGCGGGAATCATCGCGAGCATGAGGCCCGTCCACGCGATCCCGTTCGCGGCGGCGAGTCGCTGGCCGAGCGTGCCTTGGTTGCGCAGCGCGGCCATGCTCGCGAGCAACTGGACGATCATCGCGGCGATGCCGAACTTCGCCATCGACACGGCGATGATGCCCAGCGCGGGGAGCAGCGAGGGCGAGAACCGTTGACCGAGCGTGCCGATCAGCGCGTAGTACACGATGAAGAATGCGGGCACCGACACGAGCAACACGCGCACGTCGAGCCGCAGCACACGTCGCCTGATGAGGAGCGCGGCGAGCACGCTCGCGAACGCGGCGCCACCGAGCACGAGGGCGATCCGCTCCGCGCGATTCTCGAGCAGGTCGGTCGCGGCGCGTGCCTCTGCACCGGCGACCACGCCACGCGTCATCGTCAGGCGTTGCTGATCGGCGATGTCGCGAGCGATCTTGTCTGCAGGATCGAGCGCGAGCACGTCGTCGAGCGTGCGGCCGAGCCCGTGCCCGGGCGCCGGAATCCCGAGGAGCGCAGACACCGTCGGCGCGATATCGATCAAGCGCGCATCATTCGCGCTCGTGCCAGGTTTGACGCCGGCACCGGCGAGGATCAGCGGCACGCTCAGCACCTCCGGCTCGATGCCGCCGTGACCGCCGCGCTTCGTGTGACCGTGATCCGCGGTGACCACGATCGCGTCTTGCGTGAGGTCGACGCGTCCAAGCGCCCGTGCGAGCGCCCGATCGGCGATCTCGGTGGCCTCGCGATATTCGGGACTCTCCCCGCCGTGCGCGTGACCGGCGGAGTCGACCGCACCGAAGAGCAGCACCACGAGATCGGCGTTGCCGGCGGCGAGCGCGGTGCTCGCTTCGGTGAATCCGCCGGGCCACGGTGCGTACCGTGCGTCGTTGAACGGCGACTCGAGGTTCGCGTCGGGCGCCCGGACAGCGGCCTCCGACAGCGGATCGGCCATCGCATCGATGTCGAGATCATCGAGGGGGTCGTCGGCACGCGCGACTTCGGGATGGACCGCGCTCGCCGCCGTCCGCTTGCGCAGGAACAGGCCGGGCAGCACGTCGTAGTCGGTCGCGGTCGCGACCGTGAGCCCGGCGGCTCGCGCACGATCCATCAGCGAATCGATCGCCACCGGGGTGGAGTGATGATTCGTTCGTACGCCGCTCGCCGAAGGCGGGACGCCCGTCAAGATCGACACGTAGTTCGGGCGCGACCAGCTCGGGTAATGCGAGGTCGCCTCGGTGTCGACACCGCGACGGCGAAGCTCGTCGAGAAAAGGCAGCTCGTACGACTTGTCGAGCCGCAACCCATCGATGATCACGAGGAACACGCGGTGTGCGAGCCGTGGCGTGTGCGGATCGCGAACCGCAGGCGCGACGGTCGCGAGCGCGGGCTGCACTTGCTCGAGGTCGTACATGTACGAAGCGCCTGCGGAACCCGCCTTGACGGCGCCGATCGCGCCGAGCACGAGCAGCGCGATCGACGCGGCCACCACCTGCCGAGTCGGCGCGGTCTGTGGGGCACGGGGCGGCTGCAAGCGCGTCACATCACAGGGTAGCGCGCCGGGGCGCCGGAGCGAGCAACCTCACATTTTCATCACATGCCGCGCGAGTCGTGCGAGGCTCGCCTGCGATGTCGCGCTTGTTACCGATCGTGCTGATTGCCGCCTGTGGGACCACGGCACCGACGATGCCCGATCGGCCGCGCACGTTCGGCGGCGATCGCCCGGTCGATCTGCAAGTGCCGTCCGGCTTCGACGCGACGATGCAGTATCCGCTCGTGGTCGTGCTCCACGGCTACAGTGCCAGCGGCTTCGTCCAGGAGGCGTACTTCGGTCTCAAGGAGCTGCAGACGAGCGGCAAGGCGTTCGTGCTCGCTCCGGACGGCCTTGTCGATGCGACCGGCAATCAGTTCTGGAATGCCGATCCGGCTTGCTGCGATTTCGGAGGCATCGGACCCGACGACTCGCACTACCTCGGCAAGCTCATCGATGACGTCCGCGCCGCGTGGCCGGTGAGCTGGGTCTCGCTGGTCGGGCACTCGAACGGCGGCTACATGTCGTATCGCATGGCCTGCGATCGCGCCGACGTGATCTCTTCGATCGTCGTGCTCGCCGGCCTGACTCCGACAACTCCGTGTGCACCGGCACGGGGGATCAACGTGCTTCACATCCATGGCACCGCGGACGCGTCCGTCCCTTACAGTGCCGGCGGCGTGGGCGCGGTCGCGTCCGTCACCAAGTGGGAGCAGTACAACGGTTGTGGCAGCGCCCACAGCGACGGTCCGGCGCTCGACCTCGATGCGACGATTGCCGGCGCCGAGACCCATACGCAGCTCGACAACAACTGTCCCGCGCAAGCTCGCGTCGAGTTGTGGACGCTCCAAGGCTCGAGTCATGTTCCGAGCCTGACCCCCCAGTTCGAGCCGCAGATCTGGGATTGGATCAAGACCAACGCACGGTGAGGATCCCCGTTGGCGACGCGACGGCGTCGTGATATCCAAGGATCACGATGTGGTACTTGGGTTCCGTCCCGCACCAGCCTGACGTCGGTTGAGAGAGGCCGCCGCCCTTCTCTCCCACCCGATTTCGACGCGAGGACACCATGGAAACCCACCTGAAGACGATCGGTCAGCGGCCACCCGCTGATCAGCCGATCAAGCATCTCAAGCCACACGTCGATCCGGCGACGCTGTTGCATCGGCAATTGCTCGATGGTCCGTTCTGGCAACGCATCCCCGCGTATCGCAACGTCGACGAAGCGACGTTCCTCGATCACACGTGGCAGGCGAAGAACTCGATCACGAATCCTCAGAAGCTGCTCGCGGCCGTGCAAGATGTCGTGCCGCCGGCATTCTACGAAGACGTCGCCGAAGGCTTTCACCGGGCGCCGATGTCGATCCGCGTCTCGCCGTATCTGCTCTCGCTGATCGAGTGGGGCGATCCGTACAACGATCCCCTGCGCAGGCAGTTCGTACCGGTCGCATCGCGCCTGTTGCCGGATCATCCGAAGCTGACACTCGACTCGCTCCACGAGCAGGCGGATGCACCCGTTCCTGGTCTCACGCATCGCTATCCAGACAAGGCGCTGTTCCTGACACTCGACACGTGTCCGGTCTACTGCCGGTTCTGTACTCGGAGCTACGCGGTTGGCGTCGACACGGATAACGTCGAGAAGGTCTCGCTCAAGGCGACCGAAGATCGCTGGGACAGCGCGTTCCAGTACATCTCCGAGCGCGTCGAGCTCGAGGACATCGTCGTCTCGGGCGGCGACTCGTATCAGCTCAAGGCGCGGCAGATCACGCTGATCGGTAATCGCCTGCTCGAGATGCCGAACATTCGCCGGATCCGGTTCGCGACCAAAGGTCCGGCCGTGATGCCGATGAAGCTCATCACCGACACCGAATGGGTCGATGCGCTGACCGCGGTCGTCGAACGCGGACGCAAGCTGCACAAAGAAGTCGTGCTCCACACGCACTTCAATCATCCGAACGAGATCACCGCGATCACGAAGCGCGCGCTCGACATCGTGTTCGAGCGCGGCATCATCACGCGCAACCAATCGGTGCTCCAGCGCGGCGTCAACGACTCGGTCGCGACGATGCAGTTGCTCGTCAAGCGCCTCGGTCACTGCCAGGTGCATCCGTATTACGTCTACGTCCATGATCTCGTCAAAGGCGTCGAGGATCTGCGGACGACGCTGCAGACCGCCCTCGATCTCGAGAAGGCCGTCCGCGGCGTGACCGCTGGCTTTCACACCCCGACGTTCGTGGTCGATGCGCCCGGAGGCGGTGGCAAGCGCGTCGCGCATAGCTTCGAGCACTACGATCGCGACACCGGCATCTCGGTGTTCGCGGCGCCTTCGGTCAAGCCCGGCTTCTTCGTGTACTTCGATCCCGTCGACACGTTGTCGCCGGAGATTCAACAGCGCTGGAAGTCGACCGCCGAGAGTGATCGCATGGTCGAAGCGGCGATCACGCAGGCGAAACTGAACCAAGCGGCAACCGCCCGCGCCAGCTCGATTCGTTAGAAGTCGATCACGCGAACGCTGCCGTCGGAGCCGGTGATCACCGCGAGCTTCGGTTGGCCGTGGACGGTGATGCCGACCTTGATCAGATCGCCGCGTTGCAATGGAGCGCCGACCCACGGCAGCGTGACGCTGCGCTCGCCGGCGCGAACCAGCACGAGCTTCTCGCCGGCGAAGACCACCTCGGCTTCGTACAGCTTCGGAGCGACGACCGGCCGATCGACGGTCGGCCGCCACAGCTTCTCGACGAAGCGCTCGAGCGCAGCGGGAGCCGAGGGCGGTAGTGCGGCGTCGATTCGCGTGCGCAGCTCGGGCGCGCGATCTCCATAACGCGACAGGAAGGCGGCGGCACACATGCGCGACAGCTCTGCGTCTGCATGGTCGAGCATCGCGAGCGCGAGGTCGATCGTGCGGCCAGGCGCGGCACCGATATCGATCAGCGCGAGTAACACCTCGGGCGCGACGCGGTCGGCTTCGGCGACGACGGCCACGAATTCATCGCGCAGGGCAGGGATGTGAATCGCGAGTGCGGCGACCGCGCGATCGTGCTTGCCGATCCAACCGACGATCTCGAGGCCATGATCGATCACGATCTCGAGCAGCCGCTCGCGAAGTTGTGGCTCGAGCGTGGGCGCGGCGGCGGTGTAGTCCGCGATCAGATCGGTGATCCGCTCGGAGGCCGGCGAGCTGCGCCGAACCAGATCGAACAGGAACGGCAGGACGGTGATCGCGACGGGATACAGCTGCCCGTGACGGATCGCGTGACGTTCGAGAACGAGGAACGCGTCGTCGATCTCTTCCGGGAATTGCAGGTAGAGCTTCGCGTGCCGCAGCACGGCGAGTGCGCTCGGTACGTTCGATCCGGCGCCGGCCGTTCCATCAGAGGGACCGAACGCGCCGCGCAGCACGCCCCAGGGGAGCTCGACGACGCTGTGCTCGAGGTTCGGATCGCGGACTTTGCCCGTCGGATCAAATCGACTCATCGCTGAAGCCCCCCACGAGGGGACCTCGAGCAAGAGCTCGGCCAGCCGCGACTCGCTGGCGGCGCGCCCACTTGCGTGGCGATCGGGACAAATGGATACAGGGAACGACAAACCCCAGTAGCCAGCAGGTGGGGACAACGCGCGGCAGGTGCCGGTGTAACTACTTGCCCTACTTGCAGTTGCAGCCCGTCGTGGGCACCTCTACGCTTTCGTGATGGGGGATAGCGACACGCTTCGGAGGGTCGTGATCGAGCGTGTGCTCGAAGGGCCCGGGAAGGCTGCACCGGAGCAGCGCCGCGCCGCGTTTGCAAACGAAGGCGTCGCACCGGCGGTGCGCACGCTGATCGACAAGGTCACGCACCACGCCTACAAGGTCACGGATGAAGACGTCGAGGCTGCGAAGGCGGCAGGCGTGACCGAAGACGAAATCTTCGAGCTCGCCGTGTGTGCGTCGCTCGGACAAGCGACGCGCCAGCTCGAGGCCGCGCTCGCAGCTCTCGATGCGGCGGTCGGAAACCGTTGATGCGTCTCGATCTCCTCGATCACGGGCACACGTTGCCGGCCAAGGCGCTGTTCGTGTTGATCCGACTCGTCTCGCGCCATCCCGCGCCCGACGTGATCAAGACGCTCAAATATCGGCCGGAGTTCTTCGGCGATCCCATGAGCTCGTTGTTTCAAGAGATCATGCGCGGGCCGTCCGAGTGGTCGATCGGCGATCGCGAGCTGATGGCCGCTTTCGTATCGAAGACCAACGAATGCGAGTTTTGAACGAAAGCCCACGGCGCGGTCGCGTCGAAGGTAATGGGAGATGACAAGGTCGCGGCCGTGCTCGCGGATCTCGAGACCGCGCCGATCGCGGAGCCGCTGCGCGCAATGTTGCGGATGTTGCGCGGCGTCACGAAGGATCACGCGGCAGTGAGCGCAGAGGACATGAAGCGGGTACTCGCCGCGGGTGTGACGCCCGCGCAGATTCGAGACGCACTCGCGGTCGGCTTCGCGTTCAACGTGATCACGCGCCTGGCCGACACGTTCGCGTTCGAGATCCCGCCTGCAGCGGGCTTTGCCGCGAGCGCGAAGATGTTGCTCAGCCGCGGCTACAAGTAGTGATCGCGCGTTGAAGATCGAGCCGAAGATTCCCGCCAGAATTCGCCGTACGGATTCTGCTTACTGCAGTGTCGCAGGCGTCGCAGGCGGTACGCGTCTGGTACGCGCTGTGTTGATCGCTTCAACGCTCACGTGTAACTAGCTTCGCGTCACAGGATCGGCGAACCTAGAGTGTCGTCTTGATCCGGTGTGGGGCTAAGGGCATGGCAGATACGTTGACGTTAGTGCCCGAGCGCAGTCGCGACGGACAAGTCGCCGTCGCTGCCGTGTTCGTGGTTCTCGATGCGCGCCGACCTCGCGCGAGCACGCGACATCTGTTGCGCGGCACCGAGCGCGCGTTGATCGGCCGCGGTCCCGAACAGGCCGCACAGCGCGACGCGAGCACCGTGCGGATCGATCTGCCCGATCGGCATCTCTCGATCGAGCATCTCGCGATCGAGCGCGCGCTCGGCGGCTGGACCGTGCGCGATCTCGGTTCGAAGAACGGCGTCGTGATCGGCGGCGAGCGGGTCTCGCAGCGCGTGCTGGAGGATGGTGATTGGATCGAGGTCGGCGAGACGTTCCTGCGGTTCCGGACGTTCAAGGTCCCCGCTTCGACGCTCGATGACCTCTCCGGTGGTCAGGCGATGTCGATCGTGCCGATGGTCGAGCAATCGCTGCGCCGCCTCGCGGACGCGGCGCCGAGCCCGGTGCCTGTCCTCCTGTTCGGCGAGAGCGGCGTCGGCAAGGAGGTCGCGGCACGGATGATCCACGAGCGATCGCAGCGGCCGGGTCCGTTCGTCGCGGTGAACTGCGCCGGGCTCGTCGAGACGCTCGCGGCGGCGACGCTGTTCGGTCATCGCCGTGGCGCGTACACCGGTGCGATCGACGACCGGCCCGGCGCGATTCGCGCGAGCGACCGCGGCACGTTGCTCCTCGATGAAGTTGCAGACCTGCCGCTCGCGACGCAAGGCACGCTGCTCCGCGTGCTGCAGGAGCGCGAGGTCGTGCCGGTCGGCGAGACCCGGCCCGTGCCGATCGATGTTCGATTCGTCGCCGCGACGCTGCGCGATCTCGAGCGCGAGGTCGAAGCAGGCCGGTTCCGGGTCGATCTCTACGCGCGGCTCGCGGGTTTGCGCGTGACGCTGTCACCGTTGCGCGAACGGGTCGAGGATCTCGGGACGCTGATCGCGCACTCGCTCGCGCGACACGCTCCGGATCGCGAGCTTGGCCTGTCACCGGCGGCCGCGTGGGCGCTGTGTCGTCATCGTTGGCCGCTCAACATTCGCGAGCTCGATCAGGCGATCGCGGCCGCGGTGGCCGTCGCGCACGGCGACCGCGTTGGTCTCGAACATCTTCCCGAGCAAGTCGTCGGTGGCGCGCCGGCGGCGAGCGTCGAGGCCGCGCGTCGCGACGAGCTCCTCGCATTGCTTCGCGATCATCGCGGCAACCTCGCCGCGGTCGCGCGCGCACTCGGGACGTCGCGCGCGCAGGTTCATCGCCTGTTGCGCCGCTTCGAGCTCGATCCCGAAGCATATCGCCGGCCGTAGCGCGGCGTCGCGATCTCGAGCGCTAGAGCTCTTCGATCACGAATCGGCCATTGCGCTGGCGGATCGTGAAGCGGCGGCCCGTCGCGCCGCGGTCGTCCCACGCGTTGCGCCCGAGCACCTCGACGCCACCGCGGGCGAACCCTCGGTATCCGGCCGTGTACTCGTTGGCCATCATGCGCGCCAAGATCCGCTCGCGTGAGCCCATGATCCACAGGAACGGCGCGAGGAACAGCAACTGATACGCGCCCATCAGGCCGAGGATCGCGAAGCCGACCGCAACGACGCGTGCGATCTGCACCGAGACATCGGTCGCGCGCACGAAGTCCATCTTGCGCGATAGCAACGCGCGCAAGATGCGTCCACCGTCCATCGGCAGCGCCGGAATCAAGTTGAAGCCGGCGATGATCAGGTTCGTGTAGCCGATGTACGCGAACAGCGAGAGATGAGTGAGCGCGGCGAGGCCAAGCCCCGCACCGCCGAGCATCAGCGATACGGCGGGACCGGCCGCGGCAATGGCGAGCTCTTGATTGGCCGTGCGCGGCATCTGCACCATCTTTGCGGCGCCGCCGAAGAACGACAGCTCGATCCCCGAGACCTGGACACCGAGCTTGCGCGCGACGAGCGCATGCCCGAGCTCGTGCAGCAGCACGGAGCCGAATGCGAGCAACACGACGAACACGCCCGGCAACCCGCCGAACGCGATGAATACGAAACCGAGTAACAGCAAGAAGCTCAGGTTGAGCTCGACCGGGAATCCGAAGGCAGTCCCTAGTCGGAAGGACTTCAGCATGCGTATAGCGTGTGCACTTCCGCTCGGTTGTCAATGCGCGCACTCGGCGCCATACCGTCGGAAATATTCCCGAAACGCCCCCCTAGATCGGCCAGGTCGTTCACGAAGCGCGATCGACGAGTTGGCCGATTCGCCTCGCGAGCTCGTCCCGGTCCTCAGGGGCGATCCACGGGATCGAGACGCGCGCGAGATCCGCTCCGTGACGATCGGCAAATCGCACGTAGTCGCCGACCACCGTGATCCCGAAGCGCGACGTCACGACGATCTGCTTGTCTCCGACGGTGATCCGGCCGTCGGCCTGGATCGACATCGCGAGCTGCGCGCGGTCGCGAAACAAGCGGCGCGCGTAGATCACGTACCGGTCGCCGTGATCCGCGAGCAGGATCTTGTCCAGGCCTCGCCCGATCTCGACCGCGCGCCTGATAGGGAGCGAGCCAGCGAACGCTGGCGAGCGGGGCCCTCCGTCGTCGCCCGCCCACTCATCCTGCTCGTCGACGGCGAGGCGGAGCCGCTGGGCAAGCGCATCCAGCCGGCGCAGCGAGGCCAGGCCCTCTGGATCGAGGAGCGAGACCGGCTCGACCCCGAAAACGCGGCGCATCGCGACGTCATCGGTTCCCGGGACCTCGACCCAGATCCCGAGGTCTTCCCGCGGCACATCTCGGGCGATCACGAGCTTGCCTGACAGCTTTACCGACGAGCGCTTCTTGTGGTCGACAAACGTCGCAAACCTGTCGGAGAGCTGCAGGCTGCGATTGGCGACAGTGAGCTTGAGCTGGCGTGGGCCCAGCTCGAGCCGGAGTAGCCCCTCGGCGGTCGGGGCTTCTAGCGCACTGCCCTCGTCCCCCCGATAGGCCATGCCTTGCCAGGGTAGCCGACGCAGCCTCACACGGGTATAACGCCCAGCCATGACCGCCCAGTACACGTTTGTGATGAAGGATCTACGGAAGCTCGTGCCGCCCAAGCGCGAGATTCTGAAGGGGATCCATTTGTCGTTCTATCCGGGCGCGAAGATCGGCGTGCTCGGAAACAACGGCGCCGGCAAGAGCACCCTGCTGCGGATCATGGCGGGCGAAGACAAAGAATTCCTCGGTGAGGCGTGGCCGGCGCCGGGGCTCAAGATCGGCTACCTGCCGCAGGAGCCGCACCTCGACGAGACCAAGGACGTCAAGGGCAACGTCGACGAGGGCGTCGCCGAGACTCGCAAGCTGCTCGCGAGGTTCGAAGAAGTCTCGATGAAGCTCGGCGAGGACATGTCGCCGGCGAAGATGGAGAAGCTGCTCGAGGAGCAGGGCCGTCTTCAAGATCAGATCGAGGCGGCGAACGCGTGGGAGATCGACCACACGGTCGAGATGGCGATGGACGCCTTGCGCTGCCCGCCCGGTGACGCCGACGTCACGAAGATCTCCGGTGGTGAGCGGCGCCGCGTCGCTCTGTGCCGGCTGCTCCTTAGCAAGCCCGACATGCTGCTCCTCGACGAGCCCACGAACCACCTCGACGCCGAAAGTGTCGCGTGGCTCGAGCGGATGCTCGAAGAGTTCAAGGGCACGGTCGTCGCGATCACGCACGATCGTTACTTCCTCGACAATGTCGCGAAGTGGATCCTCGAGCTCGATCGCGGAGAGGGCCACCCGTTCGAAGGCAACTACTCGGGCTGGCTCGAGCTGAAGGCCAAGCGCATGAAGGACGAGGAGCGCCAGCAAGATGCGCGTGGCAAGATGCTCGCGCGCGAGCTCGAGTGGGTCCGGCTGTCCCCGAAAGCACGCCAGGCCAAGAGCAAGGCGCGGCTCGCTCGCTACGAAGAGATGATGAACGAGGCGCAGAAAGAGCAGCGCGATGCATCGCTCGAGATCGTGATCCCACCGGGACCGCGGCTCGGTGGTGAGGTCGTGGCGTTCGAGGGCGTCTCGAAGTCGTTCGGCGACCGCATGCTGATCGACAACCTGACGTTCAAGCTGCCGCGCGGCGGCATCGTCGGCGTGATCGGTCCGATCGGCGCGGGCAAGACGACGATGTTCCGCATGATCATGGGCGTCGAGAAGCCCGATAAGGGCGTGATCAAGGTCGGCGATACCGTCAAGCTCGGCTATGTCGATCAGAGCCGCGACGCTCTCGATCCGGACAAGACGATCTACGACGAGATCAGCGAAGGCATCGAGACGATCTCGGTCGGCGAGCGCCAGATCAACTCGCGCTCGTACGTGTCGAGCTTCAACTTCAAGGGCCAGGATCAGCAGAAGCGAGTCGGCATCCTGTCCGGTGGTGAGCGCAACCGCGTCCACCTCGCGAAGATGATCAAGCGGTCCGGAAATCTGTTGTTGCTCGACGAGCCCTCGAACGACCTGGACGTCGACACGTTGCGCGCGCTCGAAGACGGCCTCGAGAAGTTCCCGGGTTGCGCCGTCGTGATCAGCCACGATCGGTGGTTCCTCGATCGGATCGCGACGCACATCCTCGCGTTCGAAGGCGACTCACACGTCGAGTGGTTCGAAGGCAACTTCCAGGACTACGAAGCCGATCGGCATCGCCGGCTCGGCACCGACGCCGATCAGCCGCATCGCATCAAGTACAAGCCGCTGCGCGCGTAGCTCGACGGGGACTTGCGTGTAACAAACTGAAACGCGCGAGTTCATACTCACTTCACGTTCCGGGGAGCAACGTGCTGACCCGTGCAGTTGTATCAGGCAGAATGCCGCGACGGGCTTCGTACGCGATGACGAAACTGGGACGTCGCTATGCGACTCGCACGGCCCATCTCGCGACGGTGCCGCCCGATGTTCTCCGGACGGTCCACGAGGTCGAACGCGAGCACGCCACCCGGGTGCTCGAGATCTGCGGCGGCAACCGCGCAAGAACTGCGCACATCCTCGGCATCGATCGCAAGACGCTGATGCGCAAGCTGCGCCGCTGGGGCATCCAAGACTGACCGGCAAGGCATCGAATTCCGGTAGCCGGAGCCGCTTCTTCGCTGTCGGATCTTAGCGTCCTTCCCGCCTTTGCGGCCAATCGGGCGCCTCCGCGTCTGTGGCGAAGGCGAATTCTGCGAAGACTAAGGACGAGGCGTCGGCGGCTTGTGCCCGTGGTCGTGATGGTGCGGCTGATGCGGATGCAGCCGGACGTCCGCGACGAGCGGCCGGTGATCGCTCGCACGCCGCGCGAGCTCGCTCTCGCACCGCGCTAGCTTCACGAAGTCGACGGCGCCGCGGACGAAGATCGCATCGAGCGGACGCATCGGACCCCAAGCGGGGAACGTCAGTGGGCGTCTTTCGATGCCGCGAAACCCCGCGGGCTGGAGCAGCGTGCCGAGCCGCCCGTAGACATCGTTGAGATCGCCGCCGACGAGCACCGGGGTGTCGTGGTGCAGCGACGAGAACGGGTGGTAGTCGAGGAATTTCTGGAGCTGGATCTTGCGCTCGAAGCGCGCGAGACCGAGGTGCATGTTGAACACGTGCACGGTGCGATCGATGCCGTCGTGGCGAACGCGGAGCACACCGTGAAGCACGCTGCGCTTCTTCTTGAACCGGATCGAGACATCGACGTTCGTGCTCTCGACGAGCGGATACCGACTGAGGATCGCGTTGCCGTAATGACCGCCGCCGCGGACATCGACGTTCGGAAACCACGTCCGATAGCGCATCCCGACGAGATCGCCGAGCAACTCGAACTGGCTGTCGTGATTGCTGCGCGCGACGCCGGCATCGACTTCTTGCAGCAACAACACGTCGGCGTCGAGCTTGCGAATCACCTCGGCGATACGCTCGGGTTGGTAGCGGCGGTCGACGCCGCCGATACACTTGTGGATGTTGTAGCTAAGGACGCGCAGCCTCAAGTCGCAGCCTCCTTCGCCATCTCCGTCGATGATGGGGATGGCGGCTGCCACTGACCGACGACCAGCGTTTCATCGTCGTTGCGCGGCGTCGTGCCGCGATGTGCCGCGACACTCGCATGCACCACGTCGTGAACGGCCGGCGGCGAAAGGTGTGCTCGATCGAGCCGCTTCAGCATGCGCTGAAGTCGACGATCTCCGAACGGCTCACCCGCCGCATCCTGAGCCTCGACCACGCCATCGGTATACCAAACAACTAGATCGCCGGCTCGTAGCGGTCTTTGCTGGACTTTCGTAGGCACCGCGGATGGACCGCCGAGGGGGTTACCTCGGCCGACCAGCGCATGGAGCTCCAGCTCGTCCCGCGAGCCGATCCGGCACAGGTAGGGCGTCGTGTGGCCGCACGAGATGAACTGAATCTCACGCGCCGCGCCGTCGAGCACCGCGACAAAGCAGGTCATCGTGAGCTCGCCGCCTCCGACGCGCCGCACGGCAGCATCGAGCGCGCGCACGAAGTCCCCGAGGTCAAGCCCCGCTCGCCCGCGTTCGCGGTCTCGCTCCATCTCGGGCCCCGCTCTCCCGCGTTCGCGGTCTCGCTCCATCTCGGGCCCCGCTCTCCCGGGTTCGCGGTCTGTTTCCATCCCGGGATGCCCCGCGCGATGCCGGCGCACGGCGACATCGCATGCGGCCGCCGCGGCGGCGGTGACGGTGGCGGACGCGACACCGTGGCCCGTCACATCGCCGATCGCGACGAGCACACGCTCGCCGCCGAGGGAGTAGACGCCCCAGAAGTCGCCGGCACATCGCGTCGCGGGCGACCACGATCCGACGACCGTGACATCGCCGTGCACGTGCGGGCCTTTGCCGGGAAGCAGCTGCGCCTGGACCGTCGCGGCAAGCTCGACTTCTCGCGCGAGGATCGCTCGGTCGGCCGCACGCTTTGCCATCCGCGCGTGAACGAGCGCCTCCCCGAAGCGTTCGGCGGCCCTCTCGAGAAACGCGAGCTGGCGGCCTCGCTGCCGGCGCGCCGCACTTGGCACGACGATCAATGCGAGGAGCTCGTCGCGATTGGTCACGGGGATGATCGTACGCGCGCGGTGATGCTCGAACATCGGACCGACGAGCGCGCGAAGATCGCCGGGCACGCGCGCTTCGAGCTCGTCCGCGAAGATCGCGGTCCGCTGTTCGACGAGCCAGCCGGCGACGAGCGGATCCGGCGCGAGCGCATCGTCGATGCGCTGACCGCTCGCGGTCGTCCAGCCCCAGTCTTCGGCGGCGGCGACCAAGATCTCGATCTTGACGCCGAGCCCGAGCTCGACGACGTCGATCGCGAGCTTCGCGATCTCTGCTTCCGCCCGGATCGCTCGCGCGCGCACGACGAGCTGCGCGAGCAGTCGATCGAGCGTGCCTTCACCGGCGCGCGCACCGCGGTCGAGCAGGCCGATCACCGCGATCGAGACGCGCACGCTGCCGAAGCACAACACGAGCACCAGCGCCACGCCCCACCACAACACGCCGGGACCGAGCATGCCGAGCGCGACCCAGCCGAGCAGGATCGCCGCCGCAAAATGCAGCACCAGCTGAGGCGCCGTCGTGTCGACCGCACGAACGCGTAACAGATCGTCGAAGATCAGCGCCCGGACCACGAGCAAGCTGCCGATTCCGGACAGCAGCCATCCCAGCGGGAACACGCCGACCCCATAGGCGAGCGCGACGTCGGCAAGCGCTGCGTACGTGATCAAGTTGGCGACGAAGACGAGTCGGAGTTGCCGCCGCTCGTCGTCTCCCGTCACGCGTCCGTTGACGTGCCGCGGCTTCGTCGTAAAGGCGGCGATCGCGAGCAACGTGAAGCCCGGTGCCGAAACCCCGACCGTGGTGACGAGTGTCGCCCAGGCCCACCTGCCGGCATTCGGATACCAGAAGCCCGTGGGGAGCCACCGCACACCGTCGACGGCGGCCGTCGTGAGCATCCCGACGAAGATCCACACGGTTGCGATCGCGAGGCCGCACCACACGAACACCCGAAATTGGCGATGCTTGCCGAGCAGACGCAGCTGAAAGCCGGCGCCCGCGGTCGCCGCCATCGGAATGAATGCCGCCGCGATCCGGAACATCGCGTTTGCCGCGGTGGGCGACGTCACCGACGGTGACAGCATCACCGCGACCGAATACGGCATCAGCCCGACGAAGTGCAGGAGCGTCCACAACCGGAGCACTGGCTCGCCTCGCATCACGAGGGCGTAGGCAACGACCACGAGCATCGCCGCGGGCGCAAACGCAAACGGCAGCGATAGCAGGTGTGGTTCGTAGCTCGTGCTCGACCACAGCTCCTGCATCGCGGAAAGACTGTACGCGAGGTCGAGCGAGCGCGGCGACTTCAAGATCGAAGCCGCGTGGGGTACCATCGAGCCGTGGCCGATCAGCGCAACCCCTCGGGCCGCAGACCGCCCTTTCTCCCGTTGCCGCCGCCACCGGAGGATCTGCCGAGGCTCCCCGAGGTCCGCAACCTCGAAGACTCGAGTGAGGTCCGCATCGATCATCGTGCGCTGTCGCCGGCGCGCGATTCGCTCTCGGGTGCGCGCCCGATCCCGACGCGCGCGGGCCGCCCGACCGCGCAGGAGAAACCGCAGCGACGCTCGGGCGAACGCCCGAATGAACACAGCCGGCCGCCGCGCACGCCTCCGCCGGACTCCGGTCCGCCTCCGCGCAGCAATACCGTTCGCGTCACGACCGCGCAGCACTCGTCCCTGATCGGAGGCCGCTATCAGATCGTGAAGCGGATCGGTCAGGGCGGGATGGGCAAGGTGTACGAGGTCACCCATATTCATCTGTCGCGGCGGTTCGCGCTCAAGATCATCTCGAATCAAGTCGCCGAGACCGACGAGGCTCGCGAGCTGTTCTATCGCGAGGCGCGGTTCGCCTCCGCGGCAGCCCATCCGAATATCACCTCGGTCGTCGACTTCGGCGAGGACGAGAAGGTCGGGATGTTCATGGTCATGGAGTTCGTCGATGGCGAACCCCTGAACCGCGTGCTGTTTCGCGAGAAGCGGCTCCCCGTGCGACGAGCCTGCGAGATCGTGCTGCAGGTTGCCGAGGCGCTCCACTACATCCACAAGCAGAACGTCGTCCACTGCGACATCAAGACCGAGAACATCTTGATCGGCGAGGAGCAGGAAGAGGGCAAGCGCAGCAAGATGGTCGTCAAGCTGCTCGATTTCGGGCTCGCACGATCACTGACCGCCTCGCGCGCTTCGACGTCGCTGTCGGGAACCCCGCACTATGTCGCGCCCGAGCGAATTCGCGGCGAGCCGGCATCGCCTTCGAGCGACGTCTACGGCGTGGGAATCTTGCTGTACGAGCTGCTGACCGGCCAGGTCCCCTGGGATGGGCCCGTGCAGAAGATCCTCGCCGGCCACCTCGACGAGGTCCCGAAGCCGCCCTCGAAGCTGATCGACGGTGGGCTCGATCCCGCGGTCGAGAAGATGATCCTGCACTCGCTCGCGAAGCGGCCGGCGGAACGTCACAAGGACATGGGCGAGTTCATCTACGAGCTGCGCACCGTGATGGACATGCTCGGCATCGGCCGGCGGCGCAGCGGTGGTGGTCCATCGCGCCGGGTGGTGATCGAGCAGCGCTCCGAGAACAAGCGTGACGAGCTCGCGCGGACCGCATTCGATTCGTGCAGGTTGCCGCTCGCGCTCCTCACGCCTTCCGGTCACATCGCTGCCGCGAATCCCGCGTTCGCGAAATTCGTGATGGGGCTGTCGGTCGAGGTCGAGGGACTGCCGGTCAAGTCGACGCCGCTCGCCTCTGCGTGGCAGAGCGCCGAGGCCGACATCGCGCGTACGATCGCGGGAAATCCGGTGCGCCGGATCATCGAGATCGACATCTCCGAAACCGAGACCCGCAGGCTGCTGTTGTGGCTCGACGCGGCCGATAACGACCACGTGCTGATCGGCGTCCAGCCTCTCGAGCTGTGACCGGAGGCGCCAAGACGCTCGAGGGCGGACACGCCCTCTGTAACGTGCCCGCGCGCGCTTGCGGGCGCACGCCGCCACGTCTACGGTTCCCGGCGATGAAGACCTTGCGAACGATCGCGCTCGTCGCGACCCTGGCTGCTGCCGCGCGCGCAGGCGCCGACGCCAGCGACCCCAAGATCGAGTTCGAGAAGTACACGCTACCGAACGGCCTCGAGGTGATCCTCGCGCCGGATCAGAGCGTGCCGCTCGTCGCGGTGAACATCTGGTACCACGTCGGCTCCGGCGACGAGGTGCCGGGCCGCACCGGCTTCGCGCATCTGTTCGAGCACATGATGTTTCAGGGCTCGAAGAACGTCGGCATGGACAACCACTTCAAGGTCCTCCGCACGATCGGCAGCGAGAACATCAACGGCACCACGAACACCGATCGCACGAACTATTACGAGGTCGTGCCGTCGAATCAGATCGAGACAGCGATCTGGCTCGAGAGCGATCGGATGAGTCACTTGCTCGACGTGCTCGACAAGAAGGAGCTCGATAACCAGATCGATGTCGTGCGGAACGAGCGGCGCCAGCGCTATGACAACGTGCCGTACGGCAAGGCGCTGTTCGCGCTGTTCGCGGCGCTCTATCCCGAGGGACACCCGTATCGTTATCTGACGATCGGCAAGCACGAGGACCTCACGTCTGCCTCGGTCGACGACGTCAAAGCGTTCTATCGCACGTGGTACGTGCCCGCCAACGCGACGCTCGCGATCGTCGGCGACTTCGATGTCCCCGCGACAAAGAAGCTCGTCGAGAAATGGTTCGCGAGCTTCCCGACCAGCAAGAAGCCTTCAGTCGTGATGATCCCGCCCCCGGCGGCGTTCAACAGCCAGGACGTCACGTTGTCCGATGACTTCGCGAAGCTTCGCCGCATCACGTTCGCGTGGCACTCGCCCGCGTCGTACAAGGACGGCGACGCCGAGCTCGACATCGCGGCGAACGCGCTCGCGGCCGAAGGCACCGGCCGGCTCTACAAGACCTTGGTCTACGACAAGCAGCTCGCGCAATCGGTCACCGCGAGCCAGAACGGGGCGACGTTCTCGGGGTCGTTCACGATCTCGGTGACGCTGCGAAGCGGCGCAGATCTCGAGGCGGTCAAGAAGCTCGTCGTCGAAGAAGTCGCGCGGATCTCCCACGAGAGCCTGGGCGACAAGGAGATCAAGCGCGTCGTCACGGGCAACGAGGCGGCCGTGATCTATCGGCTCGAGAACCTCAACAACCGTGCGAACACGTTGCAGGAGTACAACCAGTTCCTCGGGGACCCGGCGAAGATCACCTGGGATCTCGATCGCTATCGCAACACGACGGCCGACAAGATCCGCGCCGCGGTCGGTCGGTATCTCGCGCCGGATCGCGTGGTCACGATCCTCACAAATCCCACCGTCGCGGCGGGAGGTGCCAAGTGATTCGCACGCTGCTGCTCGCAACGACCCTCCTCGCCGCGATCGCATGCGGCGGCAAGACACCGGCAACCGTACCGGCCCCGCCACCGCAGCCCGTCGCCGATCTTGCACCCACAAAACCGCTTCCGCCGGAAACCAAACCCATGCCACCTCCGGTCCCGACGCAAACCGCAACGGCGCAAGACCTCGCGTTCCCCGACGAGGAATTTCGCGCGCACCAACCGGCCGCCGCGGCACCGAGGGCGTTCAAGCTGCCGGCGGTGAAGCCGTTCACGCTCAAGAACGGAATCAAGGTCTACCTCGTCGAGCAGCACACGCTGCCGATCGTCTCGATGGATCTCAATTTCGACGGCGGATCGATCGTCGACCCGAAGGGAAAAGAAGGCCTCGCGAGCATCTGCATGGCGATGCTCACCGAGGGCACCGAGAAGCTCGACAAGATCGGGTACTCCGAGGCGCTCGCCGATGTCGCCTCGAGCATCAGCGCGTATGCCGGCGATGATTCGCAGGGGATCGGGCTGTCGAGTCTGACCAAGCACCTCGACGCGACGTTCGCGCTGTTCGCCGATACCGTTCGCACGCCGGGCCTTCGCGATTCCGACTTCGATCGCATGGTCAAGCGCCGCATCGAATCCGTGAAGCAGTCGCGCGGCACGCCGTCTTCGATCCCGGGCCGCGTCCTCAATGCGATTCTCTACGGCCACGATCATCCGCTCGGTGCCATCACGACCGAGGAATCGCTCAAAGCGATCACGCTCGCAGATTGCAAGCAGCACATTGCCACGTGGCTGCATCCCAAGAACGCGCGGCTGTTTGTCGTCGGTGATCTCAACGAAGCGCAGGTTCGCAAGACGTTCGAGAGCTCGCCGCTCGCTGCCTGGACCGGCGCCGTTCCGGACGAGCCGCGGATGCCCGCGCCGAAAACGCTCGCCGGCCGGATCTTCTTCGTGAACGTTCCGAAGGCAGCACAGTCGACCGTGATGGTCCTGCAGTTCGGGCCGAAGCGCACCGCGCCGGAGTACTTCGCAAACTCGATGATGTCCGCCGTGTTCGGCGGCAGCTTCACGAGTCGCCTCAACATGAACCTCCGCGAGGACAAGGGCTACTCGTACGGCTCGCGTGGTGGCTTCGGCTATTCCAAGGCGTACGGCACGCTGAGCGTCAATGCGCCGGTGCAAGCCGACTCGACGTACCAGACGATTCTCGAGATCGATCGCGAGCTCAAGGATCTGTGGTCGGGACAGCGTCCGGTGACGAAGGAAGAGCTCGAGCGCGAGAAGACGAATGCGATCCTGGCGCTCCCGGGGCGGTTCGGGACTGCAGGAGCTGCGCTTGGCCAGTACCGCAGCCTCGTCTACTACGGCCTACGTCTGGACTACTTCAATACCTACGTCGACAAGGTCTCAAAAGTCACAGATGTTCAGGTCAAGCAATCGGCGGCCAAGAACCTCCGCCCCGGCCAAGCCGTGTATCTCGTGGTCGGCGACGGCGATGCGAAGATGATCGTCCACAACGCGAGCGCCGCGAAGGACGCCGCGGCCGATGTTCGTCGGCTGCCGTACCAAAAAGATGGGAAGCAATTGACCCTTCGCGAAGCACTCACAGACCTCGCGAAGCGCGGCGATGTAGGCGCGGGTGGTCTCGTAGAGCTAGACGTCGACGGAAAACAAATCCACTAGCTACCCCAACGACGGCCGAGAGGATTCTGGTCGCCAGGTCGGATCGAACCTAGAATGGTTCCTACGACTTTTGGAGAGGAGTCTCGTGGCCAACCCCTGCGCTAATTTCGACTCGGTGCGTGTCGCGCGCGATCCGCAACGCGGAAACTCGCTGATCCTCGCGCTGGTCGTACTCACCGCGCTCGGCACGCTCAGCATGCTGACCACGTTCAGCGTGCGCGGTGGAATTCAGACGACGGCCAACGATCGGTTCCACGCGATCGCGCTGTACAGCGCGGAGAGCGGTGCCGCGGTCGCGATGGATTTCTTGCGCACGAACATCGACGCGACGCTCGGCTGGAAGGCGTACGTCAGCGCGAATAATGCGAGCCCGCCATCGCCGTCCGCGATCCCGGGAAACAGCGTCGCGTCCGGCACCTCGGGCAACCCGTTCTCGAATGACATGCTCGCCTCCTACAAGATCGAGATCTACAACAACCGTGACGACTCGGGTTACGCGACCGGCTTAGACAACGACAAGCGCGTGATCGTTCGCTCGACGGGCTACGGCCCTGATGGCGCGGTCGCGATCATCGAATGGGAGATCAAGTCGAACGTCGGCTCTTCGACGCGACCATGTCCTTCTTACGGTCAGAAGAACGAATCCGAGGACAACTCGGCGCGCAACGACTGCCTCGGAACGATCGATACCACCCAGAGCGGGACGTACAGCCCATGAAGCACCTTGGAGCACACATGACGATCCAACGAACGGTTGTTCTCGGTCTCTTCTGGGTTTGCGTGCTCGGAACACAGGCGGCGGCGCAGAGCACACTCGCGTGTCCCATCGTGTCGAGCAACACGAGCTTCACGGGGACCGGCCTGCAGAGCGACTGTGCTGCGGGCACCACGCCGTGCACCACCAAGACCGGCATCAGCTGGGATGGGACGAACAACGTCCTGTCGCTGCCGGTCAGCGCCGGTAACTTCCAATCGCCTCCCGGCTCCGCGGTCGCGGCGAACGTGTACTTCGCGGCGCCGGCCGACTACGACAGGGACGGCTGGGACGACTTCGCGGCGGCCGACAGCTTTGACAAGATCTACATGATGCGTAACCAGACGATCACGTGCAGCACGGGTTCGTGCAGCGGTAGCTCGTCCGTCGCTCCGACCGTTCAGACGATAGCCGCGTCCTGGTGGACGACGCTCACGCACGTTCGTCCCGCTGCATTCCGCGCGCGGACCACGACGGGGGGCTCCGACGCCCCGCTCAAGACTGGTTTCACGTCCAACTATCCGAGTGGTCTCACTGCCGGCGGTACCGGCTTCGGGATGACGCCGATGGCCGCGGGCGACTTCGACGGCGACGGCTGGCCCGACTTCGTCGCGATCTCCAACACCACGTACGACGGCAGCGGCATCATCATGTGGCCGACGGCCGCGCGACTCTACTTGAACACCAAGAACTGCCACCTCACCGCGGACACTGCTCCCAACATCGCGCCGTGTGGGATCGGAGCGTTGTGTACGAACCAGGACACCAATGGCGCGTGTCACGTCAGCAGTGGCGGCGCGGTGACCAACGGGACGGCCTATGCCGAGAGCAATTTGTCGTGCACCAACACGAACACGTGTCCCTACTATCGGCCGACCTTTGCGACGTACGATCTGAAGACCGGTGCAGCGGTGTCCTCGGTAGGAGGCGCGGCCTTGTCGACCCCAACGACCACCACGCCAGGCGATTTCGGTCCCATCGGACACCCGGTGCAGAACATGGTCGTCGTCGATTGGGATGGCGACGGCGATCTCGACATCCTCTACGGCCATAGCACCGGTACCTGCCCGGGCTCACTGTGCTCGACCGCGGGTTACAAATTCTTTGCCGGGATCGACGTGTGGAAGAACGACTGCGCCCAGTCCGCGCAATGGAGTGCGGCCAGCAAGTCCTGCGCAGGTCACATCCCGCAGTTCTCGCACACCATGGGCACGGGCACCTGCACCGGCACCGGCAACGCGGCCTGCGCGAACGCGGACACGCTCTATCCGAGCACGTCGCACAACACGACCACGGTGAATCCGAACACGAACTTCGGTTTCGACGTCTCCGGCAAGGAAGCGCCGGGCTTCGCCTACGTCGACATCGACGCCGATGGCGATCTCGATCTCGTGGTCGGCTCGCCCGGTTGTTGTCAGACCAACGGCAATGAAGGCAAGCGGCTCCGCATCTTCAAGGGCACGTCGAACAGCGCCACGGTTCACACGCTCGACACGGCCAATCCCCTGGTGCTCAGCACGAACTCGGCTGGTCACCCCGGCTTCCAAGGCGGCCTGACCGGCGTGTTCGTGTACGACTTCTCTGGTGACGGTTACCCCGACATCATCACCGGAAGCGACTCGTTCGGTTACGACAGCAACAACGGCGGCCGTACGCGTTACTGGAAGAACACCGGTGTCGCGGCAACGCCGTTCGGCACAGCGTGGCCGACGTGCAGTGCGACACCGTCGACCTGTGCATCATGCTCCGCGACCTGCAACCCCGACGCGACGACGAAGATCTCCGAGTCGTGCGGCGATAACTCGTGCACGAAGAACCTCGGCGCTACCCCGCCGACGTTCCCCGACTTCGACATGGGTCTGTTGCTCGACTACGACCACGATCCCTACAGCACGAAGGACATCGTGTTCACGAACGGCAACACGTCCGACGAGTTCTATATCTTCCCGAACCGCGCGGACTCCGCGAACTACGCCGGCTGCGGCACCGCCGCCTCCGGCACGCTCGCAATTCCGAACAGCGAGCTCACGGTCAGCGGCGCGTGCATCACGCCGAGCTCGACCACGCCGGCGGGAACCTCGATCACCTATCAGCTCAACAACGAGAGCCCGGCAAACTGGGTGACGGCGTGTACGCAGACGTCGACCGGCTATAGCCCGGCGCTGGTCGGCGGCCAGTGCTGCGTGACGTTCCCGAACATCACGGGCCGCAGCGTGCAGTGGCAAGCAAAGTTCGACGCGAACACGGCCGATGCCGGCGGCTGCACGGCCGGTACGACGTCTCCGACGATCACGAGCGTCGGCGCGAACTACACGTATACGAGTGCGTCGCAGCACTACAAGGCCGGCGTGATCGTGAGCGATGGCGTGTCCTACGTCGGCTCGTTCACGCAACCCGGTAACCGCGGTCACCTCTATGCCACCGCTGCGGGTCTCACCACGACCTACTACGACTTCGCGACGAAGCTCGATGCACTCGCCACGCGCTACATCTATACGGCCGACAACACGGGTGCCACCTCGGTCAGCAGGATCACCTTTAGCCCGACCTCGCCGAGCACGACGCTGCAGTCCCGCGTCGGCGCCTCGAGTGCGGCCGAAGCGACGAACATCATCAACTGGGTGCTGAGCGCTCGGTTCGGCATCAACAACTCGGGTACCGCACCGACCAAGCTCGGCGCCGTGCTCGATTCGACGCCGGCGATCCTCAACAAGCCGTATCGCCCGACCTGGTACTCGTTCCTGACGTCGAGTGACAAGACGCTGTACGACACCTTCACGACCGCGCAGAGCACGCGCGTGCCGCTGCTTCTGTTCGCGTCGATGGACGGCATGATCCATGCGGTGATGACGATCCCGACGTTGATCGCGGACACCCACAACGGCCAGGAGGCGTGGGCGTTCGTTCCGCCGTTCATCGCGAGCAGCATGAAGTCCGACTACACGAGCTCGTGTACGCCGAGCTGTGCGGCCGGCACGCTCGCGATCACGTCGTATCCCGACGGGTCGCCGACCCTGCTCGACTACAAGAAGGCAAGCGGGACGATCGCGACCGCGGCGATCATCGGCGACGGTGGCGGTGGCACGTCGGTGACCGCACTCGACGTGACCTCGACCGTCGCGGCCTCGCCCTCGTTCGCCACGTCGGGTCCGACGCCGATGTGGTCGTGGCAACCCGGTGGTGCAGCCGCGGGCAAGGCGATCTCGAAGTCGGGTGTCGCCCGGACCTTGATCTCCGGCGTCGAGAAATTCGTCGTCGTGACGGGTACCGGCATCAACGCCGCCGATGCCTCGAAGGGCAAGATCGTCAGCGGCTACAACCTCGAGACCGGCGCGAAGCTGTGGGACTTCGAGATGCAGTGCGCGCTGACGAGCGACATCACGATCTTCGAGACCGACGATACCGGCGAGACCGGCCTGCCTCAGATCGACGGTTACGCGGATCGCGCGGTGTTCGCCGACTACTGCGGCAACGTCTACAAGATCAACCCGGGACAAGACCTGTCCGGTGGCTACATGGACAACACCGGCTACGGCACGATCTCGATCGGGCTGTCGAACGGCAAGAACCGCTACGCGCTGTTCTCGACGACGTCGACGTCGGGTGCGATCGGTGCGGCCCGCCCGATTGCTAATGCGATCGGAGCCAAGACGGACACCACCACGGACATGGTGCTGTTCTTCGGCACCGGCGGTCTCGAGACCTTTGACACGACCCAGACCAACGAGTTCTACGCGGTCTACGCGAAGAACGGCACGATCCGCAACAAGATCACCGGCTCGTGCACGAGCTCGCCGGTCAAGTGCGAGAAGTTCTACGGCGGCGTCGTGATCACGCCGGACACGGTGATCCTGTCGAAGAGCACCGACGCGGTGATCGGCGGCGTCGGCGCGTGTGACTTCGGGACCACGCACATCATGTTCCGCGCGCTGAACACGCTCGCGAGCGTGCAGGACATCACGCAGATCGCGAGCCAAGCGATCGCGGCGGTCTCGGGACCGCTGTATGGCGACGCCGGCGCGATCTACTTCGCGACCGTGTCGGGTGAGGTCAAGCGGCTCGGCCAACCTCGCGCGTCCACGGCGGGCGCCGATTCCGCCGGTGGTACGCTCAACGGGATGGGCGCGACGGAGCTGACGGGAGCCAACTCGCCGTTCACGCTGATGGGCTGGCGGGTCGTCCTGTGAGGCGACTCGCCCGCAGGAGCCGCGAACGCGGCTTCACCCTGATCGAGCTCTTGATCACGATGGTCGTGACGGTGTTCGGCTTGATGGGCGTGCTCGCGCTGCATATCTCGCTGACCCAAGGCAACGACTCCGCGAGCCGCAGTCAGGAAGCAGTCGCGATCGGCGCGCAAGTGCTCGAGCAGCTGCGCTCGCAGCGGATCGATCAGATGACGAAGACCCTCACCGGGAGCACGACCGCCACGCCGCCGATCAACGTCACGAATTTCGCGACGAAGCTGGGGCGGAACGGCGTGTCGTATCAGGTCGACGTCCACGTGGTGACCGCGAACGTCACCGGCAACCTGTGGCGGATCCGCGTCGAGGTGATCTGGACGGACGACTCGTCGTCGCTGTCCCACGATATCCCGCTCGAGATCATCCGGACCGTGCAGGACGCACTATGAAGCGCGCACGCCAAGCCGGCTTCACGATCATCGAGCTCATGATCTCGCTGGTGATCGCTTCGTTGCTCGTGATCATGATCCTGTCGATCTTCTCGCGGCTGTCGTTCGCGTATCGCGAGCAGCAGCAGATCGTATCGGTGCAGCAGCTCCTGTCGGCGGCACGCGGTGCGATCGAGCTCGACGCCAAGCAAGCCGGTCTCGAGATCTCGCAGGGCTTCAAGATCTCCGCCGACGGATCCGGTGTCGCGGGGGTGATGCACTCTCCGGTGACCGTCACGAACAACTCGACGACCCCTGACCAGGTCGCGTTCTACTACGCGGATCTGTCGAAGCAGGCGGTGGTGACATCCGCTGGCTCGCCGACGGTCCTCACCGTCGATTCGGCGACCGGCTTTGCCGCGAACGATCTCGTCGTGCTGACGACGCCTGATACGACGTCGTTCTCGAATCCGATCTCGCCGACTACAGACGCGCGGATCGCGAAGTTCGACGCGTGCGTGGTCCAGATCCAGTCGATCAACGTCAACGCGATCACGTTCTTCGTGAGTGGAAACTGGGGACGCGCCCTCAACGACCACTGCGCCAATGCGAGCGCCGGCGTGACGATGATGTACCCGTTCGTGGCGCACGCGTGGCGCATCGATACGACGCGCGCCGGTCAGGGCGTGCTGCAGATGGAACCGACGGGCAACCTCGTGACCGCGGCGGCGCTCTGGCAGGACGAAGCGTACGGCTTCACGGACCTCCAAACCTCGACGTATTTTTACGACGCCGACGCGACCGACCAGGACGGCGATGGCGACGCCACGCGCGATTGGTACTCGGCCGCGGCGCAGAAGACGATGACCGATCCGATCGTCAAGACCGGTGCCTTTACGGCGCCGATCATGATGACGATCAGCCTCGTCGCGCGCACGGATCGCGATGTCGAGGGTGTGTTCACGTCGGCGACCCCGACGTTGACGATCACGACGAACACCGCGAACAACAACATCGGCGATCACGACACGGTGACGCTGCCGAGCGCCACCGACACCACGCTGATGGGCAACCGGATCTATCGCTACATCACGTTCCGGGTCGACTTACGCAACATGGGGGTAGGCCGATGACGCATCGGAATTCACGGAGGTCGATGCCATGCCGCACGAACGAAGCGGGCTTCACGCTGACCGAGATGATGGTCGTCGTGGCGATCATGTCGATCCTGTCGACACTCGCGATCGTCTATCTCAAGCCGAAGACCAAGCCGCTCGATGTGGCTAACAGGTTCGCGGATCTGGTTCGCGAGGGTAGCCGAGAGGCCGTGGCCTACGGCACCGTCCGGTCGAACGTCGCCACCAACCTCGCCTCGAAGCGCCGGACGCGGATCCGGGGCGCCGGCGCCGTCGGCAGCTCGCCGACGTTCACGCTCGAGCGGCTCGTCGAAGATTCGCCTGCGACCGCGAACACCGGCACGTGGGTGGTGATGCAGACGTATCAGGTGCCGTCGCAGGTGGTCGGCGATTCCTACGCCGGCACGGTTGGCGCCTATGCCAGCGTGACGAAGACGACGACGTGGACCACGTTCACGATCAGCTGCTACCCGAACGGCTCGTGCGATGCAGCGTCGCTGTTCTTCAAGTCGGCGAGCGCCGCGTCGGGCACCCCCGACTACAGCGCGCGAGTCTCGGTGCTGCCGCTCGGGACCGCGACGTACATTCGCAACGACTGGTTGTGATCAGTTGTCGGTCGTCGACAGGACGACCGTTCCCGCGTCCTCGAAGATCTGTTCGTCGATCGCGTTGTCGGGCATCGCGATGCGGACGTGAATCGTCGAGGTCACCGACAGCTTGCCACTTGGAAACGGCCGCTTCGGATCGATGTCGACGGTGCCTTCAAATCGCCGCACCAGCGCGATCAGGTTCGCTGCCGCGCCCTTGGGTAGCCCGGCGTCCGTGATGACTTGTTCCTCGCCGATGCGCTGCAGCTTGATCGCGATCTTCCAAGACGTCGGCGTGCGTGACACGAGCGTGTACGTCGCCGACTGCTTGACGAGCGCGGGCCTTTGGCGGAGCAGCGTGACAACGCGCCAGCTCGTGCCGACGGAGATCGGCTCGGCCGGGACCGGGACGACGGCCGCGAGCAGTCGCTGCAGGAGCTCGTCTCGATCCTCGGTGCTGCGCGCCATCGTCGGGTCGTCGTTGAACGTGATCGCGCCGAGCTGACCGCGGTTGTCGAGCGCGATCGAGAACCGGCGGCTCTGGATCGCTCGCCAACCTGCCAGATACTGTTCGGCGTCTTTCGAGGTCTTGCCGACGACCTCGCCGGGAAGCGGCCGCAGGGCCAGCGGGCGCGAAGCGTCTGCATCGACGGTGATCGCGAAGCCCTCGCGGATCGTCGGCAGCGAGCTGAGATCGCTCCACTTGCGCGCCGAAAGGTGGCGTGACTTCAGGCTGGTCTCGGCGTGAAACATCACGGTCCCGGGCGCGGGGGTGTACCGGAGCAGGCTGGCCGGGCCTTTCCCGGCCTCGAGGATCACAAACGAGTCTTGCTTCGGGAGCTGGACGACCGGATTTTCGAGATGCGCGATGCCGGCGCCGGTCGGCAGATCCAAGCTCTTGGTCGGGTTGGGGTCGGTCCGCGCGTCCTTGGGCGCAGGCTTGTCGTCGAGGCGGGACTTCGAGCTGCACGCTGCAACGACGAGCACAGCCACCATCCACTTCTGCATCATGGTCGTCGCTGATGTTGGCATTCCGCACCGGCAGAGTCACGAAACGGAGCCCTACATGTAGGGTTCATCGCGATCGTCGAGACCTGCACGGTCTACATGATAGAATTGGAGAAATGGCGCGATCGAGAGAGGGTGGCTTCACGCTGATCGAAATGATGATCACGGTGGCGATCATCGCACTCCTCGCCGGCATCGCCGTCCCTGCTTTCTTCGGTGAGAGCCGCAAGTCGAAGGCGAAGTCCGAGGTCGGAGCGATGTTCGGCGAGCTCACGGTTCGCGAAGAGCAATACAAGCTCGAGAACGGTACGTACCTGACGGCCGCCGCGTGTCCCGCCACGGCGTCGGCATCCGGTCAGAGTCCAGCTTCCTGCATCGCCGCGACGATGCCGTGGAACACGATGCGCGTGCAGATCCAAGAGGCCAAGCTGTTCTGCAGCTACGCGATCACGGCAGGGACCGGGACCGGGACTAGCAACCCGAGCGGCTTCACGTTTACATCGCCTTCGGGGGCGTGGTTCTACGTGATCGCGACCTGCGACATGGACAACTCGTCGACCCTCGACGCGACGTACTTCATGAGCAGTGTCGACGCGACGATGCAAAAGCAGAACGACGGCCACTAAGGCCGACACGTCGGTAGCCGCGGTCGCTACCCGGGCGTTGACCGGTAGCACTCGAAATCCCCTGATTTCGGAGGACTTATAGACGTGATGAGACCCCTGCGTTCACCGATAGGTGCACGAAACGGCGCTAGTGTGATCGTGATGACAAGCCGTGCCCAAGGAGGCTTCACGTTGATGGAGCTGATGATCACGGTGGCGGTGCTCGGCATCCTCGCGAAGATCGCGATCCCGGCGTTCTTCGGCCAATCGAAGAAGGCCAAAGCGAAGTCCGAGGTCGGGGCGATGTTCGGCGAGCTCGCGGTCCGTGAAGAACAGTACAAGCTCGAGAAGGGCGTCTATCTCGCGGCAGCCGCATGCCCGGCGGCGCCGGCGGCTGCCGGGCAATCGCCGGCGAGCTGCTTGGTGTCGGGCCAGCCGTTCTACAACCTCCGCGTTCGGATTCAGGAGGCGAAGATCTTCTGCAGCTACGCGATCACGATCGGTAGCGGCACCGGCACGAACAATCCGAGCGGCTTCACGTTCACCTCACCGAGCGGCAAATGGTTCTACGTGATCGCGACCTGTGACATGGACAACTCCTCGACGACGAACTCGACGTACTTCATGAGTAGCGTCGACGCGACGCTGCAGAAACAAAACGAAGGCTACTGATCTCGAAGCGCCAGCCGAGCGCTAGCGCCCAGTGAGTTAGCTACGTGAAGCATTGCGCCTCCCAGGGATTATGGGGAGACTTTCGCGGTGATTCGGTACGTCGCCCTGATCCTGTGTGTCGTTGCGTGTTCGTCGCCGTACATCAACTACCCGTACAAGGACGAGCCCGACCCTCGAAACAAAGAGCTCGTCCTTGGCGTCGGCGACGTCGTCGGCATCAACGTCTGGGAGCAGAAGGGGCTCGATGCAGATCCGACGATCCGCCCCGACGGCACGATCACGATGCCGCTGGTCGGCGATCTCAAGGCCGCGGGCATGACGCCGAGCGCACTCAAGGAGAAGATCAAGGCGGCGCTCGCGAGCTTCGTCAAGATTCAAGGTACCGAGGTCACCGTCGCGGTTCGCAAGTGGTCGAGCTGTCGGTTCCAGGTAGACGGCGAGGTCACCAAGGGCGGCGTGTTCATGTCCGATCAATACGTCACCGTCTCCGAGGCGCTCGGCATGGCCGGCGGGCTGTCGCGGTTTGCGAAGCGCCACGACATCAAGTTGATCCGCAAGGACGATAAGGGTAACGAGCGTCAGATCCCGCTCGACTACGATCAGCTGATGTCGGGCCAGCGACCTGACATGAACATCTTCGTGCTGTGCGGCGATCGGATCTGGGTCCCGTAGCGGTCAACACCCACGCCGTGGACATCGACAATTCCGGAGAGGTACGCCGGATTCGGTTGTAACCAAATCACCGAGTTGGCACTCTAGAATTTGTGCCTGGGAAAGCCACGTGGTGGATAGGTCTTGTCGTCATCGCTGCGTGCGCGGGGCGCGAACAGGAGCCGGTCGATTCCGGCCCGGTCGCCACGAGCACGACAACGCAAGCGTTGGTTCAGAGCGGCGCGAGCCATACCTTCGCACCTGGATCGTTCATCATTCCGATGGACGAGACGTACCAGGACAGCGGAATGTTCCTGGCGTACGGCCTCGTCTACAAGCTGCTACAGAACGGCGTTCCGATCAGCTGGGTGATCAAGCCGGGCAAGCGACTGTCGACGATCGTGACGTCGCCGAACGGTGCCTCCGAGGCCGGAACCACCGCGACGATCACGGCGACGCAGCCGCATAATCTAAACGTCGGAGACATCGTCCTCATCGCGGGCGTTGGCGTCAACGGATACAACGGTACGCGCACCGTGACGTCGGTGGTGTCGCCGACGAAGTTCACGATGACGCTGCCGGTGTCCGGTCTCGCCGTCTCGGGCGGCGGAACCGTGACGCCTTCTGACTTCACCGCATCCGCGACGGACAAACAGGGTGGTCCCACGATCACGAGCTACCCGTACCGCGGTGGCCCGTTCGTGATCGACCAACCGGATGCTGCAGGGGCCAATCCCATCATCACCGCGTGGCAGACCGCGAATCCGGTAACGGTCGTCCATGTCGCGACCACGGCGTTCTCCGGTTACGTCAAGCGCGAGCTGATCGCAGCGCCATCGATCGCGATGTTCGCCGACGGCAACGAAAACATCGCGTTCAACTACGTCAACTCGGCAAAGATCCCGGACTCCGCGGGCAACGCCTGGGCCAACGGCGGGCCGGATGTGTTGACGCCGGCGCAGGTCGCGGGCACGACCTGCCCGAGCAACAACTCGCTCGATTGCATCGGCACGCCTCATGACGACGGTGCGCTGTTCGACTCCAATCACGTGCCGCGTTACTGCCAGATGATGTCGATGCACTGGAACCGCGGCTGCACGACCGCGGGCTGCACGAGCACCGGAACGAACGCGCAGAGTCCGCTGGGCCGCGAGGTGGTGCGCGAGTATCGGTCGTTCCTCAAGTTCCCGACGCACCTGTTCACGGAATGCCAGGCGGCCAACGCGGTCGAGAACAATACGAACGCCAGCGTGACGATCGCCGCGACCCCGGCGGGCGCGACGGAAGTCGGCTCGACCGCGACATTCAAGACGACGACCGCTCACAGCTTCAGCGTGGGCGACGCGATCCTCGTGACCGGTGTTGCCTCCGCGGGCACGGTCGCGATCGCCGCGTCCCCCAACGGCGCAACCGAAGCCGGCTCGATCGCAACGTTCACGACGACGGCCGCGCATAACCTCGGGATCGGATCGGTGGTGGTGGTCAGCGGCATCGGAGTCGCCGGATACAACGGAACCTGGATCGTCCTGAGCGTTCCGACGGCGACGACGTTCACGACGATGCTGTCGGCCTGGAACAGCACCAATCCGCCGTCGCCGACGACGGGCCTCGCGGCATCCGGTGGTGGAACGGTCGCGAAGACCTACAACGGCAACTGGACCGTTGCGACCGTACCATCGACCACGGCCTTCACGGCGACGCTGACGGTCTCCGGACTCGCCGCATCCGGTGGCGGTTCGGTGAATTCATTCAACGGCCTGTTCCTCACGACGACGGGCTACGCGATCGACAACCAGCCGACCGACGTCGACTCGTACAATTTCGACCAGCCGTTCGCGCAGATGGACGGCGCGTTCAAGACGACCGCGGGTTCCGAGCCGTCCTACACGATTCCCGTCGGCGGTGGCTACAAGGCGCAGGACGTCGTGATGCTCACCGAGCGTGGCACGCCGGTCGGGACCAGTGACGTCTGGATGACGGGCTTTCTCGACGGCAAGTGTCTGACGACCCAGGAGTTCTGCGATCCATCGTTCGCGCAAGGCAAGGTGTCGTTTCTCGGCGGCCATAACTACGGCACGACGTTGCCGATCAGCAACGGCGGTGGAACCTCGCAGGGAACGCGCTTGTTCCTCGATGCGCTGTTCGAGGCGCCTTGTGCCACCGATCTCGGATCGGCATCATTGAATCTATTCAAGACGGCTCCCGGGTCAGTCGTCTCGCCGGGTAGTGCGACGTACACGATCACCGCGTTCAACAACGGCTCGAGCGTTGCCGGCAACGTCGTCATCACCGACGTGCTCGCGCCGGGTACGACGTTCGTATCCGCAAGTCCGGGCTCGCCGACCTGCACCCAGGCGGCGGGCACCGTGACGTGCAACCTCGGCAACATGAACGGCGGGCAGACCACGGTCATCTCGATCACGGTCACCCAGACAGGCGCGGACGCCAAGTACACCAACACATCGACGGCGACCTACAAGGCCGGCGTGACGACGTTCAACGCGACCTCGAATACGACGACGACCTGCTTCTACCATGCAGGCAACACGGCGGTGTGCGGCGGTATGGGAGATCCGAACGCACCGAAGTGCGCGAACGGCACCGATGACGATGGCGACGGACTGATCGACTTCCCCGACGATCCTGGCTGCGATTCGGCGACCGACGATAACGAAGTCGATACCGCGCAGAACTGCAGCGTCATCAAGGGTCGCGTCCTGATCGTTCAGGATACGTCGGGCTCGATGGTGTGGAACACGTGCGGCGACGTGTACACCGGCGGCGACGGATCGCTCGCGTGCCCGGGATCCGACGTCTCTTGCGTGACGTGCGGAACCTCTGGATGCGGTAACGCGATCGCGGACGATAGCCGGATCGGAAAGGTCAAGACCGGCATCACGAACGTCGTGTCGGGCTTCGGCGAAGTCGAGTGGGGGCTCATGAGGTTCAAGCAGCTGCCGGTACCGTTCAGCTGCGGCACGTCGAACGTCAACCGCAACGATGGCGGCTGGCAAGGCGCCGGCGGTACGTGCGGCGCGCTCAACCAAGGCGAGCTCCTCGTCAAGTTCGATCCCGAGAACGCGAATGACTTGCTCGCGTGGATCGACGGCTCGAGCAACTACCCTGGATCTCCGCCCGCCGGCAAGGACTTCGAGCTGCGCGCCAGTGGCAACACGCCCCTGGGTGGATCGCTCGCGACCGCGCGCAGCTACATCGCGGCGACCCGCGCGGCAGATTGTCCGCAGGTGGCGGCGTGTCGTCCGTACAAAGTCATTCTCGTCACCGACGGTGCGGAGACCTGCGCCGGCGATCCCGTCGGCCAGGCGAACCAGCTCTACACGGCCGGCGATCCGGACGGTCAGGTTCAGGTCTACGTGATCGGGTTCTCGACACCGGATGCGACGGTGCAGAGCCAGCTGAACTCGATCGCGGCGGCGGGTGGCACGGTGACTTATGTCCCCGCCGATAACGACGCGCAGCTCTCCGCGGCGATCGAGCAGATCGTACAGAGCACGATCCTCGTCGAGCTCTGCAACAACCTCGACGACGACTGCGACGGCCAGATCGACGAGGATTTCCCAGACAAGGGAGCCGCTTGCAATAACGGCGCGAAGGGCGTGTGCGCGCGCACGGGTCAACGCGTCTGTGCCGTCGGTGGTCACGGAACGCAGTGCAACGCGCCCGCGGTCACGTGCACGGATCTAGGTAGCTGTACCGAGATCTGCAACGGCCTCGACGACGACTGCGATGGCTCGGTCGACGAGGGGCTCACCGGCTGTACGGCGTGCGTGCCACAAGGCGAGCAGTGCAACAACAAGGATGATGATTGCGACGGCGTGATCGATGAAGGCATCACGAAGCAATGCGGTACGGGTGCGTGCCTCGGTACCGAGACATGCGTTGCGGGTGCATTCGTCGGATGCACGGCCAAGACGCCTACGACCGAGACCTGCAACGGCGTCGACGACGACTGCGATGGTGTCGCCGACGGCTTCACGCTCGCATGTTCGAACATCATCACGCCGGGTGGACCGCCTACCGACAATCCGGGAGACGCGTCGCACATGCCGATCCCGGAGAACATCTGTCATCCGGGCTCGAAGAATTGTCCGGTCGCGCCACCGGGAACCGGTGTGTTCGGCGCGTGCAGCGGTGAGGTCGAGCCCTGCAACTGCACGACGGCCGCCTGCATCGCCGCCTGCAAGGATCGCTGTGACGGCATCGACCAGGACTGCGACAACATCATCGACGAGGACTTCGTGCCGGCGGCGTGCTCGACGAATTGCGGCGTCGGCATGACGGTGTGCACCAACGGTGTGATCTCGTGCGACGCGCAGCCGGCGACGACCGACAACACGTGCGACAACGTCGACGACGATTGTGACGGTCAAGTCGACGAAGATTGGACGTGCGATGCGTCCGCGACCTGTACGCCGCCCGGTCCGGGTGTGCTCCACCCATGCTGTGCATGCGGTAACGGGACGATCTGCAACGGCACCAACAGGTGCATCAACGGCACCGTCCAGTGCACCGGCGGCCAGAGCAACCCCGAGAGTTGTAACTGCCTCGACGACGACTGCGACGGTTCCGTCGACGAGGGCACGACCTGCCCGGGCGGTTCGACGTGCGCGAACTGTCAGTGTGCGTTTGCGTGCAGCCCGGGCGAGTTCCCGTGCCCGCTCGGTAAGAAGTGCACGAACGCGTTCTGCGTCAATGATCCCTGCTACGGGGTCGACTGCCCGAACGTCGGCGGCAACAAGCAATCCTGCGTCGACAATGGCAACAACACGAGCGCGTGCGTCGACGCGTGCTCGATCTCCACCTGTCCTCCGTCACAGGTGTGCATTCCCTCGACTGGCGACTGCAAGCCAAACGACTGCACGACGTTCGGGTGCCCGCCTGATCAGAACTGTGTCGTCGATGGAAGCGGAGTCGGGCAGTGCCTTGGCAATCCGTGTGCGGGCGTGATGTGTCCGGGCGCCCAATATTGCGAGGGTGGTCAGTGTTACGACAGCTGTGCTGGAGTGGTTTGCCCGAGCGGGCAGCGTTGCACGCTCGGAACCTGCCAGACCGATCCGTGCGGGTCATGTCCCGCGGACCAGGTCTGCAATGACGCCACCGGCCAATGCGGCTCCGATCGATGTCTGCTGCGAGAGTGCCCGACGGGACAATGGTGCAATCCGCACGACGGTGAATGCGAGCCCGATCCGTGTATCGGGACGATGTGCCCGAGCATGGATCAGGTCTGCAAAGGCGGAACCTGCGACTACCCCCACAGCCACGACCAGACTTTCGTCACTGCAGGCGGCGGTGGTTGTGACGTGACCCCCGGCCGTGGCGGCGGCGCGTGGATTGGCTTGCTGCTGCTGCTGCGGCGCCGGCGCAAGCGTTCGGCGGAGGCCGTATGAGCAAAGTGCGTCATACGTCCTTCGCGATCGCGCTGGTCGTCGCGTGCGCGTCGCAGCTGACGTGCAAGGTCAATCCGTACTGCCTGGACTGCGAACGCGGCGATGCGAATCACGGCTCCAACGATGGCGGTCCGTTCGACGGGAACACGAGCGACGTGATCGACGCCGGGTGTATCCCGAGCGGTCCCGAGATCTGCGATGGCAAAGATAACGACTGTAACGGAATCGTCGACGACGGCGTACCGGGGGTTGGCATCGCCTGCCAGAACCAGATGGGCGAGTGCTCGGGCGGCGTTCAGCAATGCGTCGCCGGCGTGCTGACCTGCACGAAGAATCCTGCGCCCGAGATCTGCGACGGCAAGGATAACGATTGCAACGGGCTCTATGACGAAGGAGATCCCGGCGGCGGCGGCATGTGTGGCAGCGGCGTCGGCGAGTGCAGGAAGGGCTTCAACCGTTGCGTGTCAGGCGTGATCCAGTGCATGGGCGCGGTGGGCCCGAGCACAGAGATCTGCGACATCAAAGATAACGACTGCGACGGGATGTTCGACGAAGGCCTCACCAACCTGGGGGCTTGCGGCGTCTCGAACGTGGGCGAGTGCAAGCTCGGGACGCTCATGTGCATGGGCGGCTCGACCACGTGTGTCGGCGCTGTCGATCCCGTGTTCGAGGTTTGCAATACGAAGGACGACGACTGTAACGGCGTGGCCGACAACGGCTACGACCTCAATACCGACTCGCAGAACTGCGGTTCGTGCGGCCATATCTGCGGTACCGGGCTCGCAAATGCGGGCGAAGCCAACTGGGGCTGTAGCGCCGGCAGCTGCATCGTCATGTCGTGCAAGGCCGGCTATCACGACAACAACGGATTGGCGAGCGACGGTTGCGAATTCGGCCAGTGCTTCACGACCGGCGTCGAGGTTTGCGACGGCGTGGACAACGACTGCGATGGCACCGTCGACGAGCAACTCGGCGCGCCGCCGGCGATCTGCGCGACGCGAGGCGAGTGCGCTGGGTCGGTGGCGCAGTGCATGGCCGCGCAAGGTTGGAAGTGCAATTACGCCGCGACGGTGTCGACCGACGTAGACGGCAACATCGTTCCGGAGACCAAGTGCGACAACAAAGACAACGACTGTAACGGCATCGTCGACGATCATCAGCCGAACCTCGGCCAGAGCTGTCACGACGCGGGCCTCGGGATATGTCAGGGGACCGGCGCGTACGCGTGCGATTCGGTCACGCCGGATGGCCCTGCGGTCTGCATGATCACGACTTCGGGTGGCATGGCCACGCCGGAGCAGTGCAACGGCCAGGATGACGACTGCGATGGAACCGTCGACGAGAACGCGCCCGACGCGATGGTCGACGTCAAGAATGCCGCCAACACTTTGCTGTTCCATATCTACACGTACGAGGCCTCGCGCCCGGACGCGTCGGCGACGGTCGGCGGCACGATGTCCGCACGGTCATGCTCGCGGCCCGGCGTGGTGCCCTGGTCGAGCGTCACCGAAACGCAGGCTGCTGCGGCGTGTACGGCCGCGGGGAAGCGGCTATGCACCGCCGCGGAGTGGCAGCTCGCGTGCGAGGGCAATGCCGCGACCGTCTATCCTTATGGCAACACGTACCAACCGAACGCCTGTAACGGCAATGACTACGATCCGAACTGCACGCTGCCCGACAACGATGTGCTCGAGCCGACCGGATCCTCCTACGGCTGCCCGATGAAGCCCGCGCAGAGTGTCTGCGTCAGCGCATTCGGCGCGTTCGACATGAGCGGCAACCTGAAGGAGTGGACTTCGACGCAGGTGCAGCCGAACGCGTTCAACGTGCGTGGCGGCGCATTCGATACCGCGGCGGGCGGCCTCGCGTGTCGGTTCGACTTCGTGTCGATGGATCCGACGTTCTCGTTCGCAAACCTTGGCTTCCGCTGTTGCTCGGATCCGCCGTGAGCCGCGCACGGGCGATCACGACGAATCGTCGGAGTCCGCCTGCTTCTGGCTCATGCTCTCGAGGCGCGAATACAGGCGACGGCGCGTGATCCCGAGCAGCCGAGCGGCGGCCGCCTTGTTGCCGCCTGCTTTGACGAGTGCGTGCTGGATCAGGTCGCGCTCGAGCGCATCGAGGCTGAAGCTCGGGCCCATCAGCTCGTCGAGCGTCGACGTCGGCGCAGCCCCACCACGACCCGCGAGCGTCGAGGGCAAGTGCTCGACCGCGATCGGCTCGCCACCCGCGAGGACCAGCGCACGCGTGATCGCATTCTCGAGCTCGCGAATGTTGCCCGGCCAGCTGTGTGCCGCCAGTAGAGCGAGTGCCTCGACGGAGATCCGATCGGCGCCGAGACCGCGCCTGCCGAGGATCGAGAGCGCGGTCGCTCGGATGTCCTCGGGGCGCTCGCGGAGCGGCGGCACGGCGATCGGAAACACGGCGAGCCGGTAGTACAGGTCTTCGCGGAACGTGCCTGCTTTGACCGCCGCTTCGAGATCGCGATTGGTGGCCGCGATGATCCGGACGTCGGTCTTGCGAGCTTGCGTCGAGCCCAGTCGCGTGAACGTGCGATCTTGAAGCAGCCGAAGCAACTTGACCTGCGTCGTCCCGGGGAGCTCGCCGATCTCGTCGAGGAACAGCGTGCCACCGTTCGCGATCTCGGCATGGCCGGCCTTCGCGTCGAAGGCGCCGGTGTACGCGCCTTTCTCGCGGCCGAACAGCTCGCCTTCCACGAGCGAGTCCGGAAGGGCCGCCGCGTGAATCTCGACGAGCGGCCCATTCGCGCGCCGGCTCGCATGATGGATCGCGCGCGCGAGCAGGCTCTTGCCGGTGCCGCTATCTCCCAGCAGCAGGACGGTCTCATCGGTCGCGGCGACGCGACGTGCTTGCTCGACCACCGCACGCATCTTCGGACTCTCCGCGATCACCCGGCCGAATCCCTCGCGCGCATCGAGCCTTCGTGCGAGCGAGTCGACTCGCGTCGAGAGCGCGCGACGTTCGGAGATCCGGCCGATGCGCATGCGCAACTCGTCCATCGCGAACGGTTTGATCAGATAGTCGACCGCACCTTCCTTCATCGCATCGACGGCATTCTGCGCCGTGGCGTGCGCGGTCATGATCACGACATCGGTGCCCGGTGAGATGCGGCGCACCTCTCGAAGCACCGTCATGCCGTCGATGTCGGGCATCCGCAGATCGGTGAGGACGATCTCGAATCCTCCGGCACTCAGCTGATCGATTCCCGCGCGGCCGCTGGTCGCGTGTGCGATCTCGTGTCCAACACTCTCGAGCATCTCCGCGACGACGCGGCCGAGCTTTGGCTCGTCATCGATGATCAAGATGCGTGTCATCGATCGTGAGCTCCCTCGAGCGGAAGATAGATCGAGAACGTGGCCCCGGGCACGCCCGAACGCGATTCCAGCACCAAGGATCCGCCGTGGCGTTCTGCCACTCGACGCGCGATCGCGAGTCCGAGCCCGCTGCCGCCGGGACGCGAAGTCACGAATGGCTCGAACAGGGTCGCGGCGATCTCCGCAGGAATGCCGGGTCCATCGTCGGCGACGGTGACGCGCGCACGATCTCCGTCTCTGGCCGCGTCGACCCGAACGTGAATGCGCGGTCCTCCAACCTGTACGGCATTGAGGACGAGGTTGTGCAGCGCCTGCCGCAGCTTGTCTCCGTCGGCGTGCACGGCGATCGGAGAGGCCGGCGGGATGACCTCGATACATCCATGTTCGGTCGCCCCGGTCGCCTTCCGGACATCCTCGGCGACTGCGGTGATGATCACACCGAGGTCAACGACCGTGAGGTCGAGCGGCAGGTCGCGCGCGAGTGCGAGAAACTCTTCCGTGAGCCGATTGATCCGGTCGATCTCGACCAGCATCTCGGACAGTCGCTCTTGTTCGCGCGCCGGGGCGCTCGTCAATCGTTCGCGGGCAAGCTCCACCTGGCCGCGCAAGATCCCGAGGGGATTGCGAACCTCGTGCGCGACCATCGCTGCCATCTGACCGACGGCCGCGAGCCGCTCTGCGCGGCCGTGGGCCAGGCGGGTTCGCTCGAGAGCGCGCAGCGCGAGGCCGAGACCAAACCCGAACACGAGCGCGACCAGGATCGAGAGCGCCACTGCGATCACGTACGTGGTTCGTACGCCGTCGGCGGCTTCGTGAAATTCCGCGCCCGCCTCGAGTGCGAGCACGAGATGCTTGCTGCCGCGGTCGATGGGAAAGTACGCGGCCTCCACCTGAGCGTTCGCGATCGAGTAACCGTCTCCTACCGATCGCCGTCCTTCGAGCGCGGCGAACAGACGATCCTGGTCGATCCGCAGCAGGTTCAGCGGGGTCGCCGGATGCGTGCGCACACCTGCGATGACCGCGAGCGTGTCATCGAGGACGAATGCATCCTCGAGCCGGTTTTCGCTCACCAGTGTGGCGAGCAACGCGTCGGGCCCGCTCCCAAGCGTTCGCTGGTTCGTTCCATTTCCGGTCTCGCGGTCCGTCGTCGCAAGCCAGCGCGCGGTCGTGGTTCCGAGTGCGGTCAACCGGTCATCGAGCGTCGCGTTCACCGCACGCGTTTCGCTGCGATACAGGCTAAACACCAGCGCGTTGAGCGCGAGCAGCAGCGCAGCGGCGGCGGCGAACACGGCGAGGGCGCGACGCCGGGTCACGGTCCTCCAAACGCGAGCTCGAGGCCGAGGCGAGCGACGAGCTTCCAGTAGCGGAAGTCCTCCACCGTGGATCGATTCCCGATGAGGCTCGCACTCGCGATCGCGATCCAGTGGTCGCTCAGATCGACATCGAGATCCGCGGTGATCTCGCCGTGGAGATCGCGGCGGAGTAGGCCGTCGGGCTCTGCGCCGTCATAGCGCGCGTAATACGAGCTCGCCCCGAAAGCCGCACGCGTACCCGCCATCGGGCGACCACGCAACATCACCTGCGCCCCGCCGGCGAGAGCGCTGAACGCCGGGTCGACGGTGACCTCGCGCCACCCGATCGTCTTGATCTCCAGATCGACGCGCGGAGTTGCGTGAACGAGCACGCTCTCGTCGCCCGAATAGACCCAGCCGGTGAAATCGGCTTGCGCGAGCTGCTGATAGGCACGATGACGCACCGAGTACGTACCCGCCAAGGCAAAGCCGCTGAAGTCCCGGCGATACGAGGCGGTCCCCCGGTGCGCGACGAGATACTGCGCACCGCCGAGCCAGTCGAGGTCGAGATCGTAACGGACGGCGGCATGGTTCGCGTGGTGATCGCGCTCGATCGCAGCTTGCGCATTCTCACCGAGAAACGTCAGCGACGACAGCTTGCGCTGGTCGTGCCACGCGAGGCCATCGCGGAGCACGAGCCACGGTGTCGGTCGCACGGTGACCGTGGTCGCCAACAACAGCGCCTCGTCGGGCGTCGGTGACCCGGCGGTCGCACCGAGAGGCGGCGTATCCGGAACGAGCTGCGGATTCGTATCGATCTCCGGTGCGACAAGCGCGACCACGGTCAAGCGGCCTTCACGTCGCGCGAATCGTTGCATCTCGCCTGCCACCGCGGCGTAGGCCGAATTGGTGCTCGCGAGTGCGAGCTCGCGCTCGGCGAGCGCGCCATCATGGCGCCCGAGCGCGATCAATCCGAGAAATAAGTGTGCCCCCGCGGAGGTCGAATCGCGGGCGACGATCGCGGTGAGCTCTGTGTGCGCTCGGTCGAGATCTCCCTCGCGAAACCGTGCGATCGCCGCGAGCAGCGCGCCGTCATCGGGCTGACACAGTGCTGCGAGCGCTTGTCTCGCGTGGTCGTTGGCCGGATCGAATGCGACCGCTTTGCGGTACGCGATCGTCGCGATGCGTAGGTCGCCGGTCTCGATCGCCTCGTCACCTGCTCGCGAATATGCGGCGCTCTCCTGCGTGTCGGCCGTGGCCGACTCCGGCGGCGCTGCGCACAGATCCGCGACGATCGCGAACAACGCGATCACGGTGGTGTCTTCGCGAGGATCGCCGCGGCGTCACTCGCGTGCGGTCCTCCCGCATTAGCGATCGGGGCGAGGAAGGCGCGCGCGTGCGGCGAGTCATCGAGCGCCAGGTAGGCACGCGCGAGTTGCCAGGTCGCTTCTTCGGAGCGTCCAGGTTCGGCCCCGAGGACCTCGACGACACCACTCGGGCGGCCGGCGCGGTTCCACGCTGCGCCCAAGGCATCGAGGATGTCCCCGTGGCGCTTGCGGTCGGTCCCGAGCGCTTCGACCAAGCGCGCCTCGTCGAGAAACTCGCCCGCGACACTCGGATCGGTCGGCGCGAGCTCGACGCCCACTGCGATGTAATAGGACAGCGTCGCATCGTCCTTGGGAGCGGTCTTGTAGGCGAGATCGATCGTCTCGACATAACTGCGAGCCGCCTCGTCGAGCGCCGGCCCGAGGCCGCGGGTCCGTAGGCCGGCGAAGACCGCTCGTGCTTTGCGGAATAACTTCAATGCATAGTAGGTCTCGCCGACGTAGAAGTCGGTCAGCGCGTCCGGTGCTGCGCGTGAGGCGACGAACACCGCGAGCGCTTCGCGATGGCGCCCGAGCTTGTACAGCGTCGGTCCTAGATAGAAGGCCAGATCGGTCGGCGCATCTGCGGCGTGCGCGACGATGCGCAATTCGACGAGTGCTTCTTCATAACGCGCGTCTTTGAACAGGCGCACGCCGGCCAACAAATGGCGCGCGGTGGGATGGTCGTCGGCGAATGCGTTCGCGCATAGGCCGACCAGCAAGATCGCGATCCACAGTCTCCGCACGATAGCGGCTCAGTGACCGGGATGCGGATGAGACGCCGCTCGCGCTTTGGCCGCGGCAGACTGCTGCTGACCGGCCGCCGCGGATGCCGCGCTTTGTGCCTGCCGCGCGAGCGCTTGGGCTTGACCTTGCGCCTGTTGGGACGCTTGATCAGCCGCACGCCGGCCCTCGTTCACGGTGCGCGGACCGCCCCCGCGTTTGACAGCGCTCTCGGCTGCGGCGTGAACGGGCGCCGCGGAGCTCTTCGGCAGCGCGACCGGCGTCGGATGTAGATCCGCCTGCGCGACAAGCGCGGCTGCCATCTCGGCGTGAGCATCGCCTGCCGGATCCGCGAACGCGAGGCTCGACACTCCAAGCAGCGCGATGATGCAAAGCAGACGACGCATGAGCTCCTCCAACATGTGGTGCAGCGATCGTGCCCAAAATGCCCCGACCGAGATCGTGGCCGACGCCGAAGTTAACCCACGACGCGGTGCACACAAAGCTCTCCTGGTGAACCGAACCGGACGAACGCGTGTACCGATCCGGACGCTCGGTTTCACATCACCACCGCTAGGTTGAAGTGGATCGACGCGATCCCGGTGGCATCGCGCTTGCTCGCCCGGACTGGGGGAGCCTGAACTATGTGCGTTCATCGCCTACGCTTTGTCCTGTTTGCGATCCTGTCATCCGCGTGCGCTCATGACATCGAGAGTCCGCCGCCGACGCTGTCGTCGGTCGCACCGGATCTCGTCTGCAATGGCGCATCTGTATCGGGTGTGAATGGCATCACGTCCGTCGGCCTCACGGGCACCGACTTCACCCCGATGCCTTCGAAGACGTTGACCGAATCACGCCAGCTGTTGCTACCAAAGGTGACGCTCGGGCCCGTCGCCGCGTTACCCGGCGGAACGCTACCTCCGGCAGCGATCGACGTCGCCGACGATCCGGCGAATCCGCAGGGCAGCCGTGTCCACTGGACGAGCGAGACCTCGATGGGCTTCGACGTCGCACCGGCCGACATGCTCGCCACCGGCGTGTTCGACGTCACGGTCACCAACCCTGACGGCAGCCATGCCTCGAAGCTGCCGCAGGTCCTCGCGATCGTTCCGCCGCCCGTCGTGACGTCGGCAACGCCGATGGCGATCTGTGACGATCAATCGAATCAGACGGTCGTGGTGACGGGCACGAGCTTCCTCGTCTTCGACGGAGCAACGCCGACGGTCACGCTGTCGTCGCCCACGCCGAAGACCTATTCCACGACGTTCGCCGCTTCCGACTGCATGGCGATCACGGGAACATTCACCGAGCACGACGTCCAGCTATGCACGGCGATCAGCTTCGTGATCCCGCAAGGCGACATCGCGGTAACTGCGAATACGATGCTCGAGCTCGTCGTCACCAATCCGGCGCCCGCCGATTGTGCGTCGAGCACGGGCTTCATGGTCACGCTCGACGCACCACCGCATGTCGATTCGGTCGTGCCGGCCACGGTCTGTCAGGGTGGTGGTCAGATCACCGTCAACGGCAGCAACTTCGCGCCGGGTGCCGTCGTGACCGAGCACTGCCCCGGCTCGACCGACGTCACCGCGGCAACCGTCACGGTCAACGCAGACGGCACGCAGCTCGTCGCGACTTTCGGCGGTGGCGCACCCGCAGGAACAACGTGCGACGTGATCGTGACCAACCCGGACGGCTGCGCAGATCGGCCGCTGCCGCACAAGACGGTCAACGTGACGACCGGTCCGATCGCGTTCTTCGTCGATCCCGACGTGGTCTACAACGGGATCAACACGCGGATCACGATCTACTCGACCACGATCTCTCCGCCGCTGCCTGCGAACGCGGTCACGATCACGATGGGCGGCACGAGCACGCAGCTCCAGTTCAATACGGTGGCCGGGCATCCGAACCGCGTGCAGGCGATCGTTCCCAAGAACCAGCCGCCCGGCGTCTACGATCTCACGCTCGAAGATAACGCGCACTGTCCGACGACGTTGCCGATGGCCTTTACCGTCACGGCGACGGCCACGGTGACGTTGAAGAAACTCGCGCCACCGTTTGGCGCGACGTCGAGCGACACTGCGGTGACGATCTTCCGCGATACCACCGCGCCAGCGCCCAACAATCATCCGTTCGTCGCGACGCCGCGTGTGTTCCTCAATCCGCACAACCCGCTCGCGACCGATGTCGCCGTCCCGCTGCAATCCGTCGCATTCCTCGATGCAGACCGCGCGACCGGTGTCGTGCCTGCCGGGACGCCTGCACATCTGTACGACGTCGTGCTGGTCAACCCGGATGGCACGGTCGGCGTGCTCGACAGTGGCTATACCGAGACCACGGCGGCACC
>JAQBQF010000362.1 GCA_028287115.1 Myxococcales bacterium
GAACAAGCTGCCCGCGGGCGCGCGAATCTCGGCCGGAAAGTCGGGGAACGTCGAGATGTCGTTGCCGGCTTCGGCTGCGGCCTTCGCGAACTCGCTGCCCGTGAGCTGCATACCGTCGCCGGAGTCACCGACGAATCGAATGACGACGCGGTCCAGATGCTTCGTTTCCATCGTGATTAGACCTCTACCAGCGCGCCGATTGGCGAGCAGGCGTCGGACCTTACCAGCACGTGACCGTAAACCCAAGGGATCAAGGGGCCCTGCGAATCCAGGAGTTCCCGTGGCTTAGTGCGGTTCAGGGCACCCGGTGACGGCTTCGCGGTGATCGGCCGCGCAATCATGTCGAAGCGATCAGCGCGCTCGCGGAGCGATCGTTGTCATGCCCTCACCGGCCCGCCGCCCGCGGCGCGCGTCATCTGCGCTAGGCTTCGCCCGTGCTTCGGAGCTTGTGTCTGTTCTCGCTCCTGTGCGCGTGCGGCTCCCAAAGCGGTGGGCCGAGCACACCGCATCCAACAACGCCGGACGCGAACAAGCTCCCCGATGGTCCGCCGCTCGTCACGCCGGGAGAGCGCATGTCGTATCGCATCGCGCTGCAAGGCCTCGAGCTCGCGAGCTACGAGATCGGGGTCGGCGATCTGTCCGAGGTTGGCGGCAAGCAGACCGTCGTCGTGCAGGCGCATGCGAAGACCGTCGGGTTCGGTGCGTTCGTCAAGGTCGATGACTATTTCTCGTCGTGGATCGACGTGCTCACCGGTCGCTCGGTGCGCTGGATGACCGACGAATTCGATACCAACGGCAAGGACAAAGAGCGCACCGATGCGGATCTCGCGGGACGCAGCGGCAACCTCGTCCCGATCACGTTTCACCTCAACGACGAGACGCCTAAGCCCGAGCCTCAGCTCGTGACGAAGCCGGACGTCTGGGACTACAACGCGTTCCTGGTCGCGCTTCGCAGCTGGGAAGGTCCTGCCGGCTCGGCGGTGAGCGTCGAGGTGTTGCGCAGTCGCTATCTCTGGCACGTCGAGATGAAGATCGGCGGCAAAGAAAAGCTCGTCACCGAGCTAGGTGAGCTGCCCGCGCTGCGCTTCGATGGGCACACGTACAAGCTCGATCGCAAGGGCGGGCGCGACAAGGAGAGCGACGAGCGCGACTTCACCGTGTGGATCTCCGATGACGATGGCCGCGTGCCGCTCAAGGTCGTCGCGAAGACCGACTACGGCGATATGAAGATGGAGATCGTCGACTACCAGCCCGGTACCGGCAAGCGCCTCCGGAACTAGACGTTCCAGGCACAGGGACGGCTCCCAGACGAAACAAAGCCGCTCGAGATACCCGAGCGGCCTTGGCTAGGTCGATTCAGCCGGCGATCAGTGCCCGGCGGGCTTCGGATCGACCGACGAGCGGAACTGCTTCTCGCCCTTGGCGATGACTTCCTTGTCGTAGTAGTCGGCGCACGGAACGCCCGAGGTCTCGGCGACCTTGATCTTCTCGTCGATCGCGGTCTTGAACGAGTCCGGCTGGCCGTTCCAGCCGAAGTGACTGCCGTTGATGAAGAAGCTCGGAGTCGAGTTGACGTGCCACTTCGAGAGCTCGGCCATGTCGCCGTCGACGCGAGCCTTGCACTCGGGACCATCCATGTCGGCCTTGAACTTCGCGGTGTCGAGGTTCAAGCCCTTGGCGATCGCGAGGATGTTCTCTTCACCGAGCTTCGAAGGATCACGCGCGGTGGAATACGGCCCGTAGGCCTTGTCCCACCACTGATTCTTGAACTCGATGAACTTGCCCTGCTTGGACGCAGCGCACCCCGCGAGGTGCCCCTTCATCACGACCTGAGGGTGCACGACCATATTTTTGTAAACGACACGAACCTTGCCGTTGTACTGCTTGACCAGATCGTCGAGGGTCGAACTGACCCTCTGGCAGTAGGGTCAAGCAAAATCCCAGGCCTCGACCACGGTCACGCATGCCGTGTTCGGACCTTCGACCTGACCACCTGCGAGATCCGGCGCGACATCGACGGCGAACGTCGCGTCGGGTGCCGGTTCTTCACGCGCCTGCTGCTTCTGCTGCGTTTGTTGCTGGTCGTAGACCTTCTGCAAGAACGCCAGCGCGTCGCTGTACTTCTTGTTCTGGTCTTCGAGCTTCTTGACGCGCCCTTCGAGGTCTCCATTGCTGCAAGCAGCAAAGATGGCCGTGGCGAGCAGCACAGAGGCGAGCGACTTCATGTAGGGCATCTTGCCGGTGCAATCTCGTGCTGACAAGAGGTCAAACGGCGTCGTACAACCAAATCCGGCAAATCGCCCCATGCGCTCCACGCTGCTGATTCTGGGAATATTCGGCGCGGGCTGCGGTGGCAACGACCCGGCCGTCGCCGATGGTCAGGTCCAGCCGGACACGGAGGCGAGCAGCTGCTCGCCGGTCGGGACGATCGGCAGCTTCTATCGAAGGACCGTCAATCCGCGGATCGTCGCCGGTCATCAGACCTACTCCGACAACATGATCGACATCGGGATCTCGGACCCCGACCTGCGGTGGGACGACGCGAGCCAGCTCTGGAACGTCTACTTCCACGGTCCGCATGCAGCGTCGTTCAGCTCGCCGACGATCACGCAGATGGTGCGTCACGCGATCAGCCCGGATCTCGCGGCGTGGACGATCGACGATGCGCCGTCGCTCGTCGCGAGCAGCGATGCCGCCGCATGGGATCACCAGAACACCGAGACACCGACGGTGGCGATGAACCCGGATGCTTCTGCCGACCGGCGCTATCTGCTCCTCTATAGTGGTGCGAAGCAAAAGTTCCCGTTCCCGAACTACAGCTTTGCGGACTACAGCATCGGTGCCGCGTTCTCGGCAGACGGCAAGACGTTCACCCGGATCACCGCCGCCGAGTCACCGCACAATCAGGTCGGGCTCGTGCTGACCGGGCTCGATGCTTTCCCCGGCGCGACCGGCGGGATCGTGGCAGATCCGAAGCTCGTCTATCACGCCGGCGTCTATCACCTGTGGTTCTCGAGCTTCTCGTGCATGGGCACGACGTGCGACACGGTCGGCGCGTACGGCATCTCCCACGCGACCTCGACGGACGGCATTCACTGGACCGTGCAAGCAGCGCCGGTGCGAAGCCTGCTCCGTGCGAGCGCCGATCTCAGATCAGGCGGTGCGCAGCCGACCGTGATCTACGACGAGGTTCATTGCCGCTGGGAGCTGTGGATGACGAGCGACATGGCCGGCGACACCGACGCGCAGCCGATCGTGTTCAACAACGCGGCCGGCGTGTGGCATGGGATCTCGAACGACGGCCTGGTGTGGAACGTCAACTACTTCACGCCGCGCGATCTCGCGTGGACGAAGACCGAAGACGGCGAGCACCTCGGCATGCTCACCGGGGCCGACGTCGCCGCCAAAGGCACGGGGCGCTACATGCTCTACGGCGGGTTCGACGATCAGAACGTCCCGACCGGCTTCTTCCTTCCCGATCGTTCGACGCAAGGCTACGAGCCCGGCGTGATGACGCTGAACCTCGCGACGCGCGACGCGCTGTAATCAGGCGCGACGAAGCTCGGCGATGTCGATCGCATTCTCCACGAAGTACTGATCGAAGCGCGCGGACCCGCCGGTTCGCCACATCTGATATTCGGGCTCGCTGATCGGGAACACCTGCGCGAGCGTGATCGCGGGTGGACCGATGTCGAGTGGGAGGTGCAGGTTCCACGCGCGCGGCGAGCGCACGTAGACATGGGGCAGGCGCTGCGACAGGTCGCCCGCGTTCAGCGCACCGACGACGTCACGGACGATCGTCCCGGGCTCCGGAAAAAACCGGGTCTCCGACAGATGGAACGCGAGGTTCGCGAGGATCTGGCCGCAGACTTCGTGATCGACGGTGCTCGCGAGGATGAGCTCGACGCGCGGCCGTTCCGGCTCGTTCCATTCCGTGTTCGACAGGCCGATCGTCACGAACGTCCACTGATTGAACACCGGCGAATTCGCGAGCCGCCCGATCTCGACCGAACGCAGGTCGTGGTCCGTGTGGCGGTAGGACTTGCCCGAGTACGCGCCGATGCCTTTGCGGATCAGATCCGCGGCGCGCGCGGCGACCATCAGGAACGGCTGCAGCGACGGAACACCTTGCGCCATCGTGATCCACGACGGCTGCAATGCGAGCGTCCGGCGCAGATAATTGAGGGCGACGACCTTGTTGCCGAGCTCGGCGTGGGCGAGTGCGCCTCCCCACAGTGCCGTCGCGCTCTCGGGCCGGAGGCCGACCGCTCGATCGAACGCCGGCGCGGCTTCGTGAGGCCGGCCGAGGCACAGCAGCGCGTGACCGAGGCCCTTCCACGCGAGGGGGTGCTGCGGAAACACAATGGTCGCGCGTTCGAATTTTTCGACCGCCTCAGCGAATTGCTCACCGCGGAAGAGTGAGTTCCCTTCCACGACCAGTGCGTCTGCCGCTGCCTGGCTCATACGCTCGAAGTATCATGTCTCCGTCTGCTATGCTCTGGCGTCCATGTCGGCCGGAGTTGGAGCAGACGTCGAATCCCTGTGCTCGAAGTGCGGAGACGTATGGCACGTCGTGGTCGCCAAGGTCGGCGACAAGATCGTCAAGGTCCAGTGCAAGCAGTGTGGCGGGCAACACCGCCACAAGTCGCCGCACGGGGAGCCCGTCGAGAAGCGCCAACCGTCGCTGTCGAACCCGAAGCCACCGCGTTCGGCCGCGGCTGCGTCGTCGAGAGCCCCTGCCGAGCGGTTTGAAAAGCCCGCGGTCGCCGCGGATCTCTCGAAGCAAGTGCGCACGTACCGTGCGAGCGAGAAGTACGCGGTCGGCGAGCGCGTCGAACATCCGAGCTTCGGGCAGGGTGTGATCGAGGTCCAAGAGCCCGGCAAGATCACCGTGTTCTTCGCAACGGGTCGCCGGGTGCTCGCGCAGTCCAAGGACGGGACCAAAGACGCGGGCCTGACCCGGCCGAAGCCGTTCGACTATTCGATCGTCACCGGTGGCAAGCCCGTCGGCGAGAGCTGAGTTATACGTCTGCCATGGCACGTCGCCTTGGCTTCATCGGTCCGGCGATCGTCATCGTCGGCGCCCTCGTCGCGGGAGTCGGCGTCTGGTACGTCGTGCACGCCCGCCCGCGTCCCGGTCCGGTGATCTCGACGTTTCCGATCGATGGCACGCAGTCGCTGGTCGTCCGCTCGGAGGACGGCGGCGAGCGCGCCTTTGTCGAGCTCCGCGCGGGCGACGAGCTCAAGTGGCAAGCGCTCGTCCCACACTACGCGGGGACCGCGGACCGCCCCGCACTCGCGTGGTCGCAGAATGCCGTCTCGATCCGGGTCGAGCGCGAAGGCCGCGCGGAGGTCTTCGCGATCTCGATGCACGATTCGGCGAAGCTCGGCGGGTTCCGCCTCGCTCCCGAGCACGAGCCGATCCGAACGCAGCCGACAGGACCGATCACGCTGACGGACCACGTGCGGTCCTACGAGATCGCCGGGGGACAGGATTGGCATCAGATCGTCGCGATCGATCTGCAGCGCGGCAAGGCCCTGTGGAAGGTCGACCTCGGCAAACCGGCGATCGAGA
>JAQBQF010000008.1 GCA_028287115.1 Myxococcales bacterium
CGGTCGTAGAAAGTCCTGCGTCCAGTAGCCGTGATAGCTATCGAAGCCGGCGTCTTCTTCGACGTTCTTGACGACCGGCGAGATCCACAGCGCGGTGACGCCGAGCTCTTGCAGGTAGTCGAGACGATCGATGATCCCCTGCCAGTCGCCACCGTGAAACTTGCCCGGCACGGACGGCTCGACCCCGAAGTCGTTGTTCGGATCGCCGTTCGAAAACCGATCGACCATGATCTGGTAGATCACCTGGTCGCGCCAATCGATGTCGGTGTTGGCGCTGTGCGGACGGTCGGTCGGATGCTCGAGATCCGAAGCACCGCCGCAGGCGGCGAGCGCGAGGATCGCGATGCAGGTTCGAATCATCGCGGGCATGGGGAGCACGATTCGTGCCCCAGACGGGCCGGCAGGATCAACAAGTTAATGAGCCGGCGGACCCTCGGTGTTGCCGAACTCAACGCGACCGCGCGTGCGCAACGCCACAGAGGGTCCCCTCCGGGGATTCCCTCGGGCTAGAGATGCGCGTCCTCGCTTCGCTGCGGGCGCGCTCGATCCACCGCCCTCGGTCTCTCGATTGGGTCGTCTCGCCCCGTGGTACGACGCCGCCGTGAAGAAGCTGCCGCTGGCTCCCAAGGCTCCTCTCGGCAGACGAAACGTGCCACTCGCCGACCAGGTCCGCGAGATCGATAAGCAAGCGCGGCCGATCCTCGCGGTCTGGGAGATCACGCTCGCGTGCGATCTGGCCTGCGGACACTGCGGTTCGCGCGCGGGTAAGGCGCGGCCCGACGAGCTGACGACGGCCGAAGCGTTATCGCTCGTCGATCAGCTCGCCGAGCTCGGCGTGATCGAGGTCGTGCTGATCGGCGGCGAGTCTTACTTGCGCGAAGACTGGTGCGAGATCATCGCGCGGATCGCCGAGCACGAGATGGAGCCGCTGCTGACGACCGGCGGGCGCGGCATGACGCCGGAGCGCGCGCGAGCCGCGAAGGCCGCGGGTCTACTCAGCGCGAGCGTCTCGATCGACGGCCTCGAAGCGACCCACGATCTGCAGCGCTCGGTCGCCGGATCGTTCGCGGCGGCGCTGACCGCGATGAAGAATCTGCAAGACGCGGATGTCCCGGTGTCTGCGAACACGCAGATCAATCGGCTCAGCATGCACGAGCTTCCCGCGGTGCTCGAGACGATCATCGAGCACGGCGCACACAGCTGGCAGATCCAATTAACGGTGCCGATGGGTCGCGCGGCCGATCATCCCGACTGGATCTTGCAGCCGTACGATCTGCTCGAGCTGTTTCCGATGCTCGACAAGCTCGCGACGCGCTGTCGCGAAGCCGACGTGCTGCTGTGGCCGGGCAACAACGTCGGCTATTTCGGACCGTACGAGACGACGCTGCGCGGCACGCTGCCTCGCGGTCATACCGTCGGTTGCGGCGCGGGCGTGTGGGGCATCGGCATCGAAGCGAACGGCACGATCAAAGGCTGTCCTTCGATGGCGACCGAGACCTGGGGCTCGGGCAACGTGCGCGACGCGAAGCTCGTCGAGATCTGGGAACGCGCGGCACCGATGCGCTTCAATCGCGGCCGCGGCATCGAGCACCTCTGGGGATTTTGCGGCAGCTGTTATTACAAGGAGACGTGCAAGGGCGGCTGCACGTGGACCGCGGAGGCGATCCTCGGCAAGCCGGGCAATAACCCGTGGTGCCATCATCGCGCGCTCGAGCTGCAGACCGCCGGCAAGCGCGAGCGCCTCGTGCAAGTCGAACGCGCGCCGGGCGTGCCGTTCGATCAGGGTCGCTTCGAGCTGATCGTCGAGAAGATCTAGCCAGATCAGTCCACAAGGCACGTGCTCGTCCACGGAACGGCCGATAGGAGCTCGCTGTGTCGAGCCGATGGCAAGCGTCGACGAGCCTACGGACGAAAAGCGCCCCGATGGTCAACGAGCACGTGCACGTGACACGAGTACGTTCGAAAGACCGATCGAGGAGCCTGTAGGGCATAGCTCGCGGGGGCGAGGGCTCTGAAGAACGCCAACACGCGAGCACGCGCGTGCGGGACGGGGCGCCTCGCTCATCGCATGGAACGGAGTGCTTGCACTACCGGCGAACCCTGCGCCCCATGTGGCACCGGCGCCTGACTGGACCATCTCCCCGCTATTCGCTTCGGGGCCCCGCCCGACACGCGCTTTGCTCGCGTTGGCGTCGCACATCCGATCGACTCTGGAGATCCCTCGATCCAAGCAGCCGATTCCGACAGATCGATCTCGGTCTGATCTATTGGCCTCCCGCGCGAATGACTGCACGACGGGCACCTCGCGAAGTTTGTGCTCGACCTCGTTGGAGAGCTCGACGTCCGCGGATCGAAAAGGTGGTCCAGGCAAGAGATCCGCGCGGTGAGCGCCCGTTTGCTCCGATCATGATGATGGCGCTGCCGCTGTATGCGTGCGCGACGGGCGTTTCTCGTCGCGCGGCATCGAGAAGGCCACCGTCGGTGCCTGCAACGATTCTCGTAGCTGCTCGGACATGGTGCGCCTCCCGTTCGTCAACGGCGTGCTGGCGCGCAACTTCGAACCTAACGTCAATACCGAGCAGTTACGGCTAGGTCCCCGACGGGAGTCCGGAAGTCGGCGATCTACATTGTAGAGCCCGCGAGCCCGCGAGCACGCGCACGGCGGGGTCTCTCGCGCTCGTGACTGACTCGGACGTGGGTGCTCGCACGAGCGCCGTGCTCACTTTATCTCGCTTGAGAGACCCCGCTCGAGCGCTTAGGTCGCTGTAGCGGCGACAAGCAGCTGACGTTGTTCCGAATCCAAGACGATGTCCGGAAGGTGGTTTCGGACGATCGGGAGGATCATGCTGCGTCGATCGTGATCGACGAGAAGCGATATCCGGCCACAGAGCTACGCGTCCTCTATCCATCACGAGCGGTGGGAAATCGAGCTTGGATTTGGCGAGATCAAGACGGACATGCTCGATCGTCTCGAAACGATTCGCAGCAAGAGTCCCATCGCAGTCGCATGAGAGATGTGGGTTTACTCATCGCCTACAACTTGGTGCGACTTGAGATGGAACGTACTGCTGGCGAGCTCAACGTGCCCCCCCGACCCGAATCAGTTTCGTTGCGGCGCTTCGCTACTTTGTCGAACACTGGCAGCGGTTCGCGCCGGAGGGAAGACGTAGGCGAGGCGGGCCGCCAGGCTATCGCGTCAGTACCTCGATCCAGTGGCCGCTCGGGTCAGCGAAGTAGACCGCCCGGCTGCCGCCGCGGTCGGCGACCTGATCGGGTTGGGTCTGCCCTGGGTCGGCCCAGTACGGTATCCGACGTTCGCGGATACGGGCGAGCAGGGCGTCGAACTCGGGATCGGTTACCGCGAAGGCGTAGTGCTGTGGCGTAAACTGATCTCCGGCGTCGGCGAAATCGAGCGATGTGCCGCTCGCCAGCGGAATCGCGTGGAACCTGCCCCCGGGGCCAACCGCGCTCGGCGGCGGCAGCCCGAGCATCTCGGCGAGAAAAGCAGCGGACGCGCGCTTGTCGCGTGACCGGACGATCAGGTGGTCGAGGTCTACCGGCATGCGAGCAAGGTAGCGCGCGGTCAGCGCCGGAAATAGCTAGCTAGCCCCGGACTTGTTTGACGATCTCGCGCAGCATCTCGATCAACGCCTGCGAGTCTTGGCCCTTGCGAAACATCGGTCGGCCCGGCGCGACGGGCCCGGAATCATCTTGGTCGGCGACCGACAAGAACACGACGCGCGCGGCCAGGTGCGGCTTGCGCTTCAAGATCCAGCGATACAGGTCGGCGCCCGAGCCGTCGTGCATGTGCCAGTCGGTGACGATCACGTCGAAGTCCTCGCGTTCGAGGATCGAGGTCGCAGAATTTCCGCTCTCGACCGGCGAGACCGCGTATCCGGATTCGGTGAGAAGATCTGCCATCACATCGAGCAAGATCGGATCATCATCTGCGAGGAGTAGCGTCGGACGTTCTCCGGTCTCGATCACGGCGGGCTGATCGATCCGGCTGCGTCGCGCGATGGCCGCCTGCGCGACCCGGACGATCTCGGCGGGTGCCGAGAGAGGGACCGCCAGGCAGCGGCCGCCGACCAGCGCATCGAACTCCGGGGGCACTTCGTCGGCGACAAATACGAACTGGGTCCTCAGATCGATGCGATGTTGCATCGACCATCGGTAAACTTCGCCACCGACGGCGTTAGTTGCGTCCCACGGAGCGACGACCGCGTCGATCGGGCGGGAGCCTTCGAGCTGGGATTGCGCTCGAAAGGCCGTCACGGCCGTCATCACGTCGAAGCTGGCCGACTCGAACCACCGGGTGAGTAGATCGAGCACATCACCATCGCCGTGGATGACCAATACCGAGGGTCGCGGCGATGGCACGTTGCTACATGATAGCGACCATCCGGTTTGATTTCACCCCTTCTGCCCCCTACGCTTCGAGACATGCCACGGATCCTTCTGCTCGGCGCTTTCGCCGGGCTAGCGGCTTGTTCGGGAGGCGGCAGTGAGAAGCCGCACGCCGCCAAGCCTGTCCCTGCGGCCGCCCTTCCCGGGAATCAGGCCAAATTCGAGCTCCCTCTGATCCCCGCCAAGATCGAGGTCACGACGAGCCAACCCACCGACGGCAACACGCCCGACAAGCGGTCGCCGATCCTCGACACGCTCAAAGCCGAGAACGAGCGCGAGCTGAAGATCCTCGGAAAACAAGCCGATCCCGCCTACTACCTCGGCTACCAGCTCGTCGAGCAACGGGTCGCGACCCTCGAAGCCGAGGGCGGCGCGTTGATCAGCGACAACGATGACGTCAATCGCAACCTCGATGTCGAGGTCCGCGTCGGCAGCCCTCAGCTCGACAACACGCGCCAGATGTCAGACGACGGCAACGGGCTAAATGCCCCGCTAACGCGCAAAGGCGTCGTGCCGTTCGGCGATGACAAACAAGCGCTCGCGAACGCGATCTGGGTCGAGACCGACCGCCGCTACCGCGAAGCGATCTCGGCGCTCGGCTACGTGCGCCAAGACCAGTCGACGCTCAGCAAGCACTCGAAGGATGCCGATTTCTCCGCGGAGCCCGCCGAGGTCCACGTCGAGGCGCCGGCGAAGCTCGAGTTCGATAAGGCACAATGGATCGACCGGCTGAAGCGCTGTTCTTCGAAAGCGCTCAAGGGCCAGGCCACGCGCGGCACCTGCGGCGTCGTGTTCCAGCTCAACACCGCGTACTACGTCAACAGCGAGGGCGCGCAGATCCAGACCTCGTGGACGAACGCGCAGCTGAGCGTCTCCGTCGGCGTCAAGGCCGAGGACGGGATGAACCTGTCGCGGCTCGAGCAGCGGTTCGGGCGCACGCCTGCAGATCTTCCGGGCGACGCCGCCGTCGATAAGATGATCGCCGCGGTCACCGGCGATCTCGATGCGCTGCACGATGCGCCGCTCGCAGAACCGTACGTCGGCCCGGCGATCCTCGAAGGCCGCGCCGCCGGCGTGTTCTTCCACGAGGTGTTCGGCCATCGCATCGAAGGTCATCGTCAGAAGGACACGACGAGCGGTCAGACGTTCGCGAGCTACGTCGGCAAGGCGATCGGACCCGACTGGCTTTCGGTCTACGACGATCCGCAGCTCGTCACGCTCAACGGCGTCCAGCTCAATGGCTTCTTCCGCTACGACGATGAGGGCGTCCGTGCTCGTCACGTGCCGCTGATCGATCACGGCACGCTCGTCGGGTTCTTGATGGGTCGCAACCCGATCCCGGGCTTCGATCATTCGAACGGTCACGGCCGCCACTCGCCGGGGCTGCCGCCGGTGGCGCGTCAGGGCAACCTCGTCGTCGAGACCACGCGCAGCGTCGAGCGCAAAGATCTCGAGAAGATGTTGATCGAGGAGATCAAGAAGCAGAACCGTCCGTACGGGATGATCTTCACCGACATCAGCGGCGGCTTCACGAACACCTCGGCGTTCGCACCGCAGGCGTTCAAGGTCAATCCGGTGATGGCGTATCGCCTGTATCCGGACGGCAAGAAGGAGCTCGTCCGCGGCATCGATGTCAGCGGCACGCCGCTCGTCGCCCTGCAGTCGATTCGCGCGGCGAGTCGCGAGATCGAGACGTTCAACGGCGTCTGCGGGGCCGAGAGTGGCTGGGTGCCGGTGTCGGCGTCGGCGCCGAGCCTGCTGCTCGAGAAGATCGAGGTCGAGAAAGGCTTCGTGCCGCCGGATCGGCCGCCGCTGCTCAATCCTCCGTCGATCCGTCAAGAGGGGTCGCGATGATGCCGCGGAATCTCCGGCGTGGGATGAAACGGCTGGCACTCGTCATGGTGTTCGCGGTTGCCCCCGGCGCGTTGGCGAAGGCGCCCGCGCAAGAAGAAGCGAAGGCGAAGAAAGACGCGAAGACAAAAGAGAAACCCGGCGAGCCGGCCGGACCGGCATCGAGAGCCGTCACCAACGAGATCATCGACGCGGTCGCGGAAGAGATGAACCGCGACATGCAGGACCTCGAGATTCCGGGCGCGCCGAAGCCGTATCACATCTCGTACAAGATCACGGAAGTCGACGTCAACGACGTCGCCGCCACGCTCGGCCAGAGCACGTCGCGGAAGAACCGCCACACCGTGACGCTCGAAGCGCGCGTGCGCGTCGGCAGCAAGGACTTCGACAACGGCAACTACGTCGTTCCGCAAGCCGAAGAGTTCGACGGTACGGCAGCGCTCAGCCTGCCGCTCGAGGCCAATCCGCGCCTCGCGCGCCGCGCGGCATGGCTCGTCACGGACAGCGCCTACAAAGAAGCGCTGATCCAGCTGCGCGCGAAGATCGAAGGACGCAAGGCCGGCTCGACTCGATCGGCCGACATCCCGTCGTGGACCACCGAGAAGCCGGTCGTCAGCGAAGAGCCCGTGCTCGTCCCTCCGACGGAATCGCTCGATGATCTCGAGACGCGCGCGAAGGCCGTGTCCGCGGTGTTTCGCGATCAAGGCAACCTCCGTGACTCGCGTGTCGCGGTCACGAGCTATCTCGAACGTCGCTGGTATCTGACGACCGAAGGCACGAACGTCACCGACACGCGCCGTGCAAGTGGCGTCGTGATCGAAGCGAGCGCGCAGGCCGACAACGGCGAGCTGATCCACAACTACTTCCTGCGCTACGGCCGCACGATGAAGGATCTGCCATCGGAAGACGAGCTCAAGGCGGAATCGAAGAAGCTGGCCGAGTCGATCACGAAGCTCGCGAAGGCGCCGGTGATCGATCGATATAGCGGACCGGTGTTGTTCGAAGGCGAAGGCGCGGTCGGCCTGATTCGCTATTCGCTCGCGCCGAACCTCGGCGGCACGCCGGTTCCGGAAGGGCTGTCGCCGCAGGAGACGCGCGCGTTCGGCGGCGCACTCACCGACAAGGTCGGGCTTCGCGTGCTGTCGCCCAATGTCTCGATCGTCGACGATCCGACGGTGCGAGAAGGTGCCGGCAAGGCGCTGATCGGCGGTTACAAGATCGATGACGAAGGCGTCGCATCGCAGAAGGTCGAGGTCATCAAAGGCGGGATGCTGAAGACGCTGCTGACGAGCCGCACACCCTCGGCGAAGAATCAGACCTCGAACGGCCACGCGCGTCGCACGACGGAAGGCGGCGCTTTCCACGGCAGCGCGACGAACCTGTTCGTCAAGACCACCGGAGGCACGTCTCGCAAGGCGCTCGAGCAAAGGCTCGTCGCGGCCGCGCGCGCGGAGGGACTGAAGTACGGCCTCGTGATTCGCCGGTTCGATGATGCGGCGATCACCGGCGCGCCCGAGTTCACGCGCCGCGAGCTCGTGCAGATGATCAAGTCGACGGATCAGCAGCTGCCACCGCCGGCCGCCCTTGCCTATCGGATCTATCCCGATGGCAAAGAGGAGCTCGTCCGCGACGTGCAGCTCGCCGAGATTCCGATCCGCGCCTGGAAAGACGTGATCGGCGTCGGCAACGAGCTCACCGTCTATAACTTCCTCGCGCCACCGGAGACCCAGCTCCAGCTCCGGCTCACCGGCGGGACCGACGATGGCTTCGTGCCGTCGAGCGGGATCGAGAGCAGCGTGATCACGCCCGACCTGCTGCTCAAGGAGATCGACGTGGTCGGTCCGACGCTCGGTCAACGCCCGATGCCGCTGGTCGCCAAGCCGTCGAAATGAAGCTTCGCGTCCACGCGGTCGAGCCCCGAAGCCGAGCGAACGGCCCGGGCGCACGATTCGTCGTGTGGACGGCGGGCTGCACGCTTGGCTGCCCCGGTTGTTTCAACCCGGCGACCCACGACCCGCGTGGAGGCAACGAGGTCGAGATCGAGTCGCTCGCCGCGCAGCTCGCGGCGACCCGCGGCATCGAGGGTCTGTCGCTCTCCGGCGGCGAGCCGCTGCAGCAAGCCGAGGCCGCCGCGGCCTTGCTCTTGGCCGCACGCGCGCTCGGCCTCTCGACGCTCGCGTTCTCCGGCTACACGATCGAAGAGATCCGAGCATTGCCGCATGGCGATGCCGTGCTCGCGCAGCTCGACGTCCTGATCGACGGCCGTTATGTCTCGACCGAGCGGCTCGCGACCGGCCTTCGCGGCTCCGCGAATCAGCGGATCCAGCTGCTGACCGATCGTTATCGACGCGCCGAGGTCGAAGCGACGCCCGTAGCAGAAATTCGGATCGGGAAAACCGGCGAGGTCGTGCTCACCGGCGTCGATCCTCTGAAGCTGCGGCGCTAACGCACACTGGTCGCGATCGCGTGGATTGCTAATTTCGATCATGGGTCGACTCGTCCATCCGCGTGGGCTCGATCGGCAAGCACTCCAAAGCCGGCGTGTGTTCCTTCAGCATTTTCCCGGCGGCTATCGCGACGAGACGTACGAAGCGTGGGAGCGCGATTACAAGGTCTCGGCGCACGATCGCTGGGAAGCCGAGCTGGACAAACACCACTTCGAGGAGCTCCTCGAAGATGGCGAATTCACCGAGATCGCCCAGACCGCCGTGAAGATCGAGTCGCGAACGAATCTGCTGTTCTCGTTCGAGAAGATGGCGATCCGCGATGCGATCAAGTCGCCGTCCGGCGCGAAGACGTTCGCCACCGGCCTCTACGACTTCGTCCACAGCAACGGCAACCTCGACGATCGGTTCGAGCGCTGGATCGATGCGGTCGGCCGGCTGCCTCGCAAGCAGACGCGCGTCTTGACCTGGCCGGTCGTCACGGTGTTCGGCATGATCGCGGCGCCCGACGAGCACATCTTCTTGAAGCCGATGGTCACGCAGATCGCGGCACAGGCGTACGGGTTCCCGTTCGAGTACAGCTCGCGCCCGAGCTGGCCCACGTACGCGAGCCTGCTCGAGTTCGCCGAGCGCGTCCGTCGCGACACGCGCGATCTCAAGCCGCGCGACATGATCGACCTGCAGTCATTCATCTGGGTCCTCGGCTCGGAGGAGTACGATTAGACGTCGCCTGATCGGGGCCGCGATGCGCACACCATCTCGACGCCCGTGGTCGGGTGAACGAAGCGCAGCTCGGTCGCGTGGAGCGCGATCGCCGTCGCGGATCCGGATCCGCCGGCGTACAAGCGGTCGCCCATGATCGGATGGCCGAGGCTCGCGAGGTGTGCACGGATCTGATGTGTGCGTCCGGTCTCGAGCTCGAGGTCCAGGAGCGTATGCGTCGCGTGACGCTCGACAACGCGGTATCGCGTGACCGCGGGTTGGCCATCGACGACGATGGCACGCCGGTAATCGCACGCAGGATCGCGGCCGAGTGGAGCGTCGATCGTGCCCGCCTCCGTAGCCACGACACCACAGACGCTCGCGCGATAGCGCCGGGTCAGGGCGCCGCGCTCGAGGAGCACGCGGAATGCTTCGTGAACCGCGGCGCGCTTCGCGATCGCGATGAGACCGCTCGCCGCGCGATCGAGGCGATGCGCAGGCGCGGGCCGCCATGCGCCCCACGGATCATCCGGCCTCGCGCCGCAATGCCACAGCAGGCCGTTGAGCAGCGTGTCCTCGCGATGCGGGCCGAGCGGATGGACGTGCATGCCTGCGGGCTTGTCGATCACGAGCAGGTCGTCGTCCTCGTGCCGGATCGCGAGATCCATGCGCTGTGGGAACATCGGTTCCACGAGCGCTGCGGCTTCGACGGTGATCGCATCGCCTTCACCAACACGATCGGCGATCCGACCGACCCTCGAGCCCACGCGAATGACACCGCGCGCGATCAACGGACCGATCGAACGCACCGGCACCACGACGAGGCGCGCCTTCAGATAGTCGACGAGGCGCATCTCGCCTCGAGGTTCGGCCGTATGTGCCGGAGATGTCGCCATCGCTATTTGCGGTACGCCAGGCCGAACGTCAGCATCGGGTTGCGCGCCTCGGTCAGGAGCTCGGCCTGCAACCGCCCGTACACGCCGAACCGCTGCCCGTTGTGCTTGAGGATGTCGACACCGCCCTCGAGCCCGAGGCCGAGATCCGCATTCCAGACGGTCGCTTTCTCAGACATGCGATCGACATGGATGCCGGCGAACGCACCGCCCCACAGCCGATCGATCGCCGTCGCTTGGACGTAGCCGCTGACATCGAACGCCGTGAGCACGAACGAGTGGACCACGGGGGTCGCCATCCCGGTCATGAAGCTGCCGCCGAGCTCGCTGATCGCGAGGTGCAGCCCACCCGTGTCACCGCGCTCGAATTGAAATCCGAAATTGCCCGCCAACGACCCGCCCGTCGCGTCGTAGTCGCCCCACGTCCCGGTCGTGTAGCCTCCGGCGACTGACAACGTGAACGTCCTGGGTGTCGACTGCGCGGTCAACGAATCGCTGAGATCGGAGTAGTAAAGAGGATCGCGGCTGCGCCTGGTCCCCGCAGCCGCGGTCCCGGGCTCCTCGTCGTCGCTGGACCCGACGTGGATGTAAGTCGGCTTGCGATGGAGCACGGCGAACGCGCTTTCGACCTCGGGTTCGGGCCCACGCATCAGCACGGCCGCGCGGCGCAGATCGAGATCCGCGAGAGCGGGTGCCATGTCCTCGATCGTCAACGCCTGAACCGCAAGCGCGGTCTGCCGATCAGACATCGGAGCGCGAACCAGATCGACATCTTGCTCGACGCGCTGTGCGAGCAACGATGCGTTGCCGACCACCGAGAGCAGATGCGAAAGCACGCGACTGCGCGCCGACACGAATGCGCGAGCCGCGACGTCCTCGTCGTTGCGCAAGTTCTCGATCCGCGATCGCAGCAACTCGACGACGTCATGCGAACGTGAGGCCTCGAACCAACCCGCAATGACATATTGCGTTGCCAGGCGGGATTCGGCGAGCCGAGCATCGATCGCATAGCTCGCGCCGAGCTGATGACGAACGTCCCGCACGATCTCGGAGAGCATCGCCGCCATCACGAGCTGGCGCGCACGCGTGTCCGCGGTCGCAGGAATCGAGATCTGGAACCACGCTTGCTCGGTGTCGCTGACCTTCGCGATCGACGCCGGTGTAGGCGCGGGCGGAGGCGAGCTTCTTGGCTGTGCACGCCCGTTCCAATCCGAGAACAAGTAATCGATCCATTGGTCTGCGAGCGCGGGATCGAAGCGCCCCGCGATCACCAGCGTTGCGTTGTCCGGCGTGAAGTGTGCCTCGCGAAACCGCACGGCGTCATCCGACGTCAGGTCGCGACTCGCATGATGCATGAGACCGGCTTTGACATACGGATGATCTGCGCCGAACACCGCACGGCGCCATGCATCGTTCAATGCCTGGTCGTCAGAGCTATGCTTGGTCGTCCGTTGCATCGCCTCGACGACGTTGTCGGCTCCTTCATCGTAGCGTCCGTCGCGAACCCAACGACGCAGCCCCGCAAGAAGCAGATCGAGATGCATGTCGAGGCCGCGTGCCCGGAACGTCGTGTGATCGGTGTGCACTTCGACGAGGTCGGAACCACCGGCCGCCGCATACGGGATCAAATCGTTGAGGTAGCGAAAATCCCATCGCAGGGCGTAGCCGGCGACGAGCGCAGCGCCACGCTTGCCGGTGGCTTCATCGCCGGTTCCAGATCCGAACACGAGCCGAATGTCGATCGTCGGCACGCTCGTGAGAGGCAACAGCACGATCTTGAGTCCATTTGGAAGCACACGCGTCTGCATGCCGGCGAACTCTCGAGCCGCCAGATCTCCGGACAACGGATGATGAGCGATCGCGGGATCCGGTGGATCGCGATGCTGGCCGAGATCGTGGATCGCGGGTTCGAGCGTAAGCTCGCGGCCGGTTTTCTTGGTACCGGTCGTCTTCAGCACGACGACGGTCGCGCGATCAAAGCTGAAGTGCTCGCGAGCAAGCGTGGACACGGTCGCTCCGGTCATTGCGCGAAGCCCCTGGAACTGCGAACCGAGTGCTTCGCTCGGATCTCTTCCTGCGAGCAAGAACGTCGCGAGGCGCTGGTCGCGCGAGCCTCCGTCTTCGAGATTCGCGAACAGCTCGTAGATCGCCGTCTGCTTCATCCGATCGAACGCCACCTCCGCGACGGTCGAGGTCGAGAGCTCGTTGAAGCTGTCCGGCAGATGCTGGAGACCGGCCTTGACCCCCTCCGTGACATCCGCGATCGATTCAGTCTTTCCAGGCACCACGACGATTCCAACCATCGGCGCGCGTTCGTCGCCCTCTTCGATCTTCGAGACCTCGCCTTTGATCTCGTTATCGACAAGCCGCTGCATCTCGGGGAGGAGCGCGCGAAGGTTGGTTCGAAGCTGCGGATCCTCCGGCAATGGCCAGGCCACCAAGAGCGCATCCTCGTCGATGGGCGCCGGTGTCTCGACGTGCCGCGCGATCGGCGGCACGGGAACAACGGCCTTCGGTGCCGCAACGTCGCGCTTGGCAATGTGGATGAGGAACTTGCCGAGCGCGGTCTCGACCTGTTGCGCGGTGATGTCGCCGGACACGACGAGCACCGCATTTTGAGGCGCGTAGTGCGCATCCGCGAATGCGCAGGCCTGCTCGCGGGTGATCGCCCGCACGCCGTCCTCGCTCCCGCCGGGCATTCGGCGATACGGATGTCCCTCGGGATACAGTCCTCGATGGACTGCCGCCAGAACTTCGGCCGAGGCGTCGCGAAACCGGAGCTCGCTAACGACCACTTCGCGTTCTCGCGTGAATGCCGAATCAGTGACGGATGTGCAATGTGAGCCGACACGAACCGCTTCGATCGAAAGGAGCTCGTCGAGATGCGTGGCCGGCGCACGTGACATGTACGTCGTCGCATCGAACGTCGTCGAGCCGCTGAAATCGGTCGCGTTATCTTCGAGGTGAGCGAACACCGACTTCCCGCCGAGCACTTGCTGATAGTTCAGGTGCTCGACCAGGTGCGCGACGCCTTCTTGGCCCGGTGGATCGTCGACGGAGCCGACCTGATACCGCATCGTGACCTGGACCTCGGCTGCGCGCGGATCTTCGACGACCACGACACGCAGGCCATTCGACAGCTCGAACCGCGAGATCTTCAGTCCTAACGCGGTGTGCCGCGGGGGCGCCGATGGCGGATGTCCGCCGATCGCGCAGGCGCCGATCATCAGGGCCAAGGCCACGGACAACACACGCAGAGACCGCTTCACCAGCGAGCAATATCACGAGCATCGCGAGGAATTCGCGATGCGTACTTCCTCGGTGTTTCGCCCCTCAGCGCTCCCGGCCAATCGTCTCGAGCGAGGGCCGCCTCGACGAAGCGCTGCCTCACAACGAATCAAATCCGTCGCCCAGGACAAGCCAGCTACGTTGCCCGTCTAACTGACGACACCGACGACGTTACGCGCCTGGCGCTGGATCTCGATCGAGTCACGCAGCTGCTCGAACAGCTGGCGCGACGCCGGCATGCCGACGATCTCGAGCTTGGGATTTGTCGGATCGTGCGACACGACATCGATGTGCGCGATGCCGAGGATGCGATCGATGAGGTTCTGTCTGTAGACGACGTCTTGCACGCGCCACAGCTGCAGCACGTCGATTCGTTTCGACAGCAGGCCGCGTTCGGTTTCGATCGCCGTGCCGCTGACGCGAAACTTCACGCTCTTGCGATAGAACGTGAGACCGAAGCAATAGACGGCCGCGGCTGCGAGCGGCAGCACGACATTCAAGAACTTCGTAGACAGCGGTGCACCGGTGCCCGCGATCAGATTGAGGATCGCGATCAGCGCCGCCGCGATGAGCCCTGCAGCGATGTAGTAGCCGACGTAGGCCTTCCACGAAGGACTGCCTTCGTAGAGCATCTTTCGCGCGGTCGGCGCGTCCTCCTTGGACGCCGGACCAAACGGCGGGGCCAGCGCTGCGGGTGCCTTGGCCGCTACCGGCGCAGGCGCAGCCGCTGCAGGGGCCGCACTAAGGGACGATCCACAGAAGCGACACTTGATCGCTTCGTCCTGAATCTCCTCGGCGCAGAAGGGACATTTCTTCATGACTACATTCGGTAGCCGATGCCGAGCATGAAGTCGATGCGCGTCAACGCTTTGATGTCGTCACGCAGACCGGACTTCGCGGGGCTGAACGAGAACGCCACGGGAGTCACTGTAGCGAACAAGTTTGGCGTCAGCTTGTAGTCCGCCGAAGCAGCCACGCGGAATGCGAACATCGCCAAGGTGCCGGTCGTGCCTGCACTCGCCTGCGTGAACGGGCTCCCCATCTCCTGGATGCCGCCGAAGAACAGGAGGCCGATGCCGATGTCGCCACGCACCGAGATCTTCGGAGCGACGGCATACGTACCTCCGATATTCGCGAGGGCCTCGGTCATCGACGCGCTCTTCTTCTCACCCGTGAACGAATTCGTGTACGAGAGCGGCGTCACCGAGAGCACGACACCAGCGTCGAGCAACGTCTTCGCAGACTTGACCGGGATCGGATAGCCCGCCGTCAGCGCGAACGACGGCTGGAGCGGGACGCTGAGGTTGCCTGCGGTGATCTTGGATCCGCCGGCGACAAACCGCGCGGTCACGAGCTTCGGATGATCCATCGGTACGCGCTTGGTCACGCCCTCGCCCTCGTCGCCTTCTTCGCCTTCGTCGCCGCTGCCCTTCGTGGCGACGCGCGTCGCACTGCCCGAACCCGAGCCCGAGCCCGCGGACCCGGTCGCGCTTCCGCTACCGTTACTGCCGTCGTTGTGCATCGTGTCTTCAGGTGGCTTGGCGCGAATCGAGTCTTGCGTCTTCGCGCACTCTTCGAGCTCGGCGATCCGTTGCTGGATGTCGGCACGCTTCTCGGCGGCGAGCGGCTTCACGGTGTCTTGATCCTTCAGCGAGATGAAGCGCTTGTAGAAGAACACCGCGTCCTTGCAGCGATTCGCCTGGCGATACGCTTGTGCGACGTTGAACAAGTACGCCGGCTTCTTGGTCTCGATCGTCTCGAGTGCGAAGCCCTGCTTGAAGGCGTCCGCCGCCTTCTCGAAGTTCCCCAAGTTGTATTGGGTCTCGCCTTCCTTGTACCACTCGTCTGCCGTCTTCGGCTCCGCGAGCGCGAGCGACGGAGCGAACAACAGCGCACATGCGAATAGGATCAGTCTCTTCATTTCCACTCCGTGCGACCGGAGACGGTCGCATGTTCACCGACCGAGCGAGTTACTCAGTCATTCTTCTCGAGGCAGTCGTCACACAGATGGGGCGGGCCCGCGCTTCCGCTGCCTTTGCCGCTGCCCTTGCCGGGGATCGGGACGGTGGTGCTGCTCTTGTGCTTCTTGAGCGTCAGCGCCTGGGTGACCTCGGGCTTGTCGAGCGCGAGCTCTTTCAAGGTGACGTCGTCGTAGTTCTTGAGCCGCAGCGTCACGCTGACGGACTTCTTTGAAGGCGGCAATTCGATCGTCGTGTCGGTTTGCTTTCCGGAGTCGATGCCGTCGAAGAAGATCTCCGCGCCCGGCGGCTTCGAGGTCAGCGTCAGCTTGATCGGCTCGGGCGGCGGCGGAACCGTCGCACTGCCCTTTTGCGTATCGCTGCCGGTCGCGTGCGTATCGCTGCCCGTGGCGTGCGTGTCACTTCCCGTCGCGTGCGTATCGCTCCCGGTCGCGGTCACGTGCGTGTCGCTGCCCGTGGCGTGCGTCGCGCTGCCGGCGATTGGCGTGTCGCTGCCTTTCGGCTGCGTGTCGCTGCCTTGTGGCATCGTGACCGTATTGTCGTCTTTGGTCTTCTTGTTGAGCACGACCATGATACCGGCGGCCGCGACCGCGACCACGGCAACGCCGAGGATCATGAAGGCGAGCTTGCTCTTTTGTGGGGCCTGAATCTGCCCGTGCCCCGTCGCTGACGACAGCGTCGTCGGGGTCTGGCCATAGAGCGGCGACATCGTCCCGGGGACCGGCGTCAGCGGGGTCGGCGTGAGCCGGATGTGATCGATCGGCGACATCGACGGCATCAGCTGGTGCTGCAAGAACTGGCCGACACCGCCGTGCGCTTCGACATAGCCGACCGGATCGGACATCGCGCGGATGAACTCGTCCATCGTCGGGTAGCGCAACTCGACGCGCTTCTCGAGCGCCTTCATGACGACGACCTCGACGTGCGGGGACATCATCCGATACTGCGAAGGCGGAATCGGCTGCTGGGTCAGGTGCTGGACCAGGATCTCGCCGTAACCCTCGCCGATGAAAGGCACGCGGCCGACGAGCATTTCATAGAGGCAGATGCCGAGCGCGTAGATGTCGGTTCGGTGATCGACGTTCGCGCGTCCCTCGCACTGCTCCGGGGACATGTACGCCGGTGTGCCGAGCACGAGGCCCGTGCGCGTGCGATGCGAGCCGAGCGAATCGCCGGTCAGCTTGGCGATACCAAAGTCGAGCAGCTTCACGAAGTCCCGCTCGCGGCCGCGCTGGATCAAGATGATGTTGTCCGGCTTGAGATCGCGATGGACGATCTTCATCTTATGCGACGCCGACAGCGCGTCGGCCGTCTGCAGCGCGATCATGAGCGCGCGCTCCGGCGGCAGCGGCGCCTCGGTCCGGATCAGGTGGGCCAAAGCCGGACCCGCCAGGAACTCCATGATGAAGTAGACGAGCCGCTCGCGACCCTGCGGCCCCGCCTGGATCACGCCGTAGTCGACGATGTCGACGATGTTCGGGTGGCCGATCGCGTTAACCGACTTGGCTTCCGTGAAGAAGCGCTCGGCGACCTCGGGGTTAGACGAGAACTCGTTGTGAAGGACCTTGAGAGCGACCTTCTTGCCGATCGTCGGGTGCTCCGCAAGATAAACGGATCCCATCCCGCCCTCGCCCAACTTCTGGGTGACCAGATAGTTGCCGACGGTTTGCCCGATTAGGATGTCTGCCGCCGGGGGCCCTTGTTGAGGGTCCATGCTTGCTCCGCGAGGCGTCATCTTAGCGCACAACCGGCTGTAAAGTCGCGAGCTGGGCGGTCGCGTGTTTTACTAGATTCATTCGATGCGCCCCTTGGTGTGCTGGGTGGTTCTAAGTGTGATCGGAGGACCGACATGGGCCGGCGACCTACCCGAGCTCAAATCACGGTCCGTTGTCGTGATCGACGCAGAGAGCGGCGCGGAGATCTTTGGAAAAGACGCCGACGAGATCCGGCCTATTGCATCGACGACCAAGATCTTCGTGGCGCTAGCGGTTCGAAAGAAGGGCCTAGATCTCGATGGTTGGACCGAGATCACGAAGGTCGATGCCAAACAGGCACGAGGGGGCGCAAAGACCCGCCTCGATATCGGAGAGCGGTTCAGAAACATCGACCTGCTGCGCGCCATGCTCATGGCATCAGACAACCGAGCGCCGAGCGCCCTTGGACGCGCTGCCGGGATGAGCCCGGGCGACCTGGTCCAGGCAATGAACGAGGTGGCCAAAACGCTTCATCTGAAGCGGACCAAGTTCACGGATACGACCGGCCTGCGCGGCAACATCTCGACCGCCCGCGAGATGACCATCGCGCTGCGTGCCGCGATCGACGACTCGGTGTTGCGCGAGATCATGCGCGATGAGTTCGAGGTCGTGGTCGGAAAGGGCGGACGCCCCAAGATCCCGTACGGCACGACGAATCAGCCGCTGCTCGCCAAGAAGTACGACGTGATCGGCGGCAAGACCGGCTACACGACCGCGGCGGGCTATTGCTACGTCACCGCGGCGCGCTTCGCCGAGAAGACCATCGTGATGGCGTTTCTCGGCGCCGAGGGCAAGCAGACGCGATTCGCGGACTTCAACCGCGTTGCTTCGTGGCTCGAACGCGGCGCACCCGGCGCGAAGGTCAGCACGAAGGCACATGCGCGTCGCACGCCGCCGCGCCTCGACACCGACGTCCGGGGCCACGTCTCGAACTGAGTTTGGCTTATGCTCGCGCGGTGACGTGGTCTCGACGCGAGGTGCTCGGCAGTCTCGGCGTGGCGTCGGCGCAGGCGCTGCTGTGGGCGTGCAGCTCGCGGCCGCGACCGGTGCAACACCCGATCGAGGTGAGCGGCCAGGTGCGGAACTGGCTCCACGACGCGGTGGCCAAGCTGCGCGCCGAGTATCCATTCGCGCATGCGCTCGCCGTCAGCCGGCGTCGCACGACGGCCGGGATCGATGTGCTCGGCGCGGGTGTCGCACGCGGGCGCTGCGATGGAGTCGTGCTCACCGTGCGGACGCGCGAGGGTGCCCGGCGCGAGCACGTGACGAGCGATCTCTCGAGTACCGGTGTCGATACGGCAAGTCGTGCCCTGCTGTCACGCGCGGTGAGGCCCGCGACGATCGAGCTCGGTCATCCGCAGATCGCGCCGCTTCCGTTTGCCGCGAATCAGGATCCACGCGACATCACCGATGCGACGCTCCTCGGCAAAGTGGCCGAGATGACCAAGCGCGATCAGGAGCTCTCGAGCCGGATCGTGTATGCGGCATCGTTGATCGATATCGACGATGCCAACGTGTGGTCGGTCTCTGAAGGCCGCGACCTCGAGCAACGGCTGGTCCGCATCCGGCGCGTGCTCACGCGCGTCGCGTGGAACGGAACGCGACCGATCGTGAGTGAAGCGTCGCGCGGCTGGATCGGCGGGATCGACGCGCAGGACTTGAGTGACGCGGAGATCGCGAATGCGACGCGAGGGGCGCTCGTGCTCGCGACGCCGAGCGCCTTCGAAGACACCGAGCGAGACGTCCTGCTCGATCCCGATGTCGCAGCGACGATCATCGATGCGAGCGCGCGTGCACTGCTCACTTCGACGGCACTTCGGCGTCCGGAGGTCGCGCGGCGGCTTGCGGCGGGTGGCGCGATCGCATCACCCGTGATCACGCTCGTCGACGATCCGGCGGTGCCCGGCGGTTACGGCAGCTGCTACTTCGATGATGAGGGCGAGCCTGCGAGCAAGCTGACGCTCCTCGACGCCGGGCGCGTGGTCGGGCGGCTCGCCGACCGCGCGGCGGTCGAGCACGAGTCCGCGACGATGGCCGGACGCGGACGGAGACCCGGCCACATCGGGCCGATCGAGCCCGCGCCATCGAACCTGCGGCTGCAGGCCGGTACAGCCGCGGCCGAGGATCTGCTCGACGACGGCTACGTGCTGCAAGGCGGGCTCGGTGCGGTGGTCGATGCGGGGAGCGACCGCATCGTCGTCTCGGTGGCGCGCGCGATAGAACGGCACGGCGGCAAGGACACCGGCCGGGTGTTCGCGGACGTCGAGCTCGTCGGCGATTTCGCGCAGCTCCTCTCCTCGGTGACCGCGGTCTCGATCACGACACAGACGATCAGCCTTCGCGATGAAATCGATGGCCAGCCGATGTGGCGATCGATCGAAGCGCCCGCGTTGCGACTCCGCGGCATGCTGCGCGCGCGCCGGGGGCCGCTGTGATCGATCAAGTAGAGCTCGTGCGTGCGCTCGGCCAGCGAGAGGTCGCCGATTGGGTGATCATCGAACGCGCGCAGCAGCTCGCGTCTGTGGACGGACGGCTCCATCGCGCAGAGCATCGCAAGCGCTGGCTCCTGACGGTGCACCTCGATCTGTACAACGGACGCGGCAGCGCTCACCTCGCGATCGACGCGGTCGATGGCACCGCAGATGCGATCGTCGATCAAGCGATCGCGCTCGCACGCGCGGCGGTGGGACCGGCATGGACGAGCGTTCCTCCGACGGCGCCGGCGAAGGTCGCGCTGCTCGATCCTTCGCTCGCAGCAATCGATCCATTCGAGGCTGCGGAGGGGATGTTGCGAGGCTTCAAGCGGCCGGCCGGAGTCACGGTCGATGCGCGAGCGCGCGTGTTGCGCGAGCAGGTCACCGCGATCGCGAAGACCGGGTTTCGTACGCAATGGAATGCGAGCATCGTGCGGATCGACGCCCTGGTCACCGCACGCGAGCGCAGTCTCGAGATCAGCCGCGAAGCCCGCCAGGTCGCCGATCTCGAGACCGAACGCGCGATCGCAGGCGCGGCCGCCGATCTCGAGCTCCTCGCGGCTGCCGGAGCACCGGCGGCGGGTCCGTGCTCGCTCGTGTTCGCGACCGACGCGATGTTGCACGGCGGCCTCGGCGTGTGGGCCGCGTTCGCGAACCAAGGCGATGCGATCGTCGAGCGGCAGGGCCTGACGCGCTACCGCGAGCATGCTGCGATCGTGGCTGGTGCCGATCAACTCGACGAGCCGCTGACCGTCACGAGCGACGGCGCGCTCGATTTTGGTCTGCTCTCCGCGCCGATCGGCGATGAGGGCGACGCCGTGCGGCGGTTTCTGCTGGTCGAACGCGGGATCGCGGTCGGTCTCGGGCTATCGCCTCGTGAAGCGGCGTTTCGCAGCCGCGATCCGAACGGCGGCGTGCGCAACCTCGTGATCGAGACCGGCACTTGGTCCGGCGCGCCGGATGAAGCCGCGGGGCCCCAGAAGCGGCGCGTGGTCGAGCTCCGCCGGCTGCGCAGCCTGGCGATCGACCCGTATACCGGCGATGCGAGCCTCGAAATCGCGCTTGGCGTCGACCGCGCGACCGGTAAGACCTTCTCCGGTGGGACGGTGCGGCTCGATCTGATCGCGGCACTCGCGCGCGCTCGTCGAACAGCGACGCGAATCAGCCGAGGCTCGTACCAAGGCCCGAGTGCCGTGAGGGTCGACCGCGCCGAACTGATCGTGTGACTGGCGACGCGAGCGTGCTATACGGTGCGCCCCTTGCCGTTTCCACCGACCCATCCTGCCTTGCTGAGTGCGCTGACGCGCCGCTCGTACCTCGAGCCGACGCCCGTACAGGCAGCCGTTCTCGCAGCGGAGGCGCAGGACCGCGATCTGCTGGTCTCCGCCCAGACCGGATCTGGCAAGACCGTCGCGTTCGGCCTCGCGCTCGCCAAGCCGTTACTCGGTGATGCACTGCGCTTCACGTCCGCGGGCGCACCGCTCGCTTTGATCGTTACGCCGACGCGCGAGCTGGCTCTACAAGTTCATCGCGAGCTGTCTTGGCTCTACGCCGACACGGGCGCGCGGATCACGACGTGCGTCGGCGGCATGGATCCATCGCGCGAGCGCAACGCGCTTCGCCAGGGCGTGCACGTCGTCGTCGGAACGCCGGGCCGGCTCTGCGATCATCTCGAGCGCGGTGCACTCGTGCTCGCGAAGTTGTCGGCCGTCGTTCTCGACGAAGCCGACGAGATGCTCGACATGGGCTTTCGCGAGGATCTCGAGCGCCTGCTCGAAGCGTCGCCGGCCGAGCGCCGTACGCTGATGTTCTCGGCGACGATCCCGAAGGAGATCGCGACGCTCGCGAAGCGCTATCAGAAGCAAGCGCTGCGGATCGCGACGTCGTCGGAAGCCGATCGCCACGTCGATATCGAGTACCAGGCGGTTCCGATCGTGCCGCGCGAGCGCGATCTCGCGGTCGTCAACTTGCTGCGCTACCACGAAGGCGTCGGCGCGCTCGTGTTCTGCGCGACGCGCGATGGCACCACGCGACTCGCCGCCAACCTCAACGAGCGCGGGTTCTCGGTCGTCGCGCTATCCGGCGAGCTCAGCCAGCGCGAGCGCAACCTCGCATTGCAAGCGCTGCGCGATGGCCGCGCACGCGTATGTGTCGCGACGGATGTCGCCGCGCGCGGCCTCGATCTTCCAGACCTCGGACTCGTGATTCATGCGGACTTGCCGCAGAACAAGCAGATGCTCGTCCATCGTAGCGGCCGCACTGGACGCGCGGGCAAGCACGGCATCGCGATCATCCTCGTCCCCGATGCCGGCCGCCGCTACGTCGAGCGCACGCTGCACTCGGCGCACATCGACGCGAAGTGGATGCGCGGCCCGTCGTCGGACGACATCCTGCAGCGCGATCAGGAGCTCCTGATCAAAGAGATGACCGCGATGACCGAAGAGCCCTCCGAAGAGGATCGACAGGTCGCGCGCGCACTTCTCGAGAAGAAGACCGCCGAAGATCTCACGGCGGCACTCGTCCGCCTGCGACGCCAGGCGCGACCGGCGCCCGAGGAGCTGACCGTACCGCCGTCGATGCGACCGCAGCGCCCGCGCGATCACGAGCAGCGAGCGCCGCATCGCGAGCCGCCACGCGCTCATCGCGAGCCGACCCCGCATCCGCGCGGCGATGAACAGCGCCCGCGACGCGAGAACGCTCCGCTTCCGCGCCGCGATCACGAAGCGCGTCCGGCCCGCGATCACGAAGCGCGTCCGGCCCGCGATCACGCAGCGCGTCCTGCCCGCGATCACGAGGCGCGTCCGGCCCGCGATCACGAGGCGCGTCCGGCCCGCGATCACGAGGCGCGTCCGGCCCGCGATCACGAAGCGCGTCCTGCACGCGATCACGAAGCGCGTCCTGCACGCGATCACGAAGCGCGTCCTGCACGCGATCACGAGGCGCGCCCGGCCCGCGCTCCCGCACACCGCGATCAAGATGCGGCTCCCGCGCGTCCCTCTCGCGATTACAAAGCACGTCCCGGCCGCGATCACGAGGCGCCCGCTCCCGAGGCCGGGCCTGCTCCCGAGTCCGGGGTAGCTCCTGCCCGCGATCAAGAAGCGCGTCCTGCCGGCGAGCCCGCACATCGCGATCAAGAAGCGCGTCCTGCTCGCGAGCCCGCAGAGGCTCGTCCGGCGCGAGAGCCGTATCGAGACGCAGAGCCGCGCTTCGCACACGACGCCGAGTCGCGCCCGCGCCGCGATCACGCTCCGCTGCCGCGCCGGGATCACGAGCATCCCGTCATTGCTGCCGGCAATACGGTGTGGTTCACGATCAACGTCGGCCGTTCGAAGAATGCCGATCCGAAGTGGCTGATCCCCCTGCTGTGCCGCCGCGGGAACATCACGAAGCGCGAGATCGGCAAGATCCAGATCTTGGCGCGCGAGACCCGCGTCGAGATCACCGGCGATGCGAGCGCGAAGTTTGCGGAGTCTGTCCGCAAGCCCGATGAGAAGGATCGCAACATCCACATCGAGCCGCTGGACTCGCCGCGCTAGACGTACTTCGAGCCGCGCACGGGTCTTGCTCATCAGATCGATGTGGCGAAGGAGCGCGACTCGCTCATCAGGATCATCGGCGCCTTCAAGCTCGTGAAGGCGCTCTTGCTGACCGCGGTGAGCGTGACCGCACTCTCGCTGATCCACGGAGATCCCGCATCGCACGTTGCGAGTTGGATGAGCGCGCTCGGCTTTGACCCCGAGAATCTCTATGTCAACGAGGGCCTCCAGAAGATCGAGCACGCCGACCCTCAGAAGTTGAAAGAGGTCGGGATCGGTAGCCTCGTCTATGCGGCGCTGTTCATGACGGAGGGCGTCGGCCTGCTGCTACGGCGCGTGTGGGCCGAATACCTGACGGTAATCATCACGATGTCGTTCATCCCGTTCGAGATCTACGAGATGATCGAGCACGAGAGCTGGCGGAAGGGCGCTCTGATCGCCATCAACGTCGCGATCGCGGTCTACCTCGTGCTGCGGCTGCGCCGAGACAAGCACTGGCCATTCAACCGCTGACGGAGCACGATGATCGGCGATGGTCCCGCTGGTGAAAAAAGCCGCGACGATTCCGCTGCCCGAGACGGGCTCGCTGAAGCTCGCGGTCGTCGCCGACACGCATTCGACGCCGCACGAAGCCACGCACGACCATCTGAGAGCGCTCGCGCCTGACGCCATCCTTCACGCGGGAGACATCGGCGACCTCTCGGTCCTCGACGAGCTGAGCGCGATCGCGCCGCTGTTCGCGATCCGCGGCAACATCGATACGCGGGCTCGCGACCTTCCGGACGTGCTGACGATCGACATCGGCGATCGCCTTCGCATCCTGATGCTTCACATCGGCGTCGCCGGCCCGCGGCTGCGCGCGGATGCGATCCGCCTCGCACGCGCCGCGAAGGCGTCGCTCGTCGTCTGCGGTCACTCGCACGTACCCTTCATCGGCCAGGAGCGCGACCTCGCGGTGTTCAACCCGGGCTCGGTCGGTCCGCGCCGGTTCGACCTGCCGATCGTGTTCGGAACGATCGCCATCACCACCGCCGCCGTTCGGTTCGCGCACTTCGACTGCGAAACGGGTCGGCCGTGGAGCCCGCCCTGAGAATAGGGACGGTGCACACTGTCGCTACCTGCGATCTGCAAGCTAGCGAGATCGCATGTGACACAGGCTCGCGATCTCCATCATGTCCGCTGCACGTCGTTTCCGCGAAACCTCGCGCGGCGTCGTGCGTCTGAACGATCATGCGCATTTGCGCTCTGATCGCGCTCGCCGCTTGTTCCTCGCACGCTGAACCGAGGGCTCAACCTACTCACGCCGCTTTCGCGGAATCCCGGTCCGAGCTCACGCCCGCTGTGACCCTGGATGCGGCGACGGTCGCGAGCTGCGTCGATGGCAAGCCGTTCGACGAAGTCACGCTACGCGAGCGAATCGAGCTCCTGGCCGCGAGCGAGCTCGGTGGACGCGCCCCCGGAAGCTCGGGCGATCTCACGGCGCGCACGTTGATCGCCGAGCAATTTCGTTGTCTCGGTCTCACCCCGGCGGGCGACGGCGATGGCTTCGACCAAGCCTTCGACACGGCCCGCGAGCGGACCGCGAATGTCGTCGGCTACATCGCGGGTACAGACAGCACGGATGTCATCCTGATCGGCGCCCATCACGATCACCTCGGCGCTCATCATCCCGGCGCGAATGACAATGCTTCGGGGATCGTCGCGCTCCTCGCGATCGCACAGGCGATCCGACAGCAACCCAAGGCACCTCCTCGCACCATCGCGTTTGTCGCATTCGGTGCCGAGGAACAAGGCATGGTCGGCTCGAAATTCTTCGCCGCGCATGCACCGGCGGCGCTCCCGACCGATCACATCGTCTACGACATCAACCTCGATATGGTCGGCAGCTACGCGTCGCGCGGCGCGGTCTACGTGATGGGCACGTTTCCAAAGCTCGCCGCTCGCAAGCTGCTCGACGGGATCGCGAAGGCTCACCGCCGGCTCGACATGGGGCTCGGCGGCCGCGGCGAGCGTTCCGATCACGAGCCGTTCTGCGCGCTCGGCATTCCGTACGTGTTCTTCTGGACGCCCGACGATCGCTGTTATCACGCGCCTTGCGATACGGCCGCGAACGTCGACGTCCGTCATCTCGCGGAGATCGCGAAGATCGCGACCGAGCTCGTCAGCGGTCTCGCCAACAGCGACGTCGACCTCGCAGCTGCACGCTCGAGCCTCGGTTGTTCGGGCGTCGTCGCTCGGCGCGGTGCAACCGCCGGGACACCACGAGATTGAGTGCCTCCCGCTGCGTCGGGTGAATGTGAATTGGGGCGGATCTCCGTCGCTTTCTGTGGATTACCGCCATGAACGACATCGGCATTTTCATTGCACGCGGGCGCCGACGGAAAGAGAGGACCACCCCGATGGCCAATGAACCACAGAAGACCGAGAAGGCGACTCAGGGCTCGCAGCAGCAACCCGACCAGCGATCGCAACAGATGACGGGCGACCAGCGCTCGCAGTCGCGAGAGATGACGAGAGATCAGCGCTCGCAGTCGCGAGAGATGACCTCGGGTCGCCGAGGACGTCTCGCGCGGACGCAGGGCTACACGCCGTTCTCGCCGTTCTCGCTGATGCGGCGGATGTTCGAAGACCTCGAGCGCATGACGCAGTTCGCGACGAATCCATCAGCGACCGATCTGACCCAAGCCGCGTCCGGTACTACCGGCGGGCTGGCGTGGATTCCGGATATCGACATCACTCGGCGCGATGAACGCATCGTAGTCCACGTCGACTTGCCCGGCCTCGCCCCGGACGACATCCGTGTCGTCGTCGACGACGATGCGATCGTCCTCGAAGGTGAACGCCGCTGGGAGAACGTGCGCGACGAGGGCGATGTCTGGCAGGCCGAGCGTACGTACGGTCGGTTCAGGCGCGTGATCCCGCTGCCGGAAGGGGCGAAGCCGGAGACCGCCGAAGCTCGTTTCGAGAACGGCGTGCTCGAGATCGCGGTGCGTGCTCCCGAAACCTCCGGTTCGCACCGGCGCACGCTCGACATCAAAGGCGGCGAGCAGCCGCAATCACAGCAACCTCCGAAGCGCGGCAACGGCGGCTAGTCGAACGCGCGAGTGTGACGGAGCGTCGAGTGCCGATGTGCTTCGTGCCTTCGGCGCTCGCTCCGCCGATTAACGCGCGACGACGATGTCGACGTCACTCGAGAGATCTCGGCCCCACGAGATCTCGAGTTTTCCGATCACCTGCCATTCGATCGGGCCTGCAGAGGGCGAGAGCGCGGACGCGACACTGCGGACCGCATCCGCGATCGGATGGGTCCCCGCGGATGGGCGTAGATCCAGCGCGTCCGGAGGGATGTGAAGCTCAAGCTCGAACGTGCCCGATTCGTAGGTCCTCGCGCCGCCGAGCTCGAGGTCGAAATGATAAACGTCCGCGTGCGAGGTCCCGACGCTGCGGTTGCCGTCGGACTTCTTGATCGTGACGATCTTTTGGCGCGCACGCAGCGTCGCGACAAGCCGCTTCGCTTCGACCGGTTCGCTGAGCGCGAGCACGATCCTGCCGCGCAACGTTCCACCCGGCGCGATCCTCGTTTGATCGAGCTGGAGCTTCACGTCACCGCGTCCGAGGCCGGTGACCTGTTTGGTCGTCTGTTTGATCGTGGAGCCTGCGGTACTCGCGGCTTCCTTGAGCGTGCCGCCGAGCTTCGTGAAGAAGCGCCCGGCGTTCTTGATCACCTCATCTGCGTCCGACATGACGCGCAGCATGCCACGTGCGGCGCGCCGATCAGAACGGAATATCGTCGTTCTCGACGCGGCCGAAGCCATCGGACGGCCGCGGCTCGTCGTTGCGCGGTGGCGCATCGAGGTCGCGTGGATCGCCGCCGTAGCCTCGCGACTCGCGACCGCCGCCGTTGCGCGCGTTCTGGCGCAGGGGCTCGATCTTCCACACGTCGAGGCTGTTGAAGTACTTCACTTCGCCCTGCGGATTGCGCCACTCGCGGCCGCGCAAGCTGAAGTCGATGCGGACCGAGTCACCCACGGTGAATCCGTCGAGCTGCTGGCAGCGATCGCCGGTGAGCTGGAACAGCACCGTCTGCGGATACTTTGGATTGTCCGTCAGCTCGATGACGAATTCGCGCTTCGTGAAGCGTTCCGAAACTTGTTTCGTCTCGAAGATGGTGTGGAGCTTTCCGGTCGCTTCGATACCCATGTCACGCACCATACAGGCCCCGGCTGACATCTTTCCGCATGGCAACGAAGCCGGGGACGCGAGACCCCTGGAAAGGCTCATCAATTTGCGGAAAACTCGCCACGAAGCGGCCGCCGCAACCCGGCGTTCGCTTAGCCTAGACCGATGGTGGAGGCGCCCCATCCCGGGAGCTCGGTCGCTCGCGCTGGCTGGCTCAGCGAGGAGGACACGCGCGGTTATCTACAGTCCCGGCTCTCCGTCCTGTCGGGCCTGATGTTCTGGAGCTTCATCATCCTGCTCGCGTTCATGTCGCTGATGTACGCGGTGTACAGCGAGATCAAGCCGAAGCGAGAAGACGAGATCCTCGTGATGTCGGGCGTCGGGCTCGTCATCATCGCGGTGACGTGGCGGCTGTTTCTGCTGCGACGCAAGCTCTCGATGCGGCAGCTGAGCGCGATCGATCTGATGTACGCGATCGGCACCGGCACGGTGTTCGGGGCCTCTGCGTATCTCGCGCTCGAGTTTCATCCCTCCGCGTACGGCTGCCTCGTCTATGCGTGCTTCATGGTGCTGCTGCGCGCGATCGTGATCCCGAGCACCGGTGCGCGGACCGCGGTCACCGGAGTCCTGACGGTGCTGCCGATGACGATCGCCGCGGTCGCCGTCGCGTTCAAAGAGAAGCAAGATCTGCCAGGGCCGGCGTTCGTGTGCGGCGACATCGTGATCAGCGGCGTCGTCGTCCTGCTCGCAACCGTCGGGTCGCGCATCATCTACGGCCTGCGCCGTCAGGCGAGCGCGGCGATGCAGCTCGGTCAGTACACCCTCGACGGCAAGATCGGAGAAGGTGGCATGGGAGCAGTCTATCGCGCTCGTCACGCGCTCCTCCGCAGACCGACCGCGATCAAGCTCCTGCTTCCAGACAAGATCGGTGCCGACACCCTCGATCGGTTCGAACGCGAGGTGCAGCACATGAGTCAGCTGACGCATCCGAACACGGTCGCGGTATTCGATTACGGCCGTAATCCCGACGGGGTGTTCTATTACGCGATGGAATATCTCGACGGCATCGACCTAGAGCACCTCGTCCAGCAGTACGGCCCGCAGCCGGCGGATCGCGTGACGGCGATCCTTCAACAAATCTGTGGCGCCCTTCACGAAGCGCATCACAAGGGCATCATTCACCGCGACATCAAGCCGGCCAACATCATCTTGTGCGAGCGCGGCGGCGTTCCGGATATCGCGAAGGTGGTCGACTTCGGCCTGGTTCAGGAAATCACCGCGGACACCGGCGAGTCCTCCCACGTCATCCTCGGCACACCTGCCTATGTTGCCCCGGAGGCCGTGACCGATCCGGAGCTCGTCGGTCCGGCCGCCGACCTCTACGCGCTCGGCGCGGTCGGCTACTACCTGCTCTCCGGCAAGCGCGTGTTTGAAGGCAAGACGTCCGTCGATGTCCTCGTGCAGCACGTGACGTCGACACCAAAGCCGCCGTCGCAAGTCGCTGCGATTCACATTCCAGAGCCGCTCGAACAGTTGATCATGCAATGTCTCGCGAAGCGCCCCGACGCGCGCCCCGCGGCCGCGCCGCTCGCGAAGGCGCTGCGCGCGATGACCTCGATCAACGACTGGCCGGAAGATCAGGCTCTCGCCTGGTGGGACGAGTTCCGCAAGCAAGGCCGGTTACAAGCGACGGCCGCGACGACCATGACGATCACGATCGACCTCGCGCAGCGGTAACGCGATCACGGCGCCACGATCTGTCGCCCCGCGGCATCGATCGGCGCATCGAACACCATCGATACGTGGAGCTCGCCGAAGTCTCCGGTCTCGAGCTGGTCTTGGTCGAGATCGATCAGGATCTGGAAATCGAGATAGCCGTGCGCTGCGATCGTGACGGCGCTGGTTTCGCACGACGCGCGACAGACGTCGTCAGCGCACGCGTGACCGCATGCTTCGTCGGTCGGCGTCATCACTGCCCCGATCTCGGCGCTCGTGATCTGGTCGACATCGAGGCTTCGTATCTTGCACCCGCCCGGCGTCTCGAGTGCCGGCTGGTTCGGGAAGATCGGTACATCTAGCTTGCCATCGGAGTCGATATCCGCCGTGCCGTGATAGGACGCGACAAACTGGTGCGCATCTGCGTCCCGGCAGGTACCCCCGATGTCTCCGACGCCGCGCACCGTCATGCTCACTCCTGCGCGAGTCGCCGACGGCTTTGCACCGTCGGGGTACCAAGCAGTACCGACGAACCTCGCACGCGAACCGTCCGATCCCGCGGCGATCGCACTCACGGCGAGGACGATGATCGAAGAACGGCCCACACCTCACGCTCAAGCAACGCGCGCGCCGTACGGCCACGTCTGCGAAAGCCGCCGCGGATACCGCTTTCGTTGCAGCGAACTTCGTCGATTGGCAGATTCACGGATCCCCCCGGTCTTGCCACGACGCCTCCACAATGAGGACAATGCTCGGGTGACGCCTCTCGTGATTCTCGGTTGCGGCTACGTCGGCTCGCGGATCGCCCGGGCAGCGCTCGCGGCGGGTCGTACGGTCCGCGTGTGCGCTCGGTCGACGCCGCGCTTGACGCCGCTCGGCGAGCTCGGCGCCGAGGTCAAGTACGTCGACGCGGGTGTGCCGAAGCACTTCGTCACCGTGCTCAGCGGGCTCGCCGGCGCGACCGTGATCTACTCGATCCCACCGACCTCGGCGTTGCCGCCCGGTCAGGCGATGCGCTCGGCGCTGCAGGCGGCCTACGGCGCCGGCGCTGCGTGCTTCATCTACTTCAGCTCGAGTGGGCTGTACGGCCCCGATCCAGACGACGAGATCTGGGTCGACGAGGACACGCCGCTCGCGCATCAAGATGCGGCGATGAAGAACGTGATCGCGGATGAAGAGATGATCACGGGATCGCAATTCGCACGGCTGCGTACGGTGATCTTGCGCCTCGCGCCGGTGTACGGCCCCGGGCGTGGTGTGCGCGAGCGCCTGCGCAAGGAGACCTACCGGATTCTCGACGACGGCCAGCACACGATCTCGCGCATCCACGTCGATGACGTCGTGCGCGTCGTGTTCGCGGCCGAAGAGCGCGCGCCGGCAAAGTCGATCTACCTCGTCGCTGATGACGAGCCGACCACGCAAGGCGAATACGCGAAGTGGCTCACCGACCGGATGAGCATTCCGCTGCCGCCGTCGCGCCTGATCCACGAGCCCGGCGCGCAGAAGGTCGCGCACCGCAATCGCCGCATCCGCAACGCGAAGCTCAAGCGCGAGCTCGAGGTCGAGCTGCGCTATCCGTCGTTTCGCGAAGGCGAAGCCGCGATCGAAGCCGAGGAAACGGCGACCACGTAACGATCCCCCTCCGGCATTGCGCTACATCATCTCGGCGCGCGTGGCAGCTCGAGCGTGATCCGGCCGATCGTGCCGGCGCGGAACTCGTTGATCAGGATCGTGGCGGCCTTGTGCAGATCGACAGTTCCGCCGCTGCCGAGGCCCGCACGCCGGCGGCCGATCTCGGTGAGCAGTGCCTCGGGCGTGGGCGGCGTCGCCGGGAGCTTGTAGCGCGCGACGACGAGAGGTGCGTAGCGGTCGAGCAGGATCCGCGCGCCGAACGCAGCGATCTGCAAGTAATCGATCGCCGTGTCGGGAATCGAGCCCGCGAACGCGAGGCGAAACGCGCCTTGTTCGTCTTCGATCTTCGGCCACATGATCCCGGGCGTGTCGGTCAGGACGGTTCCGTTGCCGAGGACCACGGTCTGCTGCTCTTTGGTGACCGCCGGCTTGTCGCTGACCTTCGCGACCTGCCGATCGACGAGCGTGTTGATCAGCGTCGACTTGCCGACGTTCGGGACGCCCGCGATCAGCGCGCGCACCGCCTTGTCGCGCCCACGATGCAGCGCGGAATTCCTCGTCAGCGCCGCGATCCGCTTCTTCGTGTCCTGCGGGCGCTCGGTGGTCGAGGCGAACGCGGAGACGTTCGGCTGGGCTTCGAAGTGCTCGATCCAAGCTTTCGTCGCCGCCGGATCGGCGAGGTCGCTCTTCGTCAGCACCTTGATCGCGGGCTTGTCGCGCCGCAGCTCCGTCAGCACCGGGTTCGAGCTCGCCGCGGGCATCCGCGCATCGAGCACCTCGATCACGACGTCTTGCGACGGCATCAGTGCCTCCAGCTCGCGCCGCGCCTTGGTCATATGGCCCGGGTACCACTGGAGCGACATGGGGCTGTTCTACACCGTCGCGGCCATTCGTGCGCCCTGGATCGGCCCGGCGAAGGCGTGACTACTTATCGCAAGCGCTGAAGCCGGCGCACGCGAGATCGAAGTTGCCGGTGAGCTTCTCGTCGCCGCCGCCCGGCGTCAGCTTGCCCGCGAGCTCGATCGAGCCGGCGATGTGATGCGAATCGAAAGACGTGATGTCGATCGATCCGCTCGGCGTGGCAAGCGTGGTCTTGCCGAACGCGATCATCAGGTTTGCATCGCCCTTGCCCTTCTCGAAGTCGTACTTCTTCGGCTTGAACGGCATGCCGTCTTTCTTGCCGCCCCCCGGGACGAGCTGGAAGCGAATGTCGGAACCGATGCAGTTGATGACGAAGCCGTCGACGCCCATCATCTTCTTCTGATCCGCCTCGCTCATCCAGTAGCTGATGTTCGCCGCCGCGCGCCCACCCGGCGTCGTTTGATCGGCGGTGACGGCGCCGCTCGCGGTGAGGTGACACGTGCCGAGCTCGGCCTCGGTCAGGTGCTTGGGTTTTGGCGGTAACGGCTTCGCCGCGGGCGTTGGTTCCACCGGGGTTGGATCGGGCGCCGGTGCCGGTGCCGGCTTGTCATCTTTGCAAGCGGCGCCGGCGAGCAGGCAGATCATCAAGGTCGTTCGCATGTGCCGGACAGTAAACGATCGCGAGCCGGCAAGCGTGACACCGACGGGTGGAGCAAAGGCATTCTTGGTCGGCCTCGCCGAAGCCGTCGCGAAGCCGCGTGTAGGTGGCACACGCGTTGCTGACATGACCGTGGTCCCAAAAGAACGATCATGTCAAAACACTCCAAGGCGCTGTCCCTCCTCCTCACCGCCGCGCTCGGTCTACAAGTCGCAGGCTGCGGAACGCTCCTCTATCCCGAGCGTAGAGGTCAGACGGGCGGCCATGTCGATACCGGCGTGGCCATCATGGACGGCTTCTGGTGCCTGTTTCTGATCGTTCCTGGTGTCGTCGCGTTCATCGTCGATTTCGGGAACGGAGCGATCTACGAGGGCCGTGGTCGCTGATGCAGTCGCGTGACTTTGCTGCGAGCGCATCAGACACGGTCGCTCGGCGATCTCGAACAACCGTGACGCTTGCGCGCGATCGGCGCCGTATCGTTCGTTACGAAGTCGCGCGCCGAAATGAGTGTCGCGCATGCTGCGGCTCGGTGATCTTTCGATGCGGCGTTGTGCGAGAAGACTCACAGCGACGAGGGATGATCGATTCGCTAGCTTTCGCCTCGATGGGAAGGAATCGCCGCAAAGCGCGTGTACGTGCACAGAAGATCAACTCGGCCAAGGCCACTCACTTCACCGAAGCGGAAGAAGAGTTCTTCCGGGCCGGCGCCACCCAGGTCGAGCCCGCGCAGGTCGAGTCATTCGCCGATCTCGACGAGGGCTATCGCCGCCCGGGTTTGCTAGCGAGGCTGTTCTCGCGCTGGCAGCCGAGCGAGGCCTAGTCCTCTTACAGCGATGTCGCTGACGGTCGCTCCGGATCGGCGGCGTCTCTATCGAACGGGCTCGCCGTGCGGAGATCGTCCGGCTGCTCCGCGAGACTGACTGCAACCGAAGTCGGCTTGCCGTTACGTCGAAGGTCGACCTGCACCGTCTTGCCGGTCGCCGTCATCGCAACGAGGTTGCGGACTTGCCCTGCATCGCGCATCTCGACGCCGTCGATCGCGGTGATGACGTCTCCTTGCTCGAGACCCGCCTTGGCCGCCGGGCCGTTCGGCGTCACCGACGCGACCAGCACGCCCCGCTCGAGGTGGAGCGACTGCGCGTGCTCGTACGTGACGTCCTCGACCGCCACGCCGAGCCAACCTCGGATCACCTTGCCGTGCTCGAGGAGCGCATTCTTGATCTGGATCGCCATGCGGCTCGGGATCGCAAAGGCGATGCCTTGGTAGGCACCATTCCTCGAGACGATCGCGGTGTTGATCCCGATCAACTCGCCGTCCATGTTGACGAGCGCACCGCCGGAGCTCCCGGGATTGATCGCAGCATCGGTCTGGATGAAATCGTCGTAGTCGGTGATCCCGAGGTCGACTCGGCTCACGGCGCTGACAATGCCCATCGTGACGGTCTGGCCGATCCCGAATGGATTTCCGACCGCGATCACGACGTCGCCGATCCGGAGCTTCGAAGAATCGGCGATTGCGATCGGCTTCAAGTTCTTGGAGTCGATGCGAACCAGCGCGATGTCACTTTTCGGGTCGGCGCCTACCAACCTTCCTTCAAGTGCGCGCCCGTCCTTGAGCCCGACTGCGATCTTGGCGGCCTGATCGACGACGTGACTGTTCGTGATGACTACGCCATCCGACGACAGGATCACACCGGAGCCGACGCTGTACTCGTGCTGACCGAGCTGCCCGGCTTTCACCGACACGACGCTGACGACGCTCGGAGTAACTTGTTCCGCGACATCGGCGATCGAGCGCCCACACGGCAACAGCACAGCCGATCGCGAGGGACTCGCCGGCGTGGGTCTTCGGTCGACGGGTGGCTGTCGCTGTTCGCAGGCGGCAAGCCCGGCGACAAGCACGATCAATCCTAGATGTGTCGATGCTCGCAGCCGCCTCATGAGCCTTGCTGCTGCAACGGACACGCCGACGCCGCTGCGGCGGTCTCCGTCGGCATTACGACGACGTTGTACGTCGAATCACTTCTGATCGAGCGCGCGCAGCAGCTCCTCTTCCGTGAACGGCTTCTGGACAAATCGGGTCGGCACCGTCGTCGCCATATCGACGTTGTTGTAGCCGCTCATCAACACGAACCGCGCGTCCGGGCTCAGATCATGAAGACGCACGGCGAGCTCGGGACCACTGACGCCCGGCATCGTGACGTCGATCAGGAATGCGTTGATCGAGGACGCTCGAGCGATCTCGATCGCCTCGGTTCCAGATCCGGCAACCAGCACGCGATAACCCGCGTCTTCGAGCTGCGTCGCGAGCGTTCTTCGCAGCAGATCGTTATCGTCGACGACCAACACGGTGCCTCGTCCGTCGCTGATCGACGTGGCCCGCTTCACGACGACCTCTCGTGCCTCGGCGAGCGGCAGAAAGACCGTGAACGTCGTGACGCGTCCCGGCTGGCTCTCGACCACCAGCGTTCCGTGATGTCCGCGGATGATTCCTTGGACCGCGGCGAGGCCGAGACCGCGGCCGGTCTCCTTCGTCGTGAAAAACGGATCAAAGATGCTCGCGATCACGGCCGGTTGCATTCCCGATCCGTCGTCGGAGACCTCGAGACACGCATAGCGACCGGGCCGCACCTCGGGTCGCGCGCTCGCCGCGATGGTCGTGTGGTCGAGATCGCGCACGGACGTCCGGATCGTGATGGTACCGGTGTGACTTCCCATCGCTTCGGCCGCGTTGATGACGAGATTCATCAGGATCTGTCGGACCTGCGTGGCATCGACCTCGATGTACGGAGCCGGGCGAGCAAAGTCGAGTACGACGGTGGCGCGATTACCGACGTTGACCTCGAGAACCTTGACCATCTCCACCACGAGGCTGTTGAGATCGATGTTCTCGATCTGGAACTGCCCGCGCCCCGAATACGCGAGCAGCTCGCGGCACAGATCTGCGGCTCGTGACGCCGCGACCAGGATGTCGTCGATCGCACTCGCAGCCGCCGGGAGATGACCGGCATAGCGCTGCGCGCGCTCTGCATTGCCGACGACACTCGCGAGCAGGTTGTTGAAATCATGCGCGAGGTTGCCTGCCATCAGTCCAAGCGTGTCGAGCTTCTGCGCGTCCCAGACCTTGCGCTCGAGCGCGCGTTGCTCCGACAGATCCTCGATCACCGCAATCGATCGCAAGAACGCGCCGGTCTCGTTCCTCACGGCGACGCCGTGCAGCCGCACCGGCATCAACGTGCCATCCTTGCGCCGCATCTCGTATTCGACGTGGCACACGCCGGCGACGAAGAACGCCGGCAACACGATCTCGTGCGCGTACTGCGCACTCTCTTCGCTGAGGAAGTTCGTCGATGGCCGCCCGATGACCTCGTCCCAGGTGTAACCGAGCTTTGCCAGCCAGACGTCACTTACGTCTTCGATCTGTCCCTTGTCGTCGATGCTGTGCAGCATCGTGGGGATCATCCGTAGCGACACGGCACGATCGTACCCTGGACGCGCTCGCTGTCAGCTGCGGGCCGCGACGTCCAACAGGTGTCTAGGGAGGAGGAGCTCCGGCGAATTCGTTGGGAAATCGCATTCTTTCCGCGCGGATCGTTGGGACCGTGCTAAGGCTGCACTAGATCCGGGCAAGCTCGTCGAGGAGCTCGCGCTGGAGCCTGCGCAAGACGCAGGCACGCCCGAGGTGCGCCGCATGCGCATCGTTTGCCGACCTGAAAGTTCCAGAACCACTCATGAAGATTCGACCACTCCACGATCGCCTCGTTGCCAAGCGCGTTACCGAGGTCGCCAAGACGACCGGTGGCTTGTTCATTCCCGATAACGCGAAGGAGAAACCGCTCGAGGCAGTGGTCGTCGCCGTCGGCGCCGGCAAGCGGCTCGACAACGGCAAGCTCCAGCCGCTTACCGTCAAGGAGGGCGACAAGATCCTGATCGGCAAATACACGGGCTCCGAAGTGAAGATCGACGGCAACGACCACATCATTCTCACCGAAGACGATGTCCTCGGTGTGTTCGAGGAATAAGTCCATGAGTGCAAAACAAATCCTATTCGACACCAACGCTCGCCAGCACATCGCGAACGGGCTCAACATCTTGGCCAATGCCGTCAAGGTCACCCTCGGACCGCGCGGTCGCAATGTCGTGATCGAGAAGTCATGGGGCGCTCCGACGATCACCAAGGACGGCGTCACCGTCGCCAAGGAGATCGAGCTCGAGAACCGGTTCGAGAACATGGGCGCGCAGATGGTGAAGGAAGTCGCGTCGAAGACCTCCGATGTCGCCGGCGACGGCACGACCACGGCCACGGTCCTCGCGCAGGCGATCTACACCGAGGGCGCGAAGCTCGTGACCGCAGGTGCCAACCCGATGGACATCAAGCGCGGCATCGATGCCGCCGTGGCGACCGTCGTTGCCGAGCTGAAGAAGCTGTCGAAGCCGACGAAGGACAAGGCAGAGATCGCTCAGGTCGGGATCATCAGCGCGAACGGTGACGAGACGATCGGCACCCTGATCGCCGAGGCGATGGCGAAGGTCGGCAAAGAAGGTGTGATCACCGTCGAGGAAGCCAAGACGATGGACACGACCCTCGAAGTCGTCGAAGGCATGCAGTTCGACCGCGGCTATCTCTCTGCCTACTTCGTGACGGACGCGGAGCGCATGGAAGTCGTGTTCGCCGATGCCTACGTGCTCATTCACGAGAAGCGGCTCGGGAGCATGCGCGAGATGCTGCCGCTGCTCGAACAGGTCGCGAAGGAGGGCAAGCCGCTCCTGATCGTCGCCGAAGACGTCGATGGCGAGGCGCTCGCGACCCTCGTCGTCAACAAGCTACGTGGCACGCTTCAGATCTGCGCGGTCAAGGCGCCGGGGTTCGGCGATCGCCGCAAGGCGGTCCTCCAGGATCTCGCAGCGCTGACCGGCGGCAAGGCGATCACGGAGGATCTCGGCGAGAAGCTCGAGAACCTGACACTCGCCGATCTCGGGCGCGCCAAGCGCATCACGATCGACAAGGACAACACGACGATCATCGAGGGCGGCGGCAACAAGGAAGCGATCGACGGCCGCGTGAAGGCGATCCGCCGCGAGATCGAGGACACGACCTCGGAATACGATCGCGACAAGCTGCAGGAGCGTCTCGCGAAGCTCGTCGGCGGCGTCGCGGTGATCAAGGTCGGCGCGGCGACCGAAGTCGAGATGAAAGAGAAGAAGGCGCGGGTCGAGGATGCGATGCACGCGACGCGAGCGGCCGTCGAAGAGGGTATCGTTCCCGGCGGCGGCGTCGCGCTGATCCGATGTGCCGCGGCACTCGGCTCCTTGAAGTTCGAAGATGACCGGCGCTACGGCGTCAACATCATCCGGCGCGCACTCGAGGAACCACTGCGACAGATCTCGCAGAACAGCGGGATGGAGGGCGCCGTGGTCGTCAATGCGGTGGCGCTGGGCACCGGTGCCTTCGGCTACAACGCAGCGACGGGTGTGTACGAGGATCTCGTCAAGGCGGGCGTCATCGATCCGACGAAGGTCGTCCGCGTCGCGCTGCAGAATGCAGCTTCGGTCGCATCGCTGATGCTGACCACCGAGGCACTGATCGCCGAGCTGCCGAAGAGCGACGCCGCGGCTTCCTGAATCAGGATGCGACGGCGCCGATCGCGCGCGCCAGATCGACGGGCCGGTCGTATCGCGCTCGGCCCGCTACGAAGATTTCGCAACAGGCGGGCGACGATGGTTCACTTGATCAGACCACCCGGCCCGCTAACATTTTCTCTCACGACGCACCAAATAGATCCGGACGTCGCGTAATGGTGGGAGTGCGCTCGTGTTAGTGGTCGCGCATGCCGAAGCCCGATCCACCGTCCGTCACCGGCGCGGAAGCGTTCGTACGCTGCCTGATTCGCGAAGGCGTGGATACAGCGTTTGGCGTGGCGGGTGGCTACTTGAGCCCCTTCCTCGACGCGATGCGCCGCGCTGGCCTCAGGGTCATCACCAACTTGCATGAAGGTGCGGCCGGGTTCGCCGCGGCCGGATATGCGATGGCGGGACGCAAGCTCGGCGTCGTCTATACGCAGGCGGGACCGGGCGTGACGAACGCGGTCACCGGCATCGCAGCGGCGTTCATGGATTCGGTGCCGCTGCTGCTGCTCGCGACGCAATCACCGACGAACTTCTACGCGGGCGAGGCTCACCAAGAGGCGACCGGCGGGACGTTCGGAATCGATCAGCTCGACATGTTTCGAACCGCGTCGGCAGTGCAGTACCGGCCGCCGACGGCGGAGTCGATGATCCGCTGCACGCGGCGATCGTTCGCGGCCGTATTTGGCAGGCGGTCGACGGCCGTGCTCGAAGTCGCGGCCGATCTATGGGGACAGCGGATCGCTCATGACGATCTCGCACCCGAGCAGTACCGATCGACATCGACGCCAACCGATCGCGCCGGCATCGCCGAGCTCGCTGGCTTGCTGCGCGCGGCTCAGCGCCCTGCCCTGCTCGTCGGCGGTCGCGCCGTTCACCGCGGAGCCGCGGCGGATCTGTTGGCACTGTGCGAAGACCAGGACATTCCGTGTGCAACGGTCGATTTCGCCAAGGGCGCGATTCCCGAAGATCACCCGCTCTCCCTCGGCATCTTGGGCAGTTGTGGCCACGAGTCTGCAGAGGAGTATTTTCGGGCAGCCGACCTCGTGATCGCGCTCGGCACTCGGATGTCGAGCCAGACCACGCTCGACTTCGACGCGACGTGCTTTCCAAACCTCGTCCACATCGACGAGATCGTCGAAGAGCCAGGACGAAACCTGCCGCTGCGTCTCGGGATCCAGAGCAGCTTGGCCGTCGTCGCTCGCGATCTTCGCGCCGCGTGTGGCGCGCCTGTGAAGCGCGGTAGCGTCGAGCGCGTCCGCGAGCTCCGTGCTCGGCATCAGGTCTACACGAAGCTCGAGGGCCACTCGCAGACGAGCACGCCTGCCGTGCTCGCGGCGCTGCGAGAGGTGCTACCGCGCGAGACGATCGTCACCGGCGATTCCGGCCTCACGCTCCAGTACCTGAAGAAATACTTTCCGGTCTACGCGGCCGATGGCTTCTTCTCGCTGTACAGCATCGCGCCGATGGGATCGGGGTTGCCACTTGCCATCGGTGTCCAGCTCGCGCGGCCAAACGAGCCCGTCCTATGCGTGATCGGTGACGGCGGCTTGCTCGTACATCTCAGCGAGCTCGCGGTCGCCGCGCATTATCAGCTGCCGCTCATCGTCGTCGTCTGCAATAACGGTGGTTACAAGCAGGTCAGCGATCGGATGGAGCGGTATCAGACCGAGTCTTTCGGTTGCGCGCTGCCGCAGATCGACTTTGTCGCCGCCGCACGCGCGTGTGGCTGTGACGCTTATCAGGCCACCGACGCCAAGACCGCAGCCGCGGCGGTCAAGACCGCGCTCGAACGGCGCAAGCCATCGCTGATCGAAGTGAGGGTCGAAGGCGACAACATCTTCGACATCACACCGGAGCGGATCCGGGCCTGGTGGGACCGGATGTTCGCCGGTGCCGCGAATCCGGCGTGGCCATTTTCGAACACCTAGACGGGCCAGGCGACAGCGTGCAGGAGATCCAGCTTGTCGCGATCGACGAGCTCGCCTCCAAGTCGCGCGATCTTGACCTGCGCGTCTGATTTCCCTTTTCCGGTCGACAGCTCGCGACGAAGTCGATCGAAGCTGCCTGCACGGAGCACCAGCAGCGTCGGTGCCGCGAGTCGACCGGACGATCGCTTGGCCGCGTATTCGACATTGCTCGCTGCCATCGCGACCTCGAACCGACGTAGCGCCTCCTCGAGGGCCGCATCGCTTGCAACAGCGGAGAGCTCGACCAGCAAGACGTAGCGCGGAGGGTCGTCCCACTCGGGAGCGACCTGGAAATCGACCGCCTGCACGAGCTCGAGCGCCGCATTTGCGCCCGCGATCACATCAGCCTCGGTCAGCTTCTCGCCGGTCAGCGATGACCCGGCCCCCAGGCGATGCGAGAAGTGCAGCACCGGCACGCCTGCATGCCGCTCCGCCACAACGAACACGTCGTCCATCACGTAGCGGTAGAGCCCCCGGCGGTTCGTGATCGCGAAGCGATACCCGCGGCCCTCTTCGAGCGCTTCGAATGGCAGGATTGCTTCCGCACACGGTTCGACCTCGGCCGGCATCGCCTCGATCACCGTCGAGCACAGCGCCGGCACGCCGCCGGTCCAGGCCTCGCGGAGCGGGACGAGGAGCAAGCCTTCAGTCGAGCCGCTGAGCGCGGGCCACACGCGAGCGTTCGGGCAGCTCGCGGTCAGCGCGCTGAAGTAGTGCCGGCTCGCACCGCCCTTCCAGGTTTGCAGCACGCGCAAGGTCGGCCACGCAACCTCGGGTTGAAACCGCCCGTCGGCGAGCGCGCGTGTCATGCGTTCGGCGACGTCGGGCCGCGGCGAGAGCTGGAGTCCCAAGCGCGCCGCGAGCGCGCGTGCGCCTTCCGGCCCTGCTTCGATCGATCCGCGTGCGAGATCGTCGGCGAGCGCCGCGCCGTACTCGCGCGCCTTCTTGAACAGCAGGATCACGCTACTGGGATTGAGCGCGCCGATCGTACGCAGCGGTCGCTCGAGCGCGAGCCGCAGCAGCAAGTAATAGCGCGCGTCGGTGTCGGTCAGCTCGAACACCTCTTCAGGTGCGATGTGAAAGTAGGACTCGTCGCGGAACACGTCGAGGTTCCGCACGAACCCGCTCGCAGAGCCGATCGGAATTCCGTGCGCCGTGCGCGCCTCGGCGAACGTGCCGGTAACGAACAGCACTTCGCGAGACGCACCGGACTCCGCGGCTTCGAGCGCGCTTGCCATCGGGGCGTACGCGGCGACGTACTCGCGAGACACCGCGCTCGGATAGCCCACGTGCTTCGGTCGGCCGGTCGTCCCGCTCGTGCGTCCGAAGAAGATCGGCTGGCCCGCGAGGAGGACGTCGGGTTCTCCGGCGAGCATGCGATCGACCCACGGCGAGAGCTCGGGGAAGCGCACGAACGGCACGCGCGACCGATACGTCGCGACGTCCGTGATCGACGCGAAGTCGTGATGGCGCCCGTACGCGGTGAGCCGGTTTGCTTCGAGGATCGAGCGAAGGAGCTCGTCCTGCGTCGCGCGAGGAGCGGCGAGCGCGGCCGAGAATGCTCGAACGGCCTCGTCACGCATCGCGTCGATCGTAGCACCGGGCGCTCGCACATTGACAAGCGTTTCGGCGATCAACCACAATGGACAACGTGTGTGGCATCGTTGCGCTGTTCGCTCGCGCAGCCGACGCACGCGTGTCCGCCGCGGCGATCGATCGAGCGAACCGCGCGCTTCACCACCGCGGTCCAGATGGCCAGCGCCACTGGGTCGCGCCGCACGGACGCGTTGGCTTCGGTCACGCGCGGCTCAGCATCATCGACCTCGAGACCGGCGATCAGCCGATCGCCAACGAGGACGGCACGCTCCACATCGTCGCGAACGGAGAGTTCTACGACTACGAGCGAATCCAACGCGAGCTGGTAAGCCGCGGTCATCACCTGCGGACTCGCTCCGACAGCGAGATCGCGCTCCATCTGTACGAGGACCGCGGCACCGCGTGCATGACCGAGCTCCGCGGCGAATTCGCGTTCGTGCTGTGGGACGAAGCGAACCAGATGCTGATCGCCGCACGCGATCGGTTCGGCGCGAAGCCGCTCTACTACGCGGAGCACGGCGGGATCCTGTATCTGGCGTCGGAGGCGAAGGCCTTGTTCGCCGCCGGGGTACCCGCACGGTGGGACGGCGAGTCGTTCTTCCAGAATAATCACGTCAGCTACGATCAAGACCGCTCGTTGTTCGACGGCGTGTATCAAGTCCCGCCGGGTCACGTGCTCATCGCGACGGCCGGTCGCATCCAGCTCGTGCGCTACTGGGACTTTGAATATCCGCGCAGCGACGAGATGGGAGCGCGGCTGTCCGACAACGAATACGCCGAGAGGTTGCGCGATCGGCTCGACGACGCCGTACGAGTGCGGCTGCGGGCGGACGTCCCGGTCGGCTTCTATCTCAGCGGCGGGATCGACTCGTGCTCGATCCTCGGGCTCGCCGCGCGGCATCGCTCGAGCCTTCACGCCTTCACGGTCGGGTTCGAGTCACCCGACTACGACGAGACGGCGATCGCTCGCGAGATGGCGAAGCGCGTTGGCGCGACGTTCGAGACGCTCACGGTCACCGGCGAACGCATCACGGACTCGTTCGCCGACTCGGTGTTCCACTGCGAAGATCTGGTGTTCGATAACAACACCGTCGCGAAATTTCTGCTGAGCGGGCTCGTGCGCGAGCACGGCTACAAGGTCGTCCTCTCGGGCGAAGGATCGGACGAGCTGTTCGCGGGCTATCCACACTTCCGCCGCGACATGGCGCTCTACGCCGGCACGAAAACACCCGCGGAACGCGCGGAGCTGGTCGCCGCGCTCGAGGCTCGCAACCCGCTCGTCCGCAACATGCTGCTCGGCGACGACGACGCGCCGGTTCCGGACTCGGTCAAGCGCACCCTCGGCTTCGTGCCGAGCTGGTTCGGTGCGTTCTCGAAGCACGCCGCCGCGACGCGTGCGCTGTTCACCGCGGACTACATCGCGCCGTATCGCGATCGTGATCCGTACCGCGTGATGCTCGACCGGATCGATCCGACTCAGCTGCAAGGGCGCGATCCGCTGAACCAATCGCTGTATTTGTGGAGCAAGGCGTGTCTGCCGAATCGGATGCTCGGCCGGCTCGGCGATCGCATGGAGATGGCGCACTCCGTCGAGGGTCGCCTGCCGTTTCTCGACCATCCGGTCGCGGAGCTCGCGGCGACGCTGCCGGTCGATCTCAAGATTCGCGACATGGTCGAGAAGTTCGTGCTGCGTGAAGCGGTCAAGCCGTTCGTCACCGACACGATCTACACGCGACAGAAGCACACGTTCCTCGCTCCGCCGTACGCCAGGACCGAGATGACGCGGTTCCAGCTCCTCGTCCAGGACACGTTGCGCGGTCCGCTGCTGAAGGCGCAACCGTTCTACGATCCCGATAGGGTGCTCGCGCTCCTCGATCGCGTCCATGCGACACCCGAAGCTGCGCGCGGCGCGAACACGGTCCTCAACGCGATCCTCAGCGTGTGCGTGCTCCAGGATCGCTTCCAGCCGGCGGCGCCTCGAGCGTGAGTGGCGCACCGATGGTCGAGCTGATCCTCGCGCGCCACGGCGAGAGCCAATCGAACGTCGAGAACCGGTTCAACGGCCACGACGCGACCCCGCTCACGGCGGAAGGTCGCCGGCAAGCCGCACGGCTCGCCGCGATGATCGTCGGCGAAGTGAAGCCCACGGCGATCTATTCGAGCGATCTTGTCCGCGCGAGCGAGACGGCGGCGGTGGTCGCCGAAGCGACCGGGCTGACCACTCACACGACCACGGCGCTGCGCGAGCGCTCCGCCGGCGAGCTCACCGGTTTGACCTACGCCGACGCGCAGCTTCGTTACGCAGCGGTCTTCGATGCGCTGGTCGTGCGCCGTGATCCGGAGGCACGCGCGCCCGGCGGCGAGAACGCGAGTGACGTGCGTGCGCGCGTCGTGCCGTTGCTCGATCAATTCACCGCGTTGACCGGTGGTCGCGTCCTCCTGATCTCGCACGCGTTCACGCTCAACGTGATGCTGCGAACGCTCCTGTCGATCGCACCCGAGGTCACCACGATCGGATTCTTCACCGATCATTGCGCGGTGCACCGGCTCGAGCTGCATCCGGGCCGCCCGGTCCTCGTGCGCGCGCTCAACGACGCGCGGCACCTCGGTCACGCGAGCGACGCGAGATAGTCGGCGAACATCGTCTCGGGCAATTCCGCGACGAACTCGTTCGCGCGCTCGTACGATTGAACCGAGAGCTCCGCGTAGTGCACGGGGTCAGCGACCAGGCGTTCGATCGTCGCTTGCCACGGCGCGAGGTCCTGCGGCGGAATCTCGCGCGGCTTGCCCGGACCGGCGTACGGCTCGAGCGGAGTCAGCGGCAACAAGTACGGCACGCCGAGCTTCGACTCCGGGATCCCGGCGTGGCTCGCACCGAGCACCGGAACGCCACGCAACATCGCTTCGACGACAACCAGGCCAAATGCTTCATGCACGATCGATGGCGCGAGCAGGATCCGCGCGCGCGAATAGATCTCGTCCATCCGCTCGTGCGGGCGGCCTTCGAGCAACGTCACGTTGGGAAGCGCGGACAGCCGCGCGACGACCTCGGGCCTGGTGTCCCACGATCGCACCGCGGCAAAGCGCACGTCGGGCATTGCCTCGGCGAGTCCCGTAAACACGCTGACGCCTTTGATCGGCGACGGATTGATCATCAGCACGTAGCCGTCCGGGTCGTTGCACTTGCGAAACGGGCCCGGTCCGTAGAGCGGCAAGTACAGAACACGCGGGCTGACGCCGCCCCACTCTTCGAAGTACCGCCGAACATAATGACTCGGGGCAAACGTGCCACCGACGGTGGGAAGGACTTTCGCCAACATCGAACCATCGTCGATTCGATCCGGGCCGAACGGCGCGCCGATCGTCGCGAGGCAGCAGATGATGATCTGGCGCAGCGGCAACGCCGACGTCATCACGTTCACCGTCGAGGGGAACCCGTGCAGTCCCAGGACGCCCCAGTCCGGCAAGAACGTCTTCGCGGTCGCCTCGAGGTGACGCGCCATGTCCTCCTCGGTGCGTAGCAGATGAACCTCGACGCCCTGATCGCGAAACATGATCGGGTACCGCGTCAGATCGACGGTCACGCCGTTATCGCGAAGTTGTTGCAGGCTCTCGGCTTCGGTGTCGGCCTCGGCGCCCGAGACCGTCCAGCTCCGCGTGGTCCCGACGTAGATACAGGCGTGGCCTGCCTTCGCGAGCTGCCGGAGCAGCGTCCGCGTCGTCACGAAGCCGCCGCCCGTCCGGAAGTACGGGAAGTTCGCTGCCTGAAGAATCCGCATTAGTCGAGGGTCAGCTCGGCGGACACGACCTCGCGAAATCGCGAGGTGCCGCGGAGCAGCTTGCCGATCCGAGGGCGGCCGTCGTTGTAGACCTCGACCGCATCGGCGTCGGCGTAGCGCATGAACAGACACAGGCGATCTTCGTCGGTGTGGTTGTGCATCGACTTGTGGAGCGTGAGCGCGTGAAAGATCACGGCCTCGCCGGCGCGCATCGGCAGCGGCACGCCTCTGCGATCGTCGACACCGAGATCGAACTGACCGCGCGTGCGCTTGACCTCGTCGGTCACTTTGCCGGGCACGGGCACCAAGCCTTCGAGGTGGCTGCCCGGAATCATCCACAGACAACCGTTTTGCTCGTCGATGTCGACGAGCGGCACGATCACCGAGATCGCGTTATCCGGCGACAGCTCGCCGTACGTGTTGTCCTGGTGCCATGCGACGGGCAGCGCGGTGCGCTTCTGCTTGTTCGAGAGCTGACTGCCGACGCCCTTGATGTTCGGGCCGATCAGCGAGTCGACAACATCGACGAGCGGTCCGTTGAAGTAGAACCAGCGCAAGAACGCGGCGGGCGCGGCGAGATGCGGCATGTACTGCAGGTGATCTTGCAGCGGCCCGACGGTCGGATCGTATGTCTTGTGGCCGTCTTCCCACACGCGCTTGAACTCGCTCTGCATCAGCTCGATCCCGGACCGTGTGAGGACCGTGCCGATGTTGACGTAGCCGTCTCGCTCGTACGCCTTGCGCTTTGCGGCGTCGAGCGTCACCGAGCTGATGTGGGATCCAAAACGCGACGTGGAGCTCACGGTTGTCATTCTATCGCCTTTACGCGGCACGCGCGCCGTCGAATCGCGACGCGATGTGGGTGAACACGAGTGCAACGACCACGACCCCGCCACCGACTTGAAACGCGAGCTGACTGCCGCCGAGCTCGTGCATCGCACCGGCGAGCAACGAACCGAGGACGCCGCCGATGCCGCCCATCGCGCTGAATAACAGGGCCTGGCCGGTCGCCCGCAGGCCCTCTGGCACGAGGACGCGCAGGTTTCCGATCGCGAGCAAGATGAACGCGCCGAACGAAAGCCCGTGGATCAGCTGAAGTGCGAGGAAGCAGGGCAAGTTCGGCGCGATCGACGACAAGAACCAGCGCACCGCCGTGGCGCCCATCACGATCGCCATCATGTGGCGAGCGCGAGCGGGATCGACCTTCGGCATGTTGATCAGATCGAAGCCGAATCGCTTCGCGAAGCTCAGGACCAGCACCTCGGCGAGCACCGCGAGGCTGAACGCATAGCCGGCCGCACTCGCGCCATATCCCATCTCGGTCGTGTGGATCGCGAGCAAGGTCTCGAACGGACCCATGCTCGTCCAGTAGATCATCAGCGAGACCAGGAACAACTGAATCCGGCGATCGCGAAGCAGCGCGATGCCATCGTCGAGCTTCGGGCGATCCGCGACAGGCTGCACCTTCGCGACGAGCACGAGCGAATACACGGCGGTGACGGCGATCATGAGGTGCGTGATCCGGACCGCCCAGTGATCGACGGAGGGGAGCTCCGATGCGAGATACGCGAACAACGTCGTCGCCACGATCCACGACAAGCTGTTCGCGACGATGATGCCGACGTACTGGCGCGAGCTCAGGTTCGACAGCGCGAGCGCATCGGCCAGCGGCATCACCCCGGCGCGAAACACCGCCATGCCGATCAACGCGGCGGCGATCGCGAGGCCGCTCACCGCGAAGTGAAATGCCGTGAAGGTCGCGACCAGGCCAAACAACATCAGCTGGACGAGCCGGAGGCGGATTCCGAAGCGATCGCCGAGCTGCGCCCAGATCAGCGGCACGAAGCAGGTGAGCAGCGGTGGGATCGCCATCAACTGACCGAACCGATGACTCGAGAAGCCGAGGCTCTTGATGTACGGCGGGAGGTAGACGGTGATGATGCCGCCGAGGCAGCCGAACAGAAAAAAGAACGTGACGAACCGGAACAAGATGTTGTTCGGCGCGTCGGCGATCTCACCCGCGGGCGCGGCGGCCTTATCCGCCATGAGAGCTCCGGCGGTAGAAGCACTCGGCGAACCGCGGCCCGCGCTCGATGTATCCGGACAACCCGCCGGCGAGCGCACCGGCGTGGCGACGCATCACCTGATCCGCGGTTCCGCCGATCAGGCTCGTCGGCGTGAACAGTCCTTTGACTTGCGAGACGTACGACTCGGCCGCTTGCACGCGGCGCTCGATCCACGCAGTGATGTCGACGAGCTCCGGAACGAACGCATCGCGCAGCTTGGTCAACCGCGCACTGACGAGCCCCGGCAGTGCCGCGTAGGGGAAGTCTTCGTAGTACCGCACCGGCACGCCCTCGGCTTCGAGCACGCGACCGGCCGCGTGACAGAGCTGGTGATCGATGTGGGCGCCGATGCCGAGCGGCATGTGCACGACGGCGGTCTGCGACTGTTGCCAGATCGCGACGAGCTCGTTCGCGATCTGGCTGATCAGCGGATCGTCCTCGGAGATCGGGTCGAAGATCGAGGCAAACGTCGAGTAGCCACGGTACGGCGCATCTTGAAACGGCAGCCACCGTGGAACCGCGCCGAGGATCGCGCACGCCCGCTCATCCTCGTGGCGCCGCGCCAGCCACGCGTCATCGCCGAGGCCCCACTTGGTGTGGAGCTCGACCAGGTTCGCGCCGAGCGGACCTGGATTGGGCGGTCCGGTGAATACACCGACGACCACCGGATGCTCGCCCTCATCCGCAGCACGAGCGACGCGCCCGCCGCACGCGAATGCGACATCGTCGAGGTGCGGCTGCACGAACAGTGCGCGAGTTTGAGCTAGCACGCCTCTTCAGCTGGATTCTATCACGCCCATCGCGAAGCTTTCGTCGGCGACGAGAGCTGCCAGCAAATAGGATCGGACATGATCTCGCGATCGCCTGTCAAGTCGCGGCTGCGACGGTGCTCGCTCGGTCGCGCAAATCAGGGCACCGGTCCGAGCTCCCATGGCGACGGCGTCAAGCGTTCCTGGAGATGCTCGACGAAGCTCTTCACCTTGGGAGACAGGTGTCGCGCGGTCGGATACACGACGTGCACCGGTGTCGATGGCGAGCTCCACTCGCGGAGCACGCGATCCAGTCTGCGTGCGCGGAGATCGTCGGCGCAGCGAAACCCGGGAAGTAGCGCGATGCCCAGACCCGCGATCGCCGCCGCGTAAAGGACGTCCATGTCGTTGACCAGCAAGCGCGCGGGCACCGCCACCTGCGCGGCCTGTTCGCCATGGTCCAGACGCAACGTGACGGTCGTCGAGCCCGCGCCGAACATCAGGCAATCGTGCTCCTGCAAGTCGTCCGGCGATTTCGGACGTCCACGTTTCTTGAGGTACGCCGGTGTCGCGACGAGAAACCAGCTCACGTGACCAAGACTCCTCGCGATCAGCGTCGAGTCGGCGAGGGTGCCGGCTCGAATGCCGACGTCGAAGCGTTCCTCGACGAGATCGACCGCGCGCCCCGTGCACATCATCTCGACCTGGACCTCGGGGTAGCGCTTGAGAAAGCTGCTCACGATGTCGCCGAGCCATGCGGAGTTGAGCCCCGCGGTCACGCGCAAGAGACCGCGCGGAGCGCCCGAGAGGCTACTCACCGCGCGCTCGGCGTCTTCGACTTCGCCCGCGATCCGCGCGCAGTACTCGTAGTAGGTCCGGCCCACGTCGGTCAGGCTCAACTTGCGGGTGGTGCGCTGGAGAAGCCGTGCATCCAGTCGCTCCTCGAGCTCGGAGACCTTCCTGCTCACCGTCGATTTTGGCATCCCGAGCGCGGACGCCGCGGCCGTGAAGCTCCCAGCCTGCACGACCCGGGCGAACACGAGCATCTCGTTGAGGTCCATGGCCCATTGTTCACATATTTGGAACATTCATCCCAGGTTTTGCGCACTGGCGTCACGGCCGGGACAGTCCTATCTATAAGATCCATTGGAGGACACCTCTCATGACGACGAACATCAGCGCCGCCGCGATCATGCCGGCGGGCAAGCTTCAGCAAGCAGATCGGCAGATCACGCACCGCACGAAGGGACGCGGGGGCGGGCCCATCACGCGATTGATGAGCCCATCCGATTTCGGCCACCTCGTCAAACCGTTCGTGTTTCTCGACCTCGCCGTGTTCGACGAAGGACCGAGGACACCGATGGAGTACCTCTGGCATCCTCACTCCGGCATCGCGACCGTCACCGTGATGCTCGAGGGTGGCGTGCGCATCGCCGAGACCACCGGCAGGGATGGCGTGCTGCCGAAAGGCAGCGTCGAGTTCATGCGAGCGGGTAACGGCGTGTGGCACACGGGCCAAGCCGAGCCCGGCTACATCAAGGTGTTCCAGCTCTGGGTCGCGCTACCGCCGGAGCTCGAGAATGGCCCCAACGGCAGTCACCACCTGATGCCCGATCAGGTGCCGGAGCAGGGCCCGGTGCGCGTGATCCTCGGCGAGTACAGCGGCATGAAGAGCCCGATCGCCACGCCGCCGATGACCTACCTCGTGGTGAACCTGAGCGATGGGGAACGCTGGACCTATCAGCCGCCGCAAGGACACGACGTCGCGTGGGTCGCCGTCAGCGATGGAACGCTACGCACGTCATCGCCGATCGCGACCGGCGAGATGGTGATCTTCGAGCGTTCGGAGCAATCGATCGACTTCGTCGCCGAAGGGGCCACGCGCTTCGTCATCGGCTCGGCGCCGAAGCATCCGCACGATCTGGTGCTCGGTAACTACTCGGTGCACACCAGCGAGCAGGCACTGGAGCTCGGCGAGACGGAGATTCGCCGCATCGGTCGCGAGCTGCACGATAACGGAACGTTGAAGCGCTGAGCTGCTCCTGACGCGGACCGAGCGTCGTCGGCACGTTCACGCCGAGCTGGCCGCGGGGGACGTAACCCCGCGCACGGTTGCTGGCGCCGCCATCGCGCGAGCTGCCGTGACGCAAAACGACACCGATGTGTCGACACGTGACACCCGCGAACGAGCGCGCGCGACGAGGGCTCACCAGGTTAGCGCGCGACGGAGTCGGCCCCGACGTTGCTAGTGGCAACGACACAACAACGTTTCACTCGTCGAGGAGATTCCTGATGATCCGTCGTATTACGCTGTTCGCCATCATTACCGCTGCGTTCGCGACCGTTGGTTGCAAGAAGAAGGAGGGCGTCGCGGACCAGAGCTCGAAGACCGCTGAGGTCCCGAAGGAGGGCTGCGGCACTGACTACGCGGATCCGGCGAAGCAGTTCTGCGTCAAGCTACCGCCCGGCTACGCGCTCGAGACCTCGCACAAGGACGACTCCGGCACCACTTTCGAGTTCAAAGGCCCGGAGATGCGCTTCGACGTTCTCGTGTGGTCCAACCCGACCTTCACGTACGACTATCAGCTCGGCATTTACGGCGATGCGATGAAGAAGCCGGACCACACCGACGTCGAGTCCGGAGGCACGCCCGGCCAGACGCAGTGGTGGGCCTACAAGTTCGGCACCGATACGAAGCTGATCACCGCGCTCGCGAAGTCGTCGGCCGGAATGGCCATGCAGTGCGAGAGCAACGGTTCACCCGTCCCGCCCGAGATCATGGACGCGTGCAAGACGCTGCGGCCCTACCCCGCGGCGAAGTGACCTGTCTGCGCGAGTAGATCGATCAGCAGCGTGATTGTTTCGCGCTCGCGCATTTCGTATGGCTCGAGGGGGCTTGCATCTCGGACCTGGGATGCGAGCATGGGGCAACCGCGTGGGGGTCGAGTCGACCGGCGACGCGAGCACGAGCGCTATTTGCGCTCCCGTCGCGAGCGTGGTGGAATCGGTAGACACACGGTCTTTAGGTGGCAGCGCTTAACCGCGTGGGGGTTCGAGTCCCCCCGCTCGCACGAAGTTTGTCGACGGTAAGTGGGGCTGCGGTAGCAAGCGCGGCAGCAAGCGCCGCCGTGCTCCGACGAGCGACCTTCAGCTTGGAGACCTCGCGGCACGCGATCGCCCACTGCGTCCCCCGGTTGTAGAGCCCAAAGGCCGAGCGCGACTTGGGCGGGTGCGTGAGTCGCTCGACCACGTTCGGATCCGCACCATCGTCGAGAGCAAGCGTCACGAACGTCGCGCGGGCGTCGTGGGCCCGGCGGTGGCGCAAGCCGAGTGCTTTCAGGTCGCGACACCACCGCTTGTAGCTGTAGTCGGAGTCGCGGTGAGAATCGCCGCGCTGCCCCGCGCTGCGCCGGACTTGATGGGCCGGTGGCAACGGCAGGATCAGGTCGTCCGATGTTGGAGAACGGCCCATCATTCGAGCCCAGCCGCCGATGCGCCACTCGGCCAGGATCGCGGCGAGCGTCGGGTGCACCGGCACGTACCGGACGACGTTGGTCTTCGTTCCTTTCGCCCGGCGCTTCTCGGTCGAGTAGCTCGTCGCAACGATCAGCTTCCCGAGCGGACCAACGGTGACGTCGTAGTGGCGCCATCGCAGCGCCGCGACCTCGCCATGGCGAAGACCGGCCAAGAACCCGATCGCATAGTGAACTCGCTGATCTGCTGCGATCCGCTCGTCCGAGATCAGCCGCTCGACCTCACCTCTCGCGCACACCGCGCCATCGCGCCACTCGGGATCCTTGTCGATCACCGGACCGAGCTGGCGGGCGTCGAGCACACACGGCGTCTGCTCGACCACGCCAGCGATCACGGCGTCGCGAAACAGCGCTGACAGGACGCCATAGACGTTGTGCACCGTGCGCTGTCCTGGCTTCTTGCCGGTCGTCTTGAGCGGCGTCGATCGAAGCCGATGGATCAGGTCAGCCACGTGCTTTGCACGGACGTCGCTGAGCAGCATGTCGCCGAGCGAAGGCAGGACGTGAAGCCGCATGCGCGTTTCGTCATGGCGCCAGTCGAGGTCGGCCTCGCGGCGCGTCGGAAGCCACTGCGCGAAATAGCGCCGGAGCGTCAGGTGCTTCGGCGGAAGATTCGCGGCAACTCGGCGGTCGATGTTCTCCTGCGCGCGATCCGCAAAGCGTCTCGCGTTCTTCAGCGTCGCGGCACAGTCGGTGCAGCCCTTGCGGGCATCACCCCTATGGCAGGCCGAGTACGGAGTGGGCTTGTCCGTCCACTCGCCACGTTCATCGCGAACGCGCATCCACAACTTCGAGCGCCCAGCCTTGTCGTAGATCGAAGCCATCTCGAATCACCTTCCCTTCGTGATCTCTCGGTTCACGAGAGCACGCGCCCACGTCGTAAGCGGCTGCCGACCAGCTGCACGGCGCCACGCCGCAAGTTCGTGATCCGTCAGCCGGAGTGTAACGATCCGCTGCGCAGCGGATCCCGCACGCGGGGGACGTCCTAGCCGCTCCGGGGACGGCTTCACCTCGGTCATCTTGTCGAGCATAGATTCGTATTCCGAAACGACCAGACGTTGCCAGCTCGGAGAAATTCACCCATAGAGCGCGTCCGCGAGTTGTTCGGCAGACGAGGTCTCGACCGCCAGTCGCTGTTCTCGACGAAGAACTCGCTCAACATC
>JAQBQF010000047.1 GCA_028287115.1 Myxococcales bacterium
CGAGTGGTTCGGGCGACGCCGCCGGGGCGGGCTCGAACACGGCAAAGTTCGGCGGCGACGCCGCATACCTCGTCGGCGAAGAAAAGATCGTCGACCCCGCTCCACCGGATCTCGCGACCTCCGAGGACCAACCGATCGACTACAGCGAGGCCGGCAGCGGCTCGGTCGATCCGACGATCCACGTCGTCGATATCCCATTCGATCAGCCGGGGCTGTCGCGCAGGACCCAAGCGCTGCCCGGGATCCTCGTCGGGCGCGAGCTCGTCAAACAGACGCACCTCTACACCGGCGAAGAAGTTCGCGTCGTCTCGCCGCTGTCCGATCCGGCGAACCCCGATGCGACTGGCACGCCGATTCCGTTCAACCGCGACTATCGCGTCGCGGGGATCTTCTTCACAGGCATGTACGAGTACGACCTCAAGTACGTCTACGTCACGCTCGACTCGCTCGCGGACTTCCTCGACCGCGGCGATGCGATCGACGGCATCGAGGTTCGCGTCGGCTCGCCGGACGAGACCACCGAATACGTCCAGCGCATCAGCGACCTCCTCGGCCCGCACTATCTCGTGCAGGACTGGAAGGAGCTCAATCGCAGCCTGTTCTCGGCGCTCAAGCTCGAGAAGATCGCGATGTTCCTCGTGCTCGGCATCGTGATCCTGGTGGCCTCGTTCTCGATCGTCGGAAACCTGATCATGGTCGTCGTCGAGAAGGCGCGCGAGATCGCGCTCCTGAAGACGCTCGGAGCCTCGGACAACGGCCTGATGGGCGTGTTCGCCGTTCAGGGCCTCTTGATCGGCATCATCGGCACCGTGCTCGGCGTGACGACCGGCCTTGCCGCGTGCTGGGCCGGCAAGGAGTTTGGAATCCCGCTCAACCCGGACGTCTATTACATCGACCGGATGCCCGTTCACGTCGAGACCAACTCCGTGCTGATCACCGCCGCGGCGGGGATTCTGATCAGCATGGCCGCGACATTTTATCCGGCGATGCTCGCCGCTCGCGTGCGGCCCGCGGCGGGTATGCGGCACTAGCGCCCGCTGTATGTGAATAGGCGGCAACGCCCTCGCCCGGGAGGTGCGGAGTTGCGACCACTTGGAGGTGGCACGTCGCGTGCTCGTATGGGCACGCATGAGTCGCAGGATGTTTGTTGCCGCTGTGATCGCAGTTGCGGCGTCTGGCAGCGCGGCCGTCGCCGGTCCGTACGTTGGCCTCGGGATCGGAAACTCCAGCGTGAGTGACTCGACCAATAACTACCTGCCGGATGGCCGGAGTGGCCGCCTGATGCTCGGTACGCGATTCGGGAACATCTCGGCCGAAGGTGCCTTCACCGGTTACGGCCTGATCCAGCGCAATGGCGCCAACGGCGGTCTGGTCGATGCGCGCTCCTTGTCGGGAGCCCTCAAGCTGTCTATCCCACTGGGAAATAACTTCGAAGGGTTTGCCCGCGGCGGTCTGATTCGAACCTGGCTCAGTCCGCAATCGGATGCGCGGATGCCGACGTACTCCGGCGACGGCTACACGTTCTCGGCCGGGTTCGAGTACCGGCTCAATCTCATCGTCGCCGGGACCTCGCTATTCGTCGATTACACCCACAACTCGGCGAACCTGACCGCCGACAAGTTCAAGTCGATCGACCAGACGACGTCGCTGTGGACCCTCGGTTTGACCGTCTCGATCTGACTCCCGAAGCTCGTCAGCTGATCTTCCGATCTCTGGGGGGGGCGCGAAGCAACCTAAAGCCATCGGCATAGGTCCCACCGCGCGTTGACACCCGCAGGAGCCATAAGTAAGGACCTGCGCCCCTTAGAGAATCCAGTGACCGACGAGCAGGAAGTTACGCAGCCTCCCGCGCCACGTGACCCGCCTGTCTCGCGGCCTGCGCGCGGTGCCAAGCTCGAGGTGCGCAACCTCGGCAAGGCGTATATCCACAATGGGCAAGCGCTCGACGTCCTCACCAACGTCGATCTGTCGCTCAATCCCGGCGATATGGTCGCCGTCGTCGGCGCATCCGGCGTCGGCAAATCGACGCTGCTCCAGATCCTCGGCACGCTCGATCTGCCGACCTCCGGATCGATCAACTTCGATGGCGAAGAGCTGACGCGGATGGGCGCATCGCGGCTCGCCGAGTTCCGCAATCGCCGGATCGGCTTCGTGTTTCAGTTCCATCATCTACTGCCCGAGTTCACGGCCGTCGAGAACGTGATGATGCCGGCGCTGATCCAGAACATCCCGGTCGCCAAGGCGCGGCAGATGGCGACGGACATCCTCGGCCGCGTCGGCCTTTCGCATCGCCTGACCCACCGTCCGAGCGAGCTCTCCGGTGGCGAACAGCAGCGTGTCGCGCTCGCACGCGCGATGGTGCTTGGCCCCTCGCTGCTCCTGGCGGACGAGCCGACCGGCAACCTCGATCGCGCGACCGGCCAGGCGATCCATCAGCTGTTTCTCGAGCTCAATCGCGAGCGTGGCTCGACGCTGCTCGTCGTCACGCACAATCCCGAGCTCGCATCCCTGATGCCTCGCCAGATGCGCATGGTCGATGGCGGTCGCCTGGTCGAAGAGACCGACACGACCTATCGCGGCAAGGTGGCCGAAGAGCATGTCGTGGCGCCGCGTGAAGACGGAGCGACATCGTGAGGCAGCGATCGCTTGGATGTTTGTTCGTGCGCTGTTTACTCGTTCTCTCCTTATTCGTTGTCTCCTTACTCGCACCGAGGGCGTGGGCACAACCATCGCCAGCGCCGCCGAGCTCCGGCGACGCGACCTCCGGTTCCGGATCTGGCTCGAGCGCGAGCCCGGCGCTGCAGTGGCAGGGGAGGCCGATCGAGCGGGTTCAGTTTCGCGGCAATCGCAAGGTCGAAGACGATGCGATCCGCGTCCAGCTGCTCTCGAAGCCCGGCACGCTGTTCGACGCGGCCAAGCTTCGCGAGGATCTGCGCGCGATGTGGAAGATGGGCTTCTTCGCCGATATCGATGTCGAGGCCGAGGTCGCGCCTTCGGGCGGCGTCACGCTGACGTTCGCGGTCAAAGAGAAGCCGTCGATCCGCAAGGTCCTGATCGCCGGCAACAATGAAGTCGAGCTGTCGAAGATCAACGAGGTGCTCGATCTCGAGCTCGACACGATCGTCGACATCTCGAAGGTCAAGAAGAACCGCGACAAGATCGCCGACCAGTACGTCCAGAAGGGCTTCTACCTCGCGACGGTCGACTACGAGATCAAGCCCGTCAACGAGGCCGAGGTCGATGTCTGGTTCAAGATCGACGAGAAGGCCAAGGTCAGGATCCGCGAGATTCAGTTCATCGGGAACAACAACATCTCCGACGACGAGCTACGCGGCGTGATCGCGACCCGGCGAGCGGACTCGCTGTCGTTCCTCAACGACTCGGGCGTCTACAGCCAGGAAGCATTCGAGCGCGATCTCTTGATCATCTCCGCGCACTACTGGGATCGCGGCTACGCGAACGTCAAGGTCGGCACGCCGCAGCTCCGGCTGTCGCGCGACAAGCAGTTCATGTACCTCTCGATCCCGATCGACGAAGGTCCGGTCTTCACGATCGGCGCGGTCAACTTCAAGGGCGACCTGATCGGCGGCCCGGCGAAGAATCTCGAGAAGATCAAGATGCGGACGGGCGTGAAGTTCTCGCGCACGATGATCGCCGAGGATCGCGAAGCACTCTCGGCGTACTACCAGGATCAGGGCTACGCGTACGCGAACGTGCTGCCGCTGACGAAGGTCGATCTCGACAAGAAGCAGATCAACCTGACGTACGAGGTCTCGCGAGGCAAGCGCGCGTACTTCGAGCGCATCAGCATCCGCGGCAACTCGAAGACGCGTGACAAGGTGATCCGTCGCGAGATGAAGATCGCCGAGGGCGAGCTGTTCAACAACACGAACCTCGAGGTCTCCAAGCGCCGGATCATGGCGCTCGGCTATTTCGAGAACGTCGTCGTCTCGACCAAGCGCGGTAGCTCCGACGAGTTCGTCGAGGTCAACGTCGAGGTCAGCGAACGGCCGACCGGCACGTTCCAGATCGGCGCCGGGTTCTCGTCGGTCGAGAACTTCATCGCCCAAGCGCAGATCTCGCAGAACAACTTGTTCGGTCGCGGCCAGACGCTCGCGTTGCAGGCGCAGATCTCGAGCCTTCGCCAGCTGTTCTTGCTCCGCTTCGTCGAGCCATACTTTCTCGATACGCAGTGGACGTTCGCGTTCGACCTCTACAACCAGAGTCGCGGCTTCGGCACGTTCTATCGCAACGCCTCCGGTGGCACGCTGACGTGGGGTTACCCGCTGTCCTACGAGGCGCGCGCGTTCCTCACGTACAAGCTCGAGGACGTCAGCATCACGACCGGCTCCGGTGGCTTCGCCAACCTCGGCGCGACCAGCGCACCGATCGCGTCGACCTCGGTTGCGAACCTGTTCCGCGGTGGTGTCACGTCGTCGCTCCGCGCGTCGCTGTCGTGGGACTCGCGTAACAACCGGTTATTCCCGACCGAGGGCTGGTACGACTCGGTGTTCGCCGAGTACGCGGACAAGTGGACGGGCTCCGAGAACAAGTTCGTCCGGTGGGGCGGCTTCGTGCGCCACTACCGGCCGCTGTGGGGGCCGTTCGTATTGCACCTCAACGCCGAGCTCGGCATCACGACGTCGACCGATCCGCTCGGCGTGCCGATCAGCGAGCGCTACCTCGTCGGCGGTATCTACAACATTCGCGGCTATGCGCCGCTCTCGCTCGGTCCGAAGCTGCGGACCCAGCCGCCCGGCGATGTCGGCCAGGCGCTCGGTAGTCTGCCGCTCGGTGGCAACATGCAGGTCATCTTCAACAGCGAGGTCGAGTTCCCGCTGTTCAAGAAGGTCGGGATCTCCGGCGTCGTGTTCTTCGACATGGGCAACGCCTACAACCTCGAGGACAGGTACTGCTCTGGCCTGCAGCGCAAGAACTCTTCGACGCCGATCCAGTTCGATCCTTGCTTCCGGTTCCCGGACTCGCTCACCTTGGGCATCCGCAAGTCGGTCGGTTTCGGATTCCGGTGGATCTCGCCGATCGGCCCGCTGCGGTTCGAGTGGGGTATCCCACTCGACGCGCAAGTCGGCGAAGATCCGTTGGTCTTCGAGTTCACGATCGGAAACTTCTTCTAACTCCGGCGCCTGAACAAATCGAACCGGTCCCCGTCGAAGTGGTATGAGGTCTCCATGAATCGGTATCTTGCAGTTGGTTGCCTTGGTCTCGGGCTCATGGTCAGCCCTCTCCTCGGTGGGCTCGCGACGAGCGCTGTCCCCACAAACCCAAAGATCGGCCTCATCGACATCGACCAGACGCTGTCGTCGACGCCGGCTGGAAAGCGCGCCAACGAGGCGTTCGAGAAGACGCGCAAGGCGAAGCAGACCGAGCTCGACAAGCACCAGGAAGAGCTCAAGCGCGCTCAGGCCGATCTCGAGAAGCAGAAGGGCGTGCTCAAGGGCGACGTGTTCGAGGCGAAGCGCCAAGAGCTCGAAAAGAAGTTCGTCGACTTGCAGCAGACCTACGTCAAGCTCGAGCGCGACCTCGCAGGCGAGCGCACGAAGTTGATCCAAGATCTGCTGAAGCAGGCAGGACCGCTGATCGAGAAGATCGCGAAGGCCGAGGGCGTCACCGTGATCCTCGACCGCGAGGCCGTCGTGTGGGCCGACCCCGCGATCGATCTCACCGCGAAGCTCAATGCCGAAATGAAGTAAGCGGTCAGTGCCGCTTCGCGGCATTCCTTCGCCGTGAGGTAATTTTCGCTTTGCTGCGCGGCGGCGAAAATTCGATCCATTCGGCTCAGTCACGTGGTCCGGGGGACTTCCCTGGGATACAACCAGGCGCATGGACCGTCCGGCGCCGGTGATGAAGATCGAGCAAGTGCTGGGGCTTCTGCCCCATCGCTATCCGTTTCTGTTGATCGATCGCGTGCTCGAGCTGACCGACGACAAGGTCGTCGCGCTCAAGAACGTCACGGTCAACGAGCCCTTCTTCCAGGGCCACTTCCCGGGCGTGCCGGTGATGCCCGGTGTCCTCCAGATCGAAGCGATGGCGCAAGCAGGTGGAATTCTCGCCTCGCGTGCGGTGTCTTTTGATCCGACGACCCACGTCATGCTGTTCATGGCGATCGATGCAGTGAAGTTCCGCAAGGCGGTGACGCCGGGCGATCAGCTGATCATCGAAGTCATTCCGCTGCGCAAGGGCAAGATCTTCAAGATGAAGGGCGAGATCAAGGTCGACGGAAACGTCGTGTCCTCGGCGGAGTTTCTCGCCGGGCTCGCGGAGAAATCGAAAGTCACATGAGAGCTCTCGCGGTCGCATCGCTGCTGGTGGCCGCGTGTCACGGCAGCAGCGGCACGACGAAGCGCACGGGGAGCGCGGCGGCGGTCGAGATCGTCAATCAACCGATGTTGCCGGATGCGGGCGGTGGGCACGGAGGCCCGAAGATCGACGAGATCGAGCCGAACGATGGCGACGAGGTCGCGACCCCCTTGGCACTCGGCGGCACGGCACGCGGCAAGGTCGAGCCCGAGACCGATGTCGATCATTTCCGGATCGACGTCGACAAGCCGGGCAACCTCTCGGTGAGCTTGTCCGCGGTGGATGCCGATCTCGTGCTCGAGGTCGAAGACGCTACCGGCACGGTGATCGCGAAGTCCGATCGCGGCGCGGTGCGCGTGCGTGAAGGTGTCCCCAACCTCGGCGTCACGCCCGGTCGTTACACCGCAGTCGTGAGGCTCGCGCCCGCGAAGAAGAAGCCGGGCAAGCCGGTCAAGCAGAAGCGGCCGCCGCCGGTCGAGCCCGCGAAGCCGGCCCCGACCTACGAGCTGACCGCGCAGCTGGTCCCGCCGCCGGCGAATTCCGAGCATGAGCCCGATGACGATCGCGGGACGGCGAACGACCTGATCATCGGCGACACCGTGACGGGCTATGTCGGCTGGAACGACGACAAGGATGTCTGGAAGCTGTCGACCGAGGCGCTGTCCGCGAAGAACGCGATCGATGTCGAAGTCAGCGCGGTCGAAGGCGTCGCGCTCGAGCTCGCGATCGGCGATCACCTCGGGCAACCGCTGCTCGAGCGCAAGGGTCCGCGCGGCGCGCCGCTCGTGATCCGCGGCCTCGTCCCGATGGTCCCCACCGGTGCGCCACCGTTTCATTACATCACCGTGCGCGGCGACAAATCGAACCCCGAGACCGCGTATCAGCTCCACGTCTCCGAGCACGTGGTTCCCACCGACGCCGAGATCGAGCCCGATGACACGCCCGAGAAGCCATTCTTGATCCCGGCGGATCGCACGATCGTGCACGCGACGTTCACGCCGGGTGACGTCGACTGCTTCGCGCTCGCACCGACCAACACGGCGCGCATGATCGAGGTTTCGATCGACACGCCGAACGAGGTCGATCTGTCCGCGGATCTGCTGATCGATGGCAAGGTCGCGACGAGCTCCGAGCACAAAGGCAAAGGTGTCGCCGAGAAGCTGGTCGCTCAGATCGTCGCCGGCACTCGGGTGATCGTTCGCGTGCGTGGCGCCGATCCCTCGGCGACGGGGGAGGGCGCCTACGACATTGCGATCCAGGAGTCGGGTGTGGACAACGCGCCGTGAGCACACCCCCGGGCCCAGAACGGAGGGCGGCGGATTCACTCCGACGCCCGGGGAGGATCCTCGGTGTCCTGGCGCTGACCAACATCGTCGGATACGCGGCGCGTAACGGGCTGTTCACGGTCTATCCGGACTTGCGCGATCGGTTCGGTCTTCACGATGCGAGGCTCGGTCTCCTGACGACCGCGTTCATCGTCCCGCATGCACTCGCGACGCTGCCGTTTGGCTGGGCCGGCGATCGTTACGATCGCCGGCGCGTGATCGCGTTTGGCCTCATCCTCGCGAGCATCGCCGGTGCGCTCGGTGCGCTGGCGACGGAAGCCTGGATGCTGACGCTGTCGCGCGCGGTCGTTGGCTTCGGCACCGCGGCGATCGTGCCGGCGGCAAACTCGATCCTCGGTCAGCTCTACGACGGTCCGAAGAAGGCGAGCCGGATGTCGATCTTCAACCTCGGGCTGCTGTTCGGCGGCATGCTCGGATTTGGCGTCGGGCTGTGGGCGCACTTCCCGGGCGTCGTCGTGATCTTGTCGATTCCATGCGCGGTGCTCGCGCTCGTGATCTTGATGCTGCCGGTGCCGCCGGTGCCTTCGCCGCGCGAATCGCTCCGGATGACGAGATATCTGTTCGAGCTCGGCAAGCCGTTTCTCGTCGAAGGGCGCGAGCTCCTCAAGATCCGCACCCTGCGCTGGATGGTGCTGTCGACGACCGCGATGGCGTTTGCCGCCGGCGGCTACAACGCGTGGCTGATCGATTTTCTCGAGCGTGACAAGCACATGAGCAAGGGCGATGCGACGACGCTGCTCACGGTCGCGATGACCGGCGCGGTCGCCGGGATCGTGATCGGCGGCAGGATCTCCGATCGGCTCCATCGTGCACGGACCGAGGGCCGGCTCTGGACGATCGTGATCGGCATGGCCGCGACCATCCCGTGCGCGATTGCATGCGTGATGCTCCCGCCCGGACCGCTGCTCTACGCCGGTGGGATCACGACGATGTTCTTCATCAGCTGGTATCACGCTCCGATGGCGGTCTCCGTCGATGATCTCGCGCCACCCGGTCGCGCGGTCGCGGCGCAAGGCCTCGTGATCTTCACGATGCACCTGTTCGGGACAGCCTCGGCCTCGTATCTAATCGGCGTGGTCTCCGATCACTCGTCACTCTACGCGGCGATGTGGGTGCCGACGGGCATGCTCGCGGTCGCGCTGATCGGGATGCTGATCGCGACTCCGAGCTTTGCTCGCGATCATGCCCGGGCCCGGGGGTGAGCTCCGGCCCCTCCGGTTTGGGCACGGGCTCGGAGTGGCGGCATCCGCGCGCCTTCGCTATAACTGTCCGCATGCGCGCGTTCTCGGTCTTGCTCTGCCTTGTCGCGATGGCGGGGTGCGTGCGCGGCAAGGGTCCTTCCCAGACGCTCGACAACTACGGCCGCGACCTCAAGAACCATGACTTCGCGTCGGCGTACGACCTGATGTCGTCGAGCTTCCGCGGCAAGGTCTCGCGCGAAGAGTACGTGCGGATGATGCGAGACAACCCGCGCGAGGTCGACGAGACCGCGGACCGGTTGCGCGGCAAGCACGGCAGCATGGAAGTCTCTGCGGAGTTCGAGTACGGCCTCGGCGATCAGATGAGGCTCGTCCAGGAAGACGGCCGCTGGAGGATCGCGACGAACCCGCTCCAGTTCTACGACCAGAGCTCGCCGAAGTCGGCGCTGATCTCTTTCTTGCGCGCGTATCGGCTCGGCCGCTGGGACGTCATGCTGCGCTTCGTCCCGAATACCTATCGCGAGAAGATGGATGCCAAGAAGATGGAGGCGCAGTTCAGCGGCCCGAGCAAAGATCAGATGGAAGCGCTGATGAGTAAGCTCGAGGCCAACGCCGACGAGCCGATCACGACGCGTGGCAACGACGCGCGGATGGCGTACGGCGAGCACTTCGAGGTGAAGTTCGTCAAAGAAGACGGCGTCTGGAAGCTCAAGGATCTCGATTAGGAGTTTTTGAGCTGATCTACGACGTGTGGGGATTTACCCACCTGAGAGAGTGGGGAGGCGCCGGGTTTTGTCACCAGCGCTCCGCAAAAAGGTCAACGTGTGGACATCCGGCACAACGTGCTGCTTGTGTTGAAGAAACCCCAACGGCGGTGCGCGTTAGTGGGGAGTCCAGGCCCGACGGTTGACAGATGCGGACCGATCTCACAGTGGTTCGATTTACTGCATTTGAAAACAAGCCTGGCTGATTCCCATGCGTTAGAATAAGGGTGCGGGAACGAAAGTCCAAAGGCCCGCAGGTTGCAGCGAAAAGGGTTAGGAGCTACGTAAACACGATTAGTTAGGCTCGACCTCTAGGAAGGAAAGGCGGTCCCGCAATGCTGGATCCCTGGATTATCGAAGAGATCCTCAAAAAAGAAGAGGAGCGGCGCCGCGAACAGGAGCGGGGTCGTGCCGAGCTTCCGGTCGATCAACACCGGAATATCGATCCTCAACCCACTGTGCGGCCCAAAGAAGAAGAGGGCGAACGCGGTGTGATGATCATCGACATCTGACGCAGACACCCACGAGATAGCCGACGGACGGCCCTCCACGACAACGTGGCTGGGCCGGCCTTCGTTTCGGAGGTTCCGCGGTCGCGAGATCGTTGCGTGCAACTGGTCGATTCGACGCTTTGAAGGTTCAGGCTCTGGTAAAGACCTGCGTGGTGGTGTCGCGCTCGCTAGGGCATGGCTTCACGATCGCCCTTGGGCTCGTCGGCTGGGCCATCGTGCTGCTCCTGCCTGCCCTCGGGGTCGCATCACATGCGCCGCCCGGGCTGTTCCCGGTCGCGATGTTCGCGATGGTGATCCTCGCAGCTCGCGCGCTCGCGTTTCGGTTGCCGCAGACGCAGCGTGATGGCGATCATCACGGCGTCGCGGTCGATGGCACCGTGCTCTCGCTCGACTCCGCGTACTACGTCGCAGCAGCGCTGTGTGTGGGATCGATCGAAGCGGGTCGGCTCGTCGCGCTCGCGCTGACGATCGACGCGTTCGTGCGCCTCGCGATCAAGCGGCGCAGAGGTCAGGTCGATCCCGACGGCTGGTGGACCGAGCTCGGCTACGTTCTCTACTTCGGCGGGATGTCTGGCGGGTTGCTCGTGGTGTGCGGGTGGGCGTTTGGTGCCGACGAGCTCGTGGGACAGCACGTGGTGGCATCCGGGGTGGCTTGGCATGTGGTCACGATCGCCGGTGCGCTGCTGATCCTGCACTACGCGATTCAGGGCGCGCGCCTGCGCCTGCTCGGGCACAGCTGGCGCGAGTATCTCTACCAGCTCGCGTTGCCGGGCATCGTCGCCGAGGCGTCGCTGATGCCGATCGGCGTCGTGCTCGTGCTGCTCTACGACCCGGCGCATCCGCTCGGGTTCTTGCTGCTGTCGCTGACGTATCTGCTGATCAACTTCGTCTTCAGCCGACTGTCGCGCACGAGCACCGAGCTCAAGCATCGCGTCAACGAGCTCGAGATCTTGAATGCCACCGCGCGGCGGCTCAGCGCCTCGCTGCAGCTCGAAGAGCTCGTCGAGACGGTCGCACGCGAGACGTGCACGGCGATTCCGGAGGCGGAGGCCGTCTCGCTCGTCCATTATCGCGCCGGACGCAACACCGAGCTCGTGATCGACGGCTTCGATCGAGTCTCCGACAAGTTCTTTCGGCGCGCGATGGCCAAAGGCGAGGGTGCCGCGGGTTGGGTGATGACCCAGGCGGTCGCGCGGCGGATCGCGGACCTGTCGACCTCGGACGTCGAGTCGGATGGGACCACGCACGGTATTCGGTCTTGGCTCGGTGTCCCGCTGTTCATGTACGGCGAATGCTCGGGTGTGATCGCCGTCCAGTCGTCGCGCGTGGGCGCGTTCAAAGTCGAGCACCAGCGCCTGCTCGAGTCGCTCGCGCTGCAGATCGCGGCGGCCCTCCAGAACGCGAATCTGTACGAGCTCGCGATGGTCGATGGGCTCACCGGCCTGTTCGTACGCCGTTACTTCGATGCGCGTATCGAGGAGGAGGTCGAGCGTTCGAAGCGCTACGGCAGTCCGTTCTCGGTCGTGATGATGGACGTCGACGATTTCAAGCACCTCAACGACACCTACGGGCATCTCGTGGGAGACCGCGTGCTGCGTGCGATTTCGAACGTCGTCAAGGCACAGATGCGCGGCGTCGATACCGCCGCTCGGTACGGCGGCGAGGAGTTCTCCGTGATCTTGCCGCGCACCGAGATGGTAGGTGCGTACAACTTGGCGGAGCGGATCCGGGAGGCGATTGCCGAGCTCCGGATCACGACCGACGAGGATCCGCCCAAGGCGCTCGGTGTGACGGTCTCGCTCGGGATCGCCGCATTTCCGGAGAGCCGCGCGAACGATGGCGAGGATCTGGTTCGCCGCGCCGATCGCGCGCTGTATCGCGCGAAGAAGACCGGTAAGAACCGGGTCGAGCTATTCTGGAGTGATGAGTCAGGGCCGGCGACGATTCCGCCGCCGCTTGAAGTGAAACAAGAAGCATGACCGACGAACGCAAATGGGCCGAACGCAAGGTCGGGTTCGCGCGGCTGTGGGCACGCACGAAACAAGTGCTGACGTCGGATCCATCGCCATCGGGCGATGACGATCTGGTGATCGATGAAGAGGCGGCCAAAGCGCTCGCGGCACAAGCAGGAAGGCTCAAAGGCGGCCTCGCGAAAGTGGCTCAGCTCGCGGCGTACGATCCGGGTGCGAGCCTCGGCCGCAATCGCGGCGCCTCTGCCGGTGCACGCGCGGTGCTCGGTGGTCTGTGGGATCACGCACCGGCGCTATCGGGGAGCGCGATCTCTCGCGTCGTCGAGCAAGAGCTCGGTAAGCCACCGCAGCTGCTGTTCGCCGAGTGGAACCCGGAACCACTCGCGGCGGCATCGCTCGGCCAGGTTCACGCCGCGCGCATGCTCGATGGCACCGAGGTCGCGGTGAAGATCCAGTATCCGGGCGTCGCCGAGGCGTTGCGCGCGGATCTCGACGACGCGGCGTTCGTCCGCAAGCTCGCCGGCGCGGAGATCGGGCGCAGCCTCGACGATGACGCGCTCGTCACGCTCGGTGAAGCGGTTCGCGGCGAGCTCGACTACCGCGCCGAAGGCATGTCGCAGCGCTCGTTCGCGCGCGCGTGGGACGGCGATCCCGTCCTGCGGGTGCCTCGGGTGATTCCCGAGCTGACGACGATGCGGATGCTGACGATGGCGCGCGTCCGCGGCAAGACGATCGTCGACATCGCGTCGTCGGCACCGGCGGATATTCGTCGCCAAGTCGCGATCGCGATCTTCAAGTTCGCATGGGGCTCGCCGCTCGCGCACGGCCTGCTCAACGCCGATCCGAACCCCGGCAACTTCCTCGTCGACGTCGCCGCCGATGGACACGTCCACGTCTGGTGTCTCGACTTTGGCTGCGCACTGGAGCTTCCCGACAGCGTCCGCGATGCCGATCGCGAGATCTTCTGGGGCCTCCTCGACGACGACAATGCCTCCGCGGCAGAACGATTTCGGATGGCGCTCGCGAAGGGCGGCCTCCTGCGTCACGTCAATGCACTCGCGACGACCGCACATCGCGATTGGGAGCGCGCGCTCGCCGCACCGCTCGCGGGCACGAGCGACTTCCACTGGACTGCCGCGTACGCGAGTGACCTCGCCGAGACCACGGGCCGCGTGCTCGCCGCCGGCGGCCTCCAGCTCCCCGCGAAGCTGCTGCTGCTGTGGCGCCAACGCTTGGGCGCCGCCGCCGTCATCGGCATGCTCGACGCACACGCGCCGTTTCGCCGCACGCTGCTCGATCTGATCGGTATCGGGCGCAAAGCGCTGCGCTAGGTCAGCAGCGCCTCGAGATCGCGGACCGGCGCGACGAGCGCCTTCGGCATCGGATCGAGCGTGTTCGCGGCGCGCAGCCAATCGTGAATCACGAACCTGGTCGCGCCCGGTTTCGGCAGACTGTCGAGCAGCACTGCGACGAGTTCGTTGCTCGAGATCCTGCCGGCGAGCACGCGGACGATCATCCAGCGCACGGACGGGTTCGGATCGGCGAGCCGGCCGCGGAGCTGTGGGATCGCCTCGCGCGGAACGATCGGGGCGAGCTGGAGGAGCAGGCGCGCCGCGTGAAGTCGGACCGATGGAGTGCCATCATCGAGCGCGAGCAGGATCTCGTCGAACGTGCTCGCGGTGTGCTCTTCCGCGTAGCTGAGCGTCGTCATCACCTGCGTCCTGACCTCGGCACGCTCGTCGTGGATCATCGATGCGACCGCGCGGACGGCGTCGAGTGTCGGCGGGACGCGAGGACCGCGCATCTGGTTCGTGCCGTCGGCACCGCACCATAGGTCGCCGATCCTGACGATCGTGTGCTGGAGCTTGCGAGATCCGAGCTTCAGCCGCGCGAGGTGCGTGCGCATGCTGTCTTGCGCCTCGAGGAGAGCGTCCTCGGAATGTTCGACGGGGACGCCGTAGACCGTCGGAACGACCGGCATGGATTCGTAGCGGTTAGCCGCCGCCGTACGTGTAGCGAAGGTACAGGCGTGTATCGAGCGCTTTGATGTTTGCGAACTGCGGCTCGAGGAACGCATCGACCGCGAGCCCGAACGCGTAGTGCCGATTTTCGAGCTGATATTCGAGCCCTGCGCCGCCATGAAACGTCACGGAGAAGTGACTGCCGGGCTTCGTCAACATGACCTTCTCGAGCACGTTGGACGAGATCATCGACGCCCCGAGCCCGCCTTCGACGAACAGCGCGATCTTGTCGAACCGGCCGCCGAGTCGCGCGTCGGCACCGCCGCGGTAGAGCTGAAAGAACTGGCCCTCGGGCGGTGGTGGCAGCGTCGCTTCGTGGCTCGACGCCGCGAGATAGACGCCCAGCGACAGGAACGAGAACAGATCGCGACCGATCCGCAGGTTCATCGCGGGACCGATCGCGGCATCCTTGCCCGCGGCCGGTAGGAACGTCACCGCGCCGAGGCCACCCTCGGCGAAGAACCCCGTCGAAGCGGGTCGCGCTTCGGCCGCGCCGGCGAGCGCGCCCGAGAACAGCAGCCCGCAAACCCCGACGCGGATCACAAAGCTATCCTAGAGCAATTGCGGCGGCCGCGCGTGGCAAGCCCGGAACATTCGCAGAGCCGACTACGGCGCGTACGGCATGGGCGCGAATGCCACGACTTCCGCGGTCGGTGCAGACAGACCCATGTCGTGAACGATGTTGCGGTGGTCGCGGACGCGGACGGTGTAGTCGAGCACCATGTGATGATCTGGCCTGAACACCAGATCGACCCGGATGAGGTTCGCGAACGCCGCACGGGGAACCACGAGGCCGGTCGGCGTCGGCAGGCATGTCGGATCCATCGGGTTCGCGAGACACGTCGGGCTCGACGGGGTTGGCATCGAGAGCTGCGCGAAGCTCGCGTCGTTCTTGTCGACCATCAGCGTCGCCGCGAATGGGTTGACATGGCCGCGCGTCACGGCGTCGCAGTCGATCGAGGCTTCGAGCAGCTGATCTTCGCGGAACACGCCTTGGACTTCTCCGCTCGCGGGAACGTTGATCGGGATGTTGCCGGAGAGTCCCGGCGTCGGCGGCGCTTCGTCATCGGCAGGATTCAAGATGATCAGCGTCGGGTCGTACACGAACCACTCGTTCGCGCCGTTCAGCTCGATCTTCGCCTGGCCGTCCACGGCATCGAGGTTGCGGATCGACCACTCGACTTCGATCTCGATGTCTCCGGCCTTGACGTATGGAATGTCGGCCGGCGTCAGGCCGAGCTTGGTCGCGAGCGCCGCGCGATCCGCCGCGTCTTGCGTCGACTCCGGTTTGATCGGCAGCACGAGCGAGGACTTCGCTTCGGTAACCATCGCCATGCCGGCTTCGAGGTTCATCGGGGAGGGCAGGTACTCGGGATTGCTCGCGCACCCACTACCGATGGCGAGCATCGTTCCGAACCCGAGCATGGATGCGCGTGCCTGCATAGCTATCCTCCTTGTGTGAAGACAAACGGATAGTTCACGTTCGCGACGCCGCCCTTGGCGGGGAAGCGCAGCTTCATCACCCACGTCTTGACGCAGCTCTCGACCGCGTCGTTGTGAAATTGCGAACCGGCCCCACTGTTCGCGGCCTTGACGGTGCCATCTCCCGCGATCTGGAAGTGGATGACCATCTTGCCGCCGATGCCGGGGCTGTGATTGAGCTCTTTCTGATAACAGGCGCGGAACACGCCGGACCGCGCGCGCACCACACGATCGATCTCCTCGGCCGTGAGCCCGGCGAAATCTCCGCTCGGATCGGCGAGCGCGACCTTCACCTCGCGCGGTGCCGTGCCGCACGGTGGCGTTGCACAGTTACCACCGCCCGGGCGATTGGTGCCGGTGTCGATCTTGCCCTTGTTACTGACGAAGTCTCCGTCGACATTGCCGCCGCCGCCCGAGCCCTTGCCCTTGCTGCCGCGGGTCGTGCCGGTCCCGACGCCCACCCCGACGCCCGTTCCGGTGCCGGTGCCAAAGCCGAGGTCGCCGCGCCGCGTCTCGCCCGGAATGCCGTTGAACTTGCCGAGGCTCGTCGCGAGGTTCTGATCGATCATGTTGTCGAGGACGCGGCGGTTCTTGTCCTCGAGCAACGCGATTTTCGGCGGCTCCGGCTTGTCGTCGGGCTTTGCATTCTTGTTGCGCGCGCGTTCGTGCTCGCCCTTGCCGCCGGAGGCGCCTTGATCATTCTTGGTCGCGGTGTTCTTTGGCTTCTCGGGTGTCTTCGGTGCCGCGGCGCCGGAGTCGACCTTCGGGCCGCTGCTCTTGACGACCTCGGGAGGTTTTTCTGCCTCGAGTCGCGTGACCAGATAATTTCCGGTGAGCGCACGCGGCCCGGGCCACACGAACGGGTTACTGCCGTCGTAGAGCTGATAGGTCATGAACAGCAGCGCCGCGTGCAGCACGACCGAGAACGACAGCGATGCCTGCGACTCGCCCTCTTGGCGCGAGATCCAGAAGATCAGCGCCGCGGCAGCGAGCACCAAAGACGCGAGCGCCGTGCCTCGGAACAGGCCTTCGGCAGTCTTCGCGAGCAATTCCGAATCGAGGATCGTGAAGTCGACGTTGATCCCGCGCTTCAGGAACAGGGAGGTGAGCGCGACGATCGATCCGAGATAGCCGCCGAGGCCTGCCTTGATCACAGGAGGCGTGAAGAACGGCTGGGCGTCGTCGATCGGAACGAACTGGAAGAACAGCTTGTAGGCGCCGGACTCGTCGAGCTCGATCACGCCCCAGTCGCGGCCGCTGATCGGCGTCGCGCGGAAGCCGCCGGGCTCGTTCTGATCACCGCCGCGCCGGACGAACTCCGAGACGTCCTTCTCCTGGCCGTCGATGCAGATCGTCCCGCGCATGTTCTCGGCGAGCGTCAGCAGATAGCCGCGGTTGCCGGGCCGCACGATCGCGAAGTTGTTCGGCAGGCCGATCTCCGGAATCACGAACGTCGGCTTGCCCGCATAGCCGACGGTGATCGCCGCTGGCTTCTCGAGCACGACGTCGCTCATGACTTCGTCGTGCCAGATCAGCGCGGTGCGGAGCGCGACGGTCTTCACAGCGCCTCTTCGTCGATCGACCGCACGAGATGCGGGATGAAGGAGCGGCGCTCGAGGAACGCACGCTCGAGCTCCTCGTTCGCGCGCTCGAGGAAGTACAGCAATTGTGGCGTCCGCGATGCGCCGTTCAGGTTCATCGCGTTGAAGTCGAAGTTCTGGACCTTCTTCTTCTCGGCCTTTTCGTTCGCCTTGGAATCGCCCAGCTTACCGTCGGGTTTCGGATCCGCTTTGGCCGCCTTGTCGGCAGGCTTGGCCATCGGCTGCGCGACGGCAGGTACGACCGACGCACACAGCAGCGCCAGCACGAGCGTGGGCACGAGCCCCCACGAGGGGGCACCAAACCTCAGGAGCACTTGAGGTACCTGCACTTGTCTTCTGCGTCCTGTCGCTTCGCGTGGGAGGAAGGAGCTTCTTGCAGATATCGCACCAGGTCCGCCTTTCCACCGTCTTGGTCGTTCAAAAAATCGAGCTTGAGCCCCGACAGATTCCACATCGCATCCGCGCGCGTCGTGCTGCGCTTCGGCGCTTCCTTGATCACCAGCTCCCATGACTTCTTCGCCTCCGGAAACTCTTTGAGCCCGCGCTGCGCGACACCAAGTGCGACGTACGCCGCATAGTCTTCCTTGTTCCGTTGGACGATTGCCGATAGCTCGGCCTTGGCTCGCGCGTAGTCGCCGGCATCGAGGAGCACCGACGCCTTGTTGAACCGCGCGTCGAGGTAGCTCGCGTCGAGCGAGACCGCCTTGTCGAACCGCTCGAACGCTTCCTGTGCCTTGCCCTGGCGCAGCGACAGGATCGCGAGTGCGTTCCAGATCGCCGGGTCGTTGGCGTCGAGTCCGACCGCCTTCGCGAGGACGAGCTGCGCGAGATCGAGCTGCTTGCGCGCGATGTAGATCTGACCGAGCTCGGTGTAGATCTTCGCGTTCGCTCCCGACACGCGCACGGTGTCGCGAATGACCGAGACGGCATCATCGAAGTCCCCGCCATCGCGCAGCAGCGACGCGAGCCGCGCCGCGGTGTCCTTGCGATTGGGATCCTCTTCCTCCATCGCTTTGAGCGCGGCTTCGTAGTCCGCGCGAGCATCTTTCTTGTGGCCCGCGCGGCGATGAGCTTCTGCGCGTGCGAGTACGATCGGGGTGTGGTCGTGATTCTTCGCGAGCGCCTGATTGAAGTCCTCGATCGCCTCGTCGTCGTCGCCTTGTTTCCACGCGAGTACACCGAGGTCGTACCAGGCCTCCCACACCGAGCCATCCGCTTTGACCGCCGCGTGCAATCGCCCACGCGCCGTGTCGGCCGCCTCCGGACCGCCGAGCCGGACCGCGCGCATCGCGCTCTCGAACTCTTTGCGTGCCTCCGGCTTGATCGGGTCGCGCTTCTGCTTGCGCTCGGGACCGCCGGATCCCTGCACCGTTCGAGTGCCCGCGCCACCGCATGCGGCGCCGATGAGCAGGATGAACGCGAGCGACCTCATCGCGCCACCTCCGTCGCGAGCTCGGGGTTCGGTGGGCGGTCGCCGCTGCGTTCTTTGCTGCGCGACTCGCGCTCCGGAGGGAATTGGCCCGCGGCGAGCCGGCCGAGTGCCGCGCGGATCTTCGCCGTGTACTCGTCGTAGACCTGCATCTGGATCGCCTTGTTGTAGCCGGCCGAGAACGCCTGCACCGCGATGTCCGCGATGTTGACCACGTACTCGTTCAGCTTGTCTTGATACGCCGCGACTTCGTCGGGCTTGAGCGTCGAGGGTGGCTTGTTCGCCGCGGCCGCGAGCGCTTCGGAGAACCCGTCGTAGACCTGGCCGACGCGGAACAGCGCCGCGGTGGCCCACTTGAGGTCTTGATAGTCGACGACCGAGAGATAGACCTTGTTCGCCTTGTCGAGCAGCTTCTTCTTGGTCGTCAGCGCGTTCGTCAGCTCGCGCGGTTTGACGTCGAGGGTGACGGCTTCGTACTCGCGGAAGATCAGCTCACCTTTGTAGTAACGCGCCTCCGCTGCCCACGGCTTGTTGAGATCCGGCTTGCCACTGTCGTGCGGCAGCTTCTTGTACAGCGCCTCCGCTTGGTCGAAGTCTCCCGAGGCCCGCTTGTAGAGATCCTTCTGCTTGGTCTTGCCGGTCTCGCGCTGCGCGAGCCGGAACGTCGTTCGGCCGGCGCGCGTGTACGACTCGACGAGCCGTTTGCCGGCGGATTTGTAGACGCGCGCGTAGTCCGCGAACGCTTGATACGCGGGCCCGTCCTGGCCGGCGTCCTCGTAGACGACGCCGATGTTGAACGCGACATCGGGCGCGTCTTTGCGCTCGGCGAAGCGCTTGGCGTACTCGCGGTAATGAACGATCGCCTTGTCGTTCTGGCCGAGCGCCTGGCGCAACAGCCCGGCATTGAACAGCGCGTCGGGCGCCTTCTGTCCCTTGCCGAACTTATCGACGACGAGCTCGTACGCCTTCGCCGCACGATCGTAATAGATGACCTTCTCGTAGACCTGACCGGCGGCGAACGCAGCCTTCTCGGCGAGATCCGGCGACTTCGTGTCGTACTTCTCGGCGAGATCGAGATAGATGTCGGCCGCGTCTTCGGGCCGCTTGGCCTTCTCGTACATCACGCCTGCGTTCATCATCGCTTGCGCGCCGACCTTGGGGTCCGTGGTCTCCTTGGGCACGCGTAGATAGAACGTCGCGGCGCGCTCGTAGTGCGCGTGCGCTTGCGCGGCCTTCGATGCGTCCGCCTCCGCCTTGAGGCCGAGGTCAGATTCGTGATCGCCGGATTTCAGGATCGACTCGACGATCAACCGATTGAGCCGTTCCTGCTGATCCTTGCCCGCGAACGACGGAGCCGTGCGCAGCTTGCGTGCCCAGCTCTCGATGTTCTCGTAGTCCTGCGCCTTGTTGAGCGCGGCGAGGATGCGATCGCCGGCGGGGCCCGCATTCGGATCCTTCGGATACTTGGTGACGATCACGCCGAACCGTTTGATCGCCTCGTCGAACTCGCCGTAGTCGTAGAACATCTGGCCGTTCTTGAAGATCACACCGACGATCGCCGCATCCGCGGGGAACAGCGTCGCGAATAGATCGATCGCCTCGCCGAACTTCTTGTCGACCTCGAACAGCTGATGGCGGCCCTGCGTGTTCTGCGGCCGCGCGGCCTCGAACGCCGCCATCGCGTTGGTGAGCGCTTGCTTGTGAAATTGCCCGACGGGCGCGCTCTTGCCGACCGCGAGGTACTCGTCGCCGGCTTGCTCGACCTTGCCGAGCTTGAAGCACAGGATGTCGGCGCGGTAGTAGCGAATCTCGGTCGAGCCCGCCGTCGCGGTCTTGCCGGTGCCGAACGCCTCGAGGTACTGCTCGTAGGCGTCGGCCGCGCGGCCGTACAGCCCGACCAGATCGGCTGGAATCGTTGGCTTGGTCACGCAGCCTTCGGTCTTCGCGAGCCTTAGCTGCTTCTCCCGGCGCTGGGCCTCGCCATGGATGCTGGTCGCGGTGACGCGGACGAGCTCTTCGGTGGTCTCGAGCGAACGAGCGAGCGCGTCGCGATTCTTCTGCGACTTCGCCCACGCGGTGTTCGGGCCGTAGGTCTCGAGGAGAACTTTGATCTCGTCTTGCGCCTTCTCGGGATCTTGCCCGCTGTTCCAGTTCTGGACGATCTCGCGCTGGTACTCCGCGGCCTTGATCGATTCCGGATCCATCTTGACGAGGAAGCGATAGGCCTCGTTCGAGCGATCCCACTCGGTCTGGGATGCGTAGCTCGCCGCGACGCGGATCAAGATGTCGCCGGAGTATTGCTCGCCGCCGATCGAACCGAGGAAGTCGAAGACTTCTTTGGCCGAGATCGATCGGTCTTCCGTGAACACGACGACCAGGTACTCGAGCGCTTGGTCGCGAAGATTGACGCTCCGCTGCTGCTGCGCGAGCGTGCCGTGGCGCTCGGCCTCGAGCGCCTTGTCGAGGACTTTCTTGAAGTCTTTCGCCGCCGCCTCCGTCTGCCCGAGCTTCCACTCGCACCACGCCGTCTTGAACAGCGCGAGATCCGCGGTCGGCGCGTTGTAGTCGATGTGCGTGTACGCCTCTTTGGCTTTCTCCCACTGCGCGTTCGCGAAGTAGTGCTCGCCGATCATCATCCACGCATCGCCGAACAGCGGTGACTGCGGAAACCGGTCGATCACTTCTTGAAAGCGACCCATCGCCTCGTCTTCGCGCAGGTCTTCCTTCGCCGCGAACCCGATCAAGTACGTGACGAGATCCATCCGGCGGAACGTCGGAAAGCTCTCGTGGAGGTCTCGGTAGAGCACCTCGGCTTCCTTGAGATCGATGTGCGGCTCCTTCGGCTGCTCGCAGTTGCCCTTTTTCTGCGTGCACTTCTCGAGGTCGCGCGAGAAGTCGTCCATCCTGATGAGGTAGAGCCGGCGCGACTCCTCCCACAGCAGCTCGGCGAGCTTGAACATGCCCTCGGCCTTGGTGTCGCCTTGCGGCCTTCCCCCGAGGAACTCGCGCAGCATGCCGATCGCCTGGAGCCGCTTGTCGTCGCGCTTCTTTTCGGTCGACGACAGAAGCTCCTTGAGCTCTGTCGACAGCACGGGTGCTTCGGGCGCCGGTGGTCGCTTGCGGATGTAGAGCTCCGACGCGGGCCCGCGCTGGACCTCGAGCTCACCGCTGGCCTTTTGCGCGTAGGCGGTCGCGGATGCGGCAACGATCGCCGCGATGATCGAGAGGTTCATCCGCCCCCGGGGATTCCGCGGCGTCATCGGTACCCCGCGTATTCGTCGTGCCAGTACTCGCCTTGGAACGGCCAGTATTCCTCGTCGTCGCCGATCATGCTCGCGTTCCACAGGCGGCCGACCAGCTCTTCGGGAAATCGTCCGGCCGCGAGATCTTGGACCTCGATGTCGAGCTTGCGCTTCTGGCCGATCACCGCATCGACCTTGCCGAGCTTCGCCTTGTCGAGCACTCGGCGCGTGTCCTCGTACAGTTTGTCGATGCCGCGCTGCGACAGCTTCTCGCCGGCGTCGACGAGCTTTTGCGCGAGGCTATGTGCGGCCTTGTCGAGGCGGCGGGCTTCCGCGATGTCCGCCTCGATCATCGGGCGGAGCACGGGCGAAGCCTGCGCGGAAATCTGTTTGGCCGATTGATCGGCGACCGCGTGTGCATTCGCCTGCGCGACCTGGACCTTTTCGAACAGCACGTCGAGGCGCGCGAGCTCGGTGTCTGCCTCGCCCGCCGGCATCACGCCTTCGCGCTTGGCGCGCGCGATCTCCTTGCGCTGCGACAGGACGGACGTGCCGAGCCGCCGCATATCTTCGACCACCGCATTGGCATCGGAGAGCTGCTCTTGCTCGAGGGACTTCTCGGTCGAGACTTTGCCGACGTGAGTCTCGTTGACTTGTGCGGCGAGGTTCTGCCACTGGCGAATCACTTGCGGCGCGCCGTTCGCGAGCTCTTGCGCACCCGTGATCGCGTCGTTCAACCGGACAAAGCTCGGGTCGAGCCGCAACAGGCCGGTGACCTCGTCGATAGGCGCCGGCGTCTTGGCGGGCGCTTTGGCCGCCTTCACGACGGCGATCTCTCCGGTCTGCTTGACCTCGTGAAACCGAGTGACCGCGGTCGCGAACAGCTGGCCTCGCAGGTCGGGGTCTTTGCGCACGCGATCGATCTCGACGACGATCGGCTGGAGCCGAAGTGCGAGCGAGTCGTACCAGGTCTGCGAGTCGTCGAACTTGCAGTCGGCGAGCTCGACATAGCCGGCGAGTAGGCTCGCCTCCGGCCACAGCGGAGACGTCGGAAAGGTCTTCAAGAATTCGTGTACCAGGTCACGCGACGTCGCGAGCTCGCGCTTCTGATACATCGACCAGGAGGCCTCGAACAGCGCGTCGGGGAGATAGCTCGAGTCGTCCGGGATCTGGAAGTAGTGGTAGTAGGCGTCGTCGTATTCGCCTTGCTCGTGTGCGAGCCGGCCAAGACCGAGGCGCGCGAGGTCCTTGATCGTGAAATAGCGCTCGTCGACGACGAACGTGAACTTATCGTTGTCCTCGGTGCCGGCGACCTCGCACATCGCCTCGGCCGAGGCCTTGTAGTCCTGGCGACGGGCCTTGATCACGCCGCGCAGGTAGACGGCCGATGAATAGAGCCGGCTCTTCTTCGAGATCAGCACGAGCTCGCCTTCGGCATCGGCGAGCTTGCCCGCGTCGTACGCGGCGCGCCCCCGCAGATACGCTCGCTCGCCAGCCGCCGACGGAGGAATCGGATCGGCGGTCTTGATCGCTTCGATCCGAGCGAGGACGCCGGCGTGATCGCGCGTCTCGATCGCGATATCGACCGCGCGGCGATGTGCGGGTCCCCAGTAGGGCGCCGCGGGTCCGCGCCCGAGTGCATCGTCGATCACCGCCAGCGACGCGCCGTAGCTGCCGGCGCGTGCGAGCGCGACCGCGAGATCGTATTCGGCATTTTGGTACTCGACGAAGTCGGTAAACGCGCCGTAGCGCGGCGATTTGACGATCGCATAGAGCGCGACGGCGGCGTTACTGAATGCGCCGTCGCGCAGCAGGATCTCGGCGCTGCCGAGCTCGCGACGGAGCGAGTCGAGCGTGCCGCTCTCGACGTCGATCAGCTTCATCGTGGCGAGCTCGGTGAAGTACACCGCGATCGGGTCGTCGGCCGCCGGCTTGTCGGGTTTGTCTTTGTCGGTGGCCGCGACTTTCGGCCCGGCACTCGCGATCCCGCCCGCGAGCAGCACGAGGAGGAATCCGCGCCTCATTTGGTGCTTCCCTTGGCGGCCGCAGCTTCGGCGGGACGCGCGATCGTCTTCACCGCGACGTCGATCCCGAGGCCGTAGCTGCCGCTCTCTTTGCGTTTCCACTCGTAGGCGATGTCGCCGGAGTCTCGTCCCTTTGCCGCGACGACCAGATCCTTGTTGGCGACCGCTTTGACGACGATCTGCGACTCGGTGGTCGACGTGAACGAGTCGTCATCCTTGCCGGTCGCTTCGACGTGAAACGTGATCAGATGGCGGCCGGGCGCGATGTAGCCGTCGAAGCGCACGCCGTCATCGGCCGCGATGCCGCCGCCGGTGTTGTCGTAGACGTTGGCGCCGTCGAGCCGGATCGAGGCCTTCGAGACACCGTAGAACCGCACCGAGGTCCACGTGAAGTGGATCGTGACCCGCGTCGAATACAGCTGACTGGCGACCGCGTTTGCGCGCGCGCGCGACTTGAACAGCTCGTCGCGAAGCGCCAGATATTCCTGCCGCAGCGAATCGACGTCGGGCTCGTTCGCGGCCGGTTGCTCCGCAGTTCCGGCGCCGCCCCCGTTCGTCGCGCCGGCCTGGCCGCCCGCGCCACCGCCGCCACTTCCGGTCATGCTCGGTGTCGCGGCTGCAGGGTTCGGTGGGGCAGGCGTGACCGGCTTCGCGGGCTCCGCGCCTCGGGTGTCCGCCGGTACGTCGGTTCCCGGCTTGGGCTCGGTCTTGTCCGGCGCCGGCTCTGTCGTCGCGGGCTTGGTCGCCGGCTTCTTGCCCTTATGAGCTTTCGGCGCCGCGAGTGCCGCCGATGCGACGACAAACGCGGGAACCAAGGCGATTACGAGGGCGCGACGAAGTGATGCGAGCATCGACGTTCTCCCAAAGCGATACGTGGCCGAGCCGTGACCAGAAGACTCTCAGTTTTGATAAGGCAAGATCTCGTTCAGGCCTGCAGTGTCCGCGCTGTCGTTCTCCTGGAACCGCTCATCGAGCAAGTCCTGTCGGAACGTGCGGTTGCGCGCATCGATCCGAAACGCGAAGGACTGCCCGGCGAATAATCGCATGCCGAACCCGAGGACGCCGGCCGCACCACGGCTCGTCTTCGAGTCGATCACGCCGACGCCGATGTCGACGTGAAGGTCGAAGTGGACGATCGTGCCGCCGAGTCGGAGCTTGCCGTACACCGGGCTCCACACGAGGAGCGACTCCGCGAAGATCATCTGCGCGTACGTATCGGTCAGCACGACGCCGCGTTTGTCCTCGAGCGCGCGGATGATGTCGGCGTTCGCGTGGGTCCACCAGCCCGCGAACTCGAGCGCGGTCTCGTCGGTCATGTGATAGGCGTACGAGCCGCCGGCGATGTACGTGCCGGACAGGAGATCGCTCGCGTAGTAGCCGCCGTTGATCGAGATCTCGTGGCGGTGCTGCTTCACGAACAGGCGATCGACCGCGCCGCGCCGCTTGCGCTTGATCGCGAGGCGGTCCGCGATCTCTTGATCGATGCACATCTCGGTCGTGCGCGGTGTAGCGGGAAGCTCGTCGGGCTCGACGCGCTTGGGCGCCGGCGTGTCGGGCTTGTCGATCGCGCGGTCGCCGTGGTCGGCCCACCCGCGCGGCGCGCCGATCAGCAATGCGAGGAGGACGACCCAGCGCTTCATGCTCACAACCCCGTGGGGATCCACAGCGCGAGGCCGACGGTCGCGATCACGTTGTTCGTGTGGCGAGTCTCGCCGGCGATCTCTTCGATCGCCGTGAGATCGCGTACGTCGAACCGGATCGTCAGCACGCGCGTGACAAACAGATCGAGCGCCGCGCCTGCATCGGCGGAGATGCCCTGTACCGAGTCGTGGATCATGCGGCCGGCGCCTGCGAACAACATGATGTCGGAGTGGACGATGCCGCCGCCGAGCTTGAGCTTCGCGTGGATCGGCGACCACACGGCATTGGCAAGACCGATGTACGCCATGCCCGGCTGGAACCGGTTGTCGCCGAAGAACTTGTTGAGCGGTGCGTCGAGATCGAGCGTCAGCGGCGTCATGTCGACCTCGAACTGCACGCCGAAGTCCTCGGTGAAGAAGAAGCCGAGCGAGCCGCCCGCGATCCAGCTCGACGACGTCAGATCCCCGCCGTAGTGACCGCCGTGTGCGACGAGCACCACCTTGCCGCGCTTGAGAAAGTCTTTCTTCTGGACGCCTCGCGGCTTCAGCTGCGCGCCGAGCTCGCTGGCCAGAGACTGATCGAGGCACGAAGGCAGTGGCGCTTCCGAGGGCTTGGCCGGCGCAGCCGCGGCGGGCTGAGCACGTGCGAGGCCCCCGCCAAGACCGCTAAGAACCAGGGCGGCAAGTGCAAAACCCCCGAGCTTTTGCAGCACCAGATTAAAGGTACTCTCGTTGTCGCGCCTCGCACAACAAGCCGAGGCGCGGAAGCACTTTGCGTAAATCGGGCCCTCAATCGCATCATGATACGATTCAAGTGATGGAGCACTTGACGGGGACTCGGATCCGGCGCGAAGCGACGCCGGCGACGGTGAACCTCCGCAAGTGCAAGCTCGTCGTGATCAAGGGCGCGCAGCGCGGGATCGAATTCGTGATCGCGGGCGACGTGATCCGGATCGGCAAGGCGCCCGAAAACGATCTGTGTCTCGCGGACGAGACCGTGTCGCGCGTCCACTTCGAGATCGTGCGCGATTCGAAGGGCTATCTCGTCCGCGACATGAAGTCGACGAACGGGACGTTCCTCGACGGCGCCGAGGTCAAGGAAGCGTACCTGCGCGCCGGATCGGTGATCGCGCTCGGCGCGTGCGAGCTCAAGTTCACGCCGTTCGAAGAGCGCATCGAGATCCTGCCGTCGGAGAAAGAGGCACTCGGCGAGATGGTCGGCAAGTCGCCCGCGATGCGCGAGATCTTTGGCCTGATCGAGCGGATCGCACCGACCGACGCGACCGTGCTGATCGAAGGCGAGACCGGCACCGGCAAGGACATGATCGCGCGCACGCTGCATCAACTGTCGCCGCGCGCCGAGAGGCCGTTCATCGTCGTCGACTGTGGTGCCGTCGCGGGGACGCTGATCGAGAGCGAGCTGTTCGGTCACGAGAAGGGCGCGTTCACGGGTGCGGTCACGGCGCGCCAGGGCGCGTTCGAGCTCGCGTCCGGCGGCACGGTATTTCTCGACGAGCTCGGCGAGCTGTCGCTCGACCTGCAGCCGAAGCTGTTGCGCGTGCTCGAGCAACGCGAGCTCCGGCGCGTCGGTGGTACGAAGACGCTGAAGGTCGACCTTCGCGTGATCGCGGCGACGCGGAAAGATCTCCGGTCCGAGGTCGAGAAGGGCAAGTTCCGCGAAGACTTGTATTTCCGGCTCAACGTCGTGCCGATCACGGCACCGTCGCTGCGCGAGCGCCGCGAAGACATTCCGCTGCTCATCGACTACCTGCTGACCAAGCTCGCGCCCGGCGGGCCGACCCAGATCTCCGAGACAACGCGCGCCGCGCTGATGGGACACGACTGGCCGGGCAACGTGCGCGAGCTCCGGAACGTGATCGAGCGTGCACTCGCGCTCGGCGCCGACCCCGGCATGCTCGTGGCACCGCTCGGACCCGAAGCGGCCGCCGCCAAAGGCGTCCAGCTGCGCGACGCGGTCGAGTTCGAGCCGGGGCTGTCGTTTCGCGACACCAAAGAGAAGTGGAACGAGCTGTTCGAGCGCCGTTACCTGGCCTGGCTGATCAAGCGCGCCGAAGGCAACATCTCCAAGGCCGCGCGCGACGCCGACATGGATCGCAAGTACCTCCACAAGCTGCTGCGGAAGTACGGCATCACGGCACCCGAGGAAGACGACGAAAACTAGCCGCGAGCTACCGC
>JAQBQF010000056.1 GCA_028287115.1 Myxococcales bacterium
GGCATCCCTGCCGTGATGTGCATCTGTGCGTTGGGTGTTTTCTCCCGTGCCTCTTCTTGGTCGGGGTGCCAGACCGGCTCGACGTGACCATCGATGTTGGGAGGTGGGCGGACGTCTACCGCCGGCCTGGCGTCGCCCGGGGAAGCGGGGAGACCCGCGGAAGCGCCGGTGCAACCGACAAGAGGCAATGAGAGAAAGGGCAAGCGAGCGAGCGAACCCGAGAGCATTCGCTTACCGGCGATGAAGTTGGAGACCAGCGTCATTCGCCGGACACTATCGCTTTGCGCCGCCGTGCCCACTCGCGGCCCTGCGACTCTCGGGCGCAGCGCGAGCAGAAACGTCACCGCGATCACGAACATCGCGACGCCCGCACGAGATCCTCGGACGTGACGACGCCGTGATGACCTTCCGAGCATGGGTGTCGAGCTCACCGGCGTGAACGAGCGTACGAGCTATTCGGCGTCGCGACCAACGTGGAGAAATGTGACACGAGACGCGATGCCGCCGAGTGCCCGATAAATCACCGGCGCGGTACGCACTCGCGTCACCACGTCGTGAAGATGGATCGTGTCGGATCGGCGCACTCCGCCGCGCGCTGTACAGGAGCAACGAGACCGCCGGTGCTCGAGCGATTCGAGTGTTGCTTCACGCCGAAGCACTCGAGTCATCACACGCGCTCGCGAATGTCCGGCGTTCGCCGGTCCTAGGTGTTTCTGCTATCCCGTTTTTCATGCGTCTTCGTACAGCACACGCGCGGTTCGGCCATCGCATTCGGGAGCGTACTCGTCGCTATGGGGATGCGTGGATGATCCGCGAAACGATCGCCGCAATCGCGTGCGTCGGACTCTTCGGCTGCGGCAGCGGCCCGGTTCCGCTGTGTAACGACGGCGTCCGCAACGGTGACGAAACCGACGTCGACTGCGGTGGCACGTGCGGGCCGTGCGAGGACGGCGGAGTCCACGTTGACGCTGACGTGGACGCGCCTCTTGTCTGCGGCCAGACCAGCTGCGCCGGCCGAACATGCCCGCTGCCCTCCTGCTTCGACGGGATCAGAGACGGGCAGGAGACCGACGTGGACTGCGGCGGTGGCATCTGCCGCAAGTGCGCCGGCGCCCGGCATTGCACGACCGCGTGCGATTGCTTCAACGGACAATGCATCGCAGGGACGTGCTCATCGCTGCTCACGGTGTCGTTCGCGGATGCAGTTCGGTACGCGTCCGGCTTCAAACCCTACGCAATCATGTCCGGCGATCTCGACGCCGATGGCGATCTCGACCTCGCCGTGGCCAACGAGATCGACAGCACGGTCTCGGTGTTCCGCAACACGGGCCAAAGCTCCGGAATGTTCGTGCGCATGACCGGCCCGACGATGTATGGGTTTCCTACCGCTGAGTACCCGACCGGCGGCGCCATCGCCGATTTCAATCGCGACGGCATCGCCGACGTGATCACCGCCGATTACCACGGCAACTCGGTGAGCATCCTGCTCGGTACGGGCACGGGGGCGACGTACTCGCTCACCGCGCGCTCGAGCTATCCCACCGTTACGGGCGCCGAGACCTCGAACCTCGCGACGGGTGACTTGAATGGAGACGCGATCCTCGACGTGATCGCCACCAACCCGCAGCGGTCCTCGGTGAGCGTGTTCATCGGCCGGGCAGACGGCACACTGTCTCCGGCGATCAATGTGGCGTGCGGCACGGCGGGCAATTGCGAGCCGTACTCGGTCGCGATCGGCGACTTCGACGGCAACGGCACCAACGATGCGGCGATCGCGGACAACCGAAGCGGGACGATCTACATCAAGCTCGGCAACGGCGACGGTACGTTCCATCCCGGCCCGTCGCAGCCGATGGTGGATGGCACGTCGCCTTACAACCTCGTGACGCGCGACATGGATCTCGATGGCAACCTCGACCTGGTCGTCGCCAACCGCGACAGCGATAACGTCAGCGTGCTGCTGGGCCACGGAAACGGGAACTTCGGTCAGGCGCTCGTCTCGAGCACCGGACCGAACACCGGGCCTTACTCGGTCGCGGTGACCGACTTCAACCTCGACGGCGTCCCCGATATCGTCACCGCCAACTTCATGTCCGGAACCGCCACCGTGTTGCTCGGAATCGGCGACGGCAGGTTCGAAGCCGCGATCGATGCTGGAAGCACGGGCATGTTCTCTTACGGCGTCGCCACCGGCGACTTCAACGGCGATGGCAAGCCCGATATCGCGATCGCGAACGCCAGCTTGAACGTGATGGAAGTCAAAATGAGCACGGCGCATTAAGCCGATCCACGACGGAGTCGCGTCAGCGTCGGGCCATACGGTGCGAACCTCGGCGCGTTCCACATCACGAAGTGGACTTGACGATCAAGGCATCGATCGCCTCGACCAAGGCAGCGCCGCTGACCGGCTTGAGGATCACGCGATCCACGAGCGCGGCGATGCCCGGCGCGACCGCCTGGCCGGTGAACATCATGATCGGGACCCCCGGCGCCAGGGCGCGAATTCGAGGCACGTAGGTCTCGCCCGGAGCGCCCGGCATCGAGCGATCGAGAAGGATGACGTCGAGTGGCTGGCAGGTGGCGAGATGTGTGAGTGCGGCTTCGCCGCTGGCGGCGGGTTCGACCTCGAAGCCCTCGATCGTGAGCAGTGAGATGACGATGCGCCGGACGAACTCGTCGTCGTCGACGAGGAGAATGCGGCGCGGCGCGGTCGCCGGGCGCGACACGCGTGCGGGAGACGGCTGGGCCGGCGCGGTCCCCGGCAGGCAGACCACGAAGGTGCTTCCATGCCCTGGAGCGGATTCGCAGGTGATGGCGCCCTCGAGCTCGCGCACGATGGCGAAGCTGGTGGTGAGACCGAGGCCGGTGCCGCGACCGACTTCCTTCGTGGTGAAGAATGGGTCGAAGGCACGGAGGATGACGTCGTCGGTCATGCCGATCCCGTCGTCGGTGACCGTGATGCGAGCGCAGACCGCATCTGAGCCGCGGGGGTCCGGGATCGAATCGACGGCGACGGTGATCGCAGGTGCGGGACGTCCGCCGTCGGCGACGGCGTCGCGGGCGTTGACGAGAAGGTTCATCAGCACCTGCTCGATCTCGTTCGGGGTGCAACGGATCATCGGGAGGTTCGGGGCGACCGTGCACGACAGGGTGATGTGGCGGTCGAAGGTGTGCCGGCACATCTCGACAACCTGCATGATCAAACCGCCGATGTCTTGGGGACGGCGCTCGGGTTGCGCGCGCTGTCCGGTGAACGTCATCAGCTGACGCACCATCTCGGCGCTGCGAAGTGCGGCCTCGAGTGCGCCATCGACGAGGCGACGATTGTCAGCGGAGACGCGCTTGCCGAGGACCTCGAGCGTGCCTGTCACGACGGTCAGCATATTGTTGAAGTTGTGCGCGACGCCGGCGGTGAGGTGGCCGACCGCATCGAGGCGCTGGGCGTGGCGAAGTTGCTCTTCGAGCTCGCGTTGCTGGGTAACGTCGAGGCTGCCGCCGATCATGCGTACGGGCTGACCGTTGGCGCCGAGCTCGGTACGACCGCGGGCCAAGATCCAGCGAACACCGCCGTCTTCGCGAACGATACGATGGATCGGGCCGCTGAACGGGCCGCCGGCGATCGAGGGGCCGGTGTTCGCGAGCACGACCTCACGATCATCGGGGTGAACCAGAACGTCCACATAATCCATCATGTTGACGGGAACGGACCGGCCGTAGATCTCGTAGGTTCGCGGATACCAATGAACCTCGTTGGTCGCGGGATTCCATCGCCACAGCCCGATGCCGGTTGCCTCGACAGCCACCCGCAGCTCCTCCTCCCGCCGGCGCAATTCGAGATCGCGAAGGTGAAGCCGCGTGACGTCGACCGCCACGAGGCACACGCCGAGCCTGCCCGCGGGATCGGTGAGAGGCGCGACGAAAGTCTCGAAGTACGCCGGCCCGCTGAGCCCGTTCGCGGTCGCCTCGTAGGCGCCGGCCAGCCCGGTGGCGAGAACCTCCGCGATGCACGTGCGCGCGGCGGCGACCGAGTCCGGGTCAAGGAACTCCCAGAGCTCGCGACCGAGGATCGCTTCCATGCGTGTCTCCGCCCTCACGTGGTTGACGTAGAGCAGGCGCATGTCTCCGTCGGTCCGGACGATGAACGCGGGCACTGCAGTAAGGAGCGACTCGAGGAACGCGGCAGCATCGGCAAGGGGAGGTCGTTGGGTGGCCGCGAGTTGCCGCCGGAGCTCGGCACACTCGCGTTCCAGGGCAGTCACTCGCTCGTCCATCGCCTCCGACTTTACTCGTGGTGGTTGCGCGATCGAGCGACCGCGTTCGAGTATCGCGAATGCGGGAGCAAGCCCGCATCATTCGTTGCCTGCGTGTGGGGACGACACCCAAGGATCCGGATAGGCTGGTCGATTCTCGGCGGCCAGAGGATCGAGGAGGCGAACGGAACGTGGGTTGCACTCGGATCGGTCGTGCGCAGTGTCAGCATCGCAGGCCTCGCCGCCTTACTGACCAGCGCGCTCGCCGATGCAGAAAAGCCTTCAACCCAGCGGACCACGAACATGTCATTGAACGTCACGTCGAACGCATTTGCCGCGAACCAAACCATTCCCGTCGAGTACACGTGCGATGGCAGCGAGACCTCGCCGCCGCTGTCTTGGTCGAACGTACCAAAGGGCACCAAGAGCATCGCGATCCTCGTCGAAGATCCCGATGCTCCGAGTGGCACCTTCACCCACTGGCTGGTCACCGGGATTCCACCGACCACCACGACGCTTCCCGGCGGCGCCTTGCCCGAGGGTGCGAGTGTTGCGACAAACGATATGGGCAAGGCCGAGTATGCCGGACCGTGCCCGCCGTCGGGTCGCCACCATTACCATTTCAAGGTGTTCGCGTTGGACACGACGCCTCCCAAACCAAAGACGAAGACGGAGTTTCTGTCGGCGATCCGAGGTCACGTTCTCGACGAAGGCGAGCTCGTCGCCACGTACCAGCGGGCGGGTGGACGGTGAGGCCGTAGCGCTCGATCAACAGTCGCGTGTGCGATCGCTGCACGTGCGCCATCGCGCGATCAGGATGCAACCGCTCAACTGGCCATGAAGATGTTCGGGAGAGCAGCCGCGCGTACGAACGCATGCGTTGGACGAGCGCAAGTGCACCGAGCGATCGCTTCGGCAGTTGTCCGAAGCCGGATCTCGGCCGGTAGTTAGCGGAAGCGCATGGGATCTAACCCCAATGCCGCTCACTTTAGGCGGCTTCTCGACGAGGATTTCGAGGGGAGCTTGCGCGCGTAGCTACTCATCTTGATCTTGACGGCTCGTGGGAACAGGCGCTCGGGCCGCCGTGGTGGAAGCACGTAGTGGCGTATGCGGTCGCTCAGGGTCGAGAATCGTTTCGGGATGGTGCCGGGCGAGACAATCGTGGCCAGGTGCCACTCGTTGACGAATTCACGTAGGGCAGCGACAAAGCTGATTCGAGTCGGATGCACGTCGAGCTCGGCAGCTATCCGCTCCATCTCGAGGCGGATCAGGTTGTACGCGATCAGTAGTCCCCACATCTCTTGCGCGACCGCACTCGGGCTCTTGCTCCGAATCGTCTCGAGGCGCTCGAGCATATCGGTCTTGAGTTCGCCGAAGCCGAGCTCGATCTCCCAGCGCTCGTGATACAGCGTACGAAGTTCAGCTGATGGATATCGCTGAAAGTCGACGAGAGAAGTGAGGAGGAGCTGCGGTTGGAAGCCTTTGCGTTGGTAGCGAATGGCGCGGGCATCGAAGTGCGTGGGCAAGGACGGATCTTTACGGCGAGCCTCGCTGCTGACCTGGAATTCGACGAGCTCGTCGCCAGGCCCCAACCGTCGAATCAGTTTGAACTTGGTGCTCGACTTCGCACGCGTCATCCAATGGCGTTCGCTCCCGATCGTGGTCAACGGCACCAGCACACCGGCATCGAGATAATTGCGATCAACGAGCACCAAGGACCGATCCGGCACGGTGTCCCACAGCGACTTGGCGTAGCGGCGCTCATCAACGGCGTACGGACCAAAGCTCGCCGCAGCCAGCAGGTGCGAGCGTAACGCCATCAACACCACGACTCTCATGAGGGGATAGCCACTTTCGCGCTCGTTGCGTCCACCAGCGTGGGGTCCCGTGCTCGCGCCGCCGAAGTGGTCCCGATTCTCGACGCTGTCGGCGACACGCAAGGTGGTGCCATCGACGCCATAGAGCGCAAGGCCCTGCCATTGATCGGAGCTAGCACTGCGATGCGCCCACTCTTCAGCTGTCCGCAAGTACAGCCATTCCATCGGCTCTGGTCCGAGTCGGGCGCGCGCTTGGCTCAACGCGCTCGAAGCGACGGTGCGACTGCCGTCGGACGCCGGCAATGCAATGTCGAGCTGCCGGGCTACGGCGGCGATCGGCAGGTCCCGCATGACCGACATACCCAGCATCAGCCACACGGTGCGCTCGGCCGGCAAACGTCTTTTCCGAATTGTGGCTGTGCCGGTCGCCGCTAACGCTTCCTCGATCAACACAGGATCGAAGTGCTTGATCAGATTCGGCCAGGCTCGCGCCGTGAACTCCGATGTGAACTCGAGTGCTTCAGTGAACGTCTCTTGGACCGG
>JAQBQF010000188.1 GCA_028287115.1 Myxococcales bacterium
AACCGCGACACGCGCCCGCCGCGGCGCTTGCCCGGATCGACGTCGAAGAATTCACCGGGCACCGTGATCACTTTGCGTTCGAGCGCGGCGCGGAAGAAGCTCATGCCGTCGCTGATCGCGGCCGGTAAGTGGTCGGCCGACGCCCACACGTAGAACGTGCCCTCGGGCGGCAGATCGACGGTGAAGCCGAGGTCGCGCAAGCCGTTGAGGAGCTTCGCGCGCTTCTTACCGAATGCCGTCTGGATCGCCCGCGTCTCGGCCATCGCGACGGTCGGCGCGAGGAGCTCGATCGCCTTGCGTTGCAGTGGCCGCGAGCCGCCGCCGTCGAGGAACGAGCCGGCCGAGACCACGCCTTCGATGATCTTCTTCGGCGCGACCGTCCAGGTGACGCGCCAGCCCGGATATCGCCAGTTCTTCGTCAGGCCGTCGAGGATCACGACCGGATCGCGATCGACGTCCTCGACATAACGCGCGGCGGTCTCGATGCCGCCTTGCGCGACGAGATCGGGACGCCACACGTAGTGCGAGTAGAACTCGTCGAAGATCAGCGCGCAGTCGAGCTCGCGGCCCACCGCGACCCACTCCGCGAGCGCATCGCCGCCGATGACTTTTCCGGTCGGGTTCGACGGATTGGACGCGAGGATCGCGGACAGGCCGCGGCCGAGCACTTCGCGGCGGAGATCCGCGCCCGAGAACGCATAGCCGCGCTCCGGCTCGAGCAAGATCGGGATCGGCGAGAACAGCCGGAACACGCTCAGCAGCTCTTCGTAGGCCGTGTAGTCCGGCAGGAAATGGCCGAGGTTGATATTGCCGAGCGACGCTGCGACGCGCGTCAGCGCGGAGCGACCGCCACCGGAGATCGCGACGTTCTCGGCGCTGTACTTGCTCGGCAGGCCGCGGCGAAACAGCTCGTTGTAATAGCCGGCGATCGCTTCGCGGAGCTCCCACAGACCCGCGACAGGCGCGTATTCGTGATCTCCGGCGAGCACCGGCAGCTCGCTGATCCGCGGCGGCGAGCCGGGCAGCGCTTCGCTCTCCGGCATGCCCTGCCCCAGGTTGCACCAGTCGTCGGCGTGCTGCCCGTAGCCTCGGCGATTCGCTTCGGTCGTGACGTAGATGACACCGGTCCGAGGGACATCGCGAAATGCGGCGAAGCTCGCCTCGACAAGCTTGGGCCCCGATCCCGTCTTCGGACGCGGAAACTGCGACATGCGGCGCACAGCCTAGCATCGGGCCAACGGGCTTCACATCTTATTGGCCGCGGTGGCGTCATCGTTTGTCTCATCGCAGATCGTCACGCGGTCATCGCGACCTATCACGTGTGCTAGCTTGCGTCCGTGTCGATCTGGGAAGGGCTATCAGGTCAAGACCGTGTCGTCGGGTTGCTCCGGCGCGCGATCCAGGGTGGCCGCGTCCCTCACGCCTACTTGTTCAGCGGCCCGCCGAACGCTCCGCTGGTCGATACCGCGATCGCGCTCGCCGTCGCGCTCAACTGCGAGGTCGCGCGCGGCGAAGGCTGCGGACAGTGCGACTCGTGCTCGAAGATCATCGGCGGGTTTCATCCCGACGTCGTCACCCTCGTTCGCGAGGGCGCCGCCAATATCGTGCCGATCGAGAGCGTGCGAACCCAGGTGATCGCGCGGATCGGGCTGCCTCCGCACGAAGCCGACGTTCGCGTGTTCGTCGTCGAAGAAGCGACCTCGATGGCGCCACCCGCCGCGAATGCCTTGCTGAAGACCCTCGAAGAACCGCCGCCGCGGACGTTGTTCGTGTTGTGTACGACCGCGCCCGAACAGCTCTTGCCGACGATTCGTAGCCGCTGCCAGCGCGTGCGCTTTGGTGGTGGAGGAATCGCGCAGGATGCCGATCCGGCGCGGGCCGAACGGATCGCGCGCCTCGGCGACGAGCTCGCCGGTGACGATCATGATCCGTCGCTGCCGCAGCGGGTCGCCGAAGGAAAAGGCGATGCGGCACTCGTGCTCGTCGCGGCGGCTACTCGGCTTCATGCACAGGCGCATGCCGCCGCGGAACGCGCGGATCTCAGGACGGCAAAGCGCGCGGCGCAGCGCGCCCAGACGGTCCTGTCGTGGCACACCGCCGTCGCGATTCACAATGCGAACCCCGCGCTCGCGATCGATGCGCTGGTCGCACAGCTCGCTCAGCAGGATGTCGTGTCGTGAGCGAGCCCGAAGATCCAGGCGCCGGCGACGAGGCAGATGAGACCGAAGACTCCGAAGACAGCGGCCCGGAGACCCCGGCAGGAACCGCCGAAGCGGGTGGCGAGCCCGCGCGACGCAAGCGACGCCGTAGGCGCCGGCGACGTGGCGGAGACGAGCAAGCGGTCGGCGCAGCCGATCCGAATGCACCACGGCCACCGCAGCAGCGTCCGCCCGATCAACGCGACGATCGCCAGCAGCGTCCGCCCGATCGACGCGATGATCGACAGCAGCCACGCGCGCGCGGCGATGGTCGGCTCTCCGAAGGCGCGCCCGGCGCCGATCTGATCGCCGCGCAGGGCGATGCGCTTCCGACGGGCGAGGCGTCACTCGATGCGTCCGCGTCCGGTGACGCCTCGGTGGCAACGGCCGCCGGACCGCGCGTCGATCAGGCGCCAGGCGACGGACGAAGCCCTCAGGGCCGCGATCGCCAGCAACCACGCGGCGACGGTCGCGGTCGCGATCGACAACGCGGTGATCGCGGGCCGCGCCCAGGCGGGGATCGCTCGCAACAAGGATCGCAAAGCGGACAAGCCGATGGTTCGCGCGGACCGCAACAAGGCGACCGTTCGCAACAAGGCGACCGTTCGCAACAAGGTGCGCAAAGCGGTGATCGGTCACAGCAACCTGATCGCTCGCAACGTGGACCGCAACAAGGCGGCGATCGCTCGCAACGCGGTCCGCAGCAAGGCGGCGATCGTTCACAGCGCGGCGCGCAGCAAGGTGGTGATCGCTCGCAGCGCGGTGATCGGTCGCAGCGAGGTGCGCAGGCGCGCGGCGATCGGTCGCAAGCACAGCGGGGCGGCGATCGCACTCAGCAGTACGGCGAGGATCTCGAAGATCCGGCCGGAACGTCACTCGACGAGATTCCGTATGCGCGCGCGACGCAGACCGAGGACACCGCGCAACCGCGCCCCGAGCCACCGCGAAGCTCGCAGCCTCGCGTCGAGGGCTTCGACGAAGAAGCCGCGCCCGAGACACCGTCGGCCGCCTGGGGTCACGACGACGACTCGCCGCTCAAGGCGGTCACGTTCGCGTCGGAGTTCCCGGCCGATGCGCCGGCCGATGACTTCGATCCGCTGACCTATTCGTTGATCGATGGGCCGGGAGCACAGCTCGGAGAGGACGTCGTCAGCGCCGTCGGCGTGCGCTTCGTTCCCGCCGGTCGGATCCAGTGGTACGACGCCGGCGATAGCGATTACATGCCCGGCGATCGGGTGCTCGTCGATGCCGATCGCGGAACCCGCCTGGCGTGGATCGCGACGCAGCCGACCCGCCGTGCAACGCGCGATCGCGGCCTGCGCCGCGTGATCCGTCGTGCGAGCGAACAGGATCTGCGTGGCGAGAAGACCGGCGATGACGATCGCGCGCGCGCGCTGCGAATCGCAAAGGACTCCGCGGCCGCACTGAAGCTCCCGCTCAAGGTCTTCCGCGTCGAGCTCACCGGAAATTTGCGAGGCGGCAAGCTCAACGTCTATTACACGAGCGACGATCGGCTCGATTTGCGCGACTTCGTCCGCGATGTCTCGCAACAGTCCGGCGCGCGCCTCGAGCTCCGTCAGCTCGGCGTGCGCGATGAAGCAAAGGTCGTCGGCGGCATCGGCTCGTGCGGCCTGACGCTGTGCTGCACGACGTGGCTCCCGGAGTTCGTCCCGGTGTCGATCAAGATGGCCAAGGATCAAGGCCTCGTGCTGTCGCCGACGAAAGTCTCCGGTCAGTGCGGTCGCCTCAAGTGCTGCCTCGTGTACGAGCAAGCTGGTTACGCGGAGATGCGCAAAGGACTCCCGAAGCTCGGCAAGCGTGTGATCGCGCCGCGCGGCGAAGGCAGGGTCGTCGAGGTCGACGTGCTGCGCCAACGAGTGCGCGTGTCCTACGGTCCTGGTGACACCGAGGTCTTGCCTGCGGGCGAGGTTAAGCCGATGTTCCCGTCCGCAAACCAGCAGCGCCAGGACGACCACGATCCCAGCCACGATCCAAGCGACGGCGAGCTTCCCGAAGACGATCCGTCCGCACCGAGCGACGCATGACGCCCTTCTACATCACGACGCCGATCTACTACGTCAACGACGTTCCTCACCTCGGCCACGCGTACACGACGATCGTCGCCGACATGCTCGCGCGATTTCATCGGATGCGCGGCGACGACACGCGATTTCTGACCGGCACGGACGAGCACGGGCAGAAAGTCGAGGAGACCGCGAACAAGCGCGGCCTCACGCCGCAGCAACTCGTCGATCAAGTCGCGCCGCGGTTCGAAGAAGCGTGGCAGCAGCTCGGCATCTCGCCGCATGGCTTTATCCGGACCACCGACGACAAGCACAAGAAGGTCGTCGCGACGCTGTGGCGGCAGATCCGCAAGCAGAACCCCGAGGATCTGTATCTCGCGTCGTATCAGGGCTGGTACTGCGTCGGTTGCGAAGCGTTCTACACCGAGAGTCAGCTCGCCAAGGACGGCGATCAGTGGGTCTGCACGGTCCACAAGAAGCCGGTCAACTGGATCGACAAAGAGCGGAGCTGGTTCTTCAAGCTCTCGAAGTACGCCGAGCCGCTGCTCGCTCACATCGCGAAGCATCCCGAGTTCATCCGGCCCGAGCAGTATCGCAGCGAGATCGTCTCGTTCTTGAAGGGCGGGCTGCGTGATCTCTCGGTGTCGCGCACGAGCTTCCAGTGGGGCATCCCGGTTCCGGAGGCCGATCCGGAAGGCCTGCCGCACGTGATCTACGTGTGGATGGACGCGCTGACGAACTATCTCAGCGACCTGTGCCCACCCGATGGATCGATCGGCGGCCCCGATGTCGCGAAGTACTGGCCGCACGCGATCCATCTGATCGGCAAAGACATCCTGCGGTTTCACGCCGTGTACTGGCCGGCGTTCTTGCTGTCGGCCGGATTGCCGCTGCCGAAGGGCATCTTCGCGCACGGCTGGTGGTCGGTACGCGGCGAGAAGATCTCGAAGTCGCTACCGGCGACGCGGATCGATCCGCTCAAGCTCGCCGACGCGCTCGGCACCGGCTCCCCGCTCGGCCGGCAGATCGGGATCGACGCCATGCGCTACTACCTGATGCGCGAGATGCCGCTCGGCAACGACGGCGACTTCACGTTCGAGTCGCTGTTCGGACGGTTCAACGCCGAGCTCGCCAACGATCTCGGCAACCTGATCAACCGCAGCCTGACCGTGATCTCGAGCCTCGGGTTCGATGCCGGCATCACGCCGAAACCATCGGGTGGCATCGAGACGTCCGGAATCGCCGAGGTCGCTCGCAAGACCGTCGCAGACGCGACGACCGCGTTCGAGCAATTTCAACTGTCGCGCGGTCTCGAGTCGATCTGGACGTTGATCCGCGAGGGCAATCGGTTCGTCGATGCGAGCGCACCGTGGAAGCTCGCGAAAGATCCCAGCAAGCGCGCGGAGCTCGAGACCACGCTGTACACGCTGCTCGCGATCCTTCACGTGATCGACAAGCTGATCGCCCCGGTGTTGCCTTCGACAGCGCGCACCCTGCACGGCTGGCTGACGGGTCGCGCCGACGAGGCGATCACCTGGCCGGCCGCGGACCCGCTGGCGGAACCGTTCGAGGTTCGCAAGCCCGACCCACACACGCCGCTGTTTCCGCGGCTCGACGACAAGATGCAGGCCGCGATCTTCACGCAGATGGTCCCTCCCGACGTTGCCGCCGGGACCGCGGAGGCCAAGCCGCCCGAGGCCAAAGCCGCGCCGGTCAAACCTGCCGAGATCACGTTCGACGACTTCGCGAAGCTCGAGCTGCGCGTCGGCAAAGTGCTGGCCGCCGTCGCGGTCCCGAAGAAGGACAAGCTGCTCCACCTCCAGGTCGATCTCGGGGAGACCAAGCCGCGGTCGATCGTCGCCGGCATCGCGCAGGCATACAAGCCGGAGCTCCTCGTCGGGAAACAGGTGATTGTCGTCGCCAACCTGGCGCCGCGAAAGATGGCCGGGCTCGTGTCCGAGGGCATGATCTTGGCCGCGGGCGACGAGGCGATCTTGGGACTTTCGGCGGTGGATTCTGACGTTCCGCCGGGAACGCGAGTACGATAGGCGCTCATGAGCGAGCACCGTCGCGCACCGCGCCTCGTGGTCAACGCACCGGCCGTCGTCGAGTCGATCGGTCAAGCAGCGATCCAGCTGCACCCCAATCTCGCGCGCGTATTTCGGCGCGTCGAATCGGATCGCAGCTCGATCGGAACGAAATTTCCGGCGGTCGTCCGCGATCTGTCGACCAATGGCGCGTTCGTCTCCGGTGCGCCGCTACCGCTGCTCGCGCGCGTCGCGATCAAGTTCGACGTCAAGGGCGTCGGCACGATCGACGCGGTCGGCTGGGTGCTGTGGCAGCGCATGGACGATTGCGAGCTCCCCGGTCAGGGCGCGAACACGACGTTGCCCAAGGGCTTCGGCGTGCTGTTCGAAGCGATCCCGCTCGAGACGCGAGCTGCGATCGCGGCGCTCGTCGGGTCGATCGCGCATCGTGGCTAGCTTTCGGTTTCTGCCGCGGTATCGAGCCGTCGCGCTCTCCGCGATGGGGATCGGCGGGACCCTCGGTGTCGTGTCGCTCGCGCTACTCGGGGCCGCCCTGCTCCCCCTCGCGACCGGTGCCGCCGGTATCGCGCTCGGCGCCGCCTATCTGATGTCACCGGCGTGGAAGCTCGAAGTGGTCGCGGACGACAGCGGGCTCGAGGTGCGCAGCGCATCGAAGCAACGCTTCCGGATCGCGTGGGCCGAGGTCGTGCGCGTCGTCGCGTCGCCGACCACGCAGACGTGCTTCGTCAACGGCGGCGCGCCCGAGAAGAGCTTGCTCGTCCCCGGGGTCGGCGCACCGGCGCCCTACGATATCGCCGACAAACCCGCGCTGTACGCCGCGATCATCGCGCACGTGCCCGCGGACAAGGTCGAGATCGTCGAGTCGATCGAGAAGGCGCGCGCGGCCACTACTTCGTAGGTGGATCGGGCCAGTGCTGTGCGGGCTCGCCGGGGCGAAGACAACGCGGCGCCGTGATCTTCGACGACCAGCGGTCGAGACTCGCCTGGTCGGGCGTCATCAACATCAGCAGCGTGCTGTTACCGGGACACATCACCTGCTGGGCGAGCCCGACGACATGCTCCTTCTCGATCGTGAGATCGAATGAAATCAAGCCGTCCGGCCGAACCTCGCCGACCCGGATCGACCCGCCCATCGCAGCGCCGAAGCCCTTCTCGAGGAGCTCCCTCAACGGGCCCGCAGTCGCGCCGCCCGGCTGAACGATCAGCGCGGAGGTTCCGTCGGTGAGCTGGAGCTGGATGCCCTCCTTCGCCGCCACGTACCAGCCGGGAAGATCGAGCTCGACTCCGATCTGCGCTGCCCCGGCTTCGAGGGCTGCGTCCGGCGTGCAGCGAACGGTCGCGAGCATCCGGGCGTGGAGCGTTTCGGTGCCGTCACCCGCGGTCATCACGATCAGGTGGCGCGTACCGCATGGGACGACGGTCATGATGATCTCGGTCTTGTCCGTCGAGATCGTGAGCGTGTCGACCTTCACTCCAGCGAGGTCGCCGACCACGAGCTTCCCCGGATTATTCGAGCCCGAGAGAGCGCGGCCGAGCATCTGCAGCTGATCGGGATCGAGGCGACCGCCCGGCTCCCAATCGACACCTGCAACCCCGCCCGTGCCGCCGACATCGAGGACGTGAACCGAGCCCGCCGTGTAGCTAGCCGGTTTCTCCTTGGTCTCGCCGCGCGGCAGATCGATCGAGAAGCCGGGGAACGAGCGCGTCGATAGGACCACTCGCGACAGCGGCGGCGCGAACGCGAAGGCGAGACCCGCGGCGACGGCAGCGCCCGCAAGCGCGGCACCGATGACCAGCGGCAGCGGCGGCCAGCGTCTCGGTTTGAGATCGCGAAGGATCGTGCCCGCCGCCACCCCGAGGCCGGCACTGAACCCCGGAAACACGAACGACAGCTTCGACCGCCACAAGAAAGGCAGCACGCCGAAGCGATACGCGAGCAGCGCGACGGACGCGCCCGCAGCCGCGACGGCGGCGAGATACGGCCATCGCCGCGTGTCCGCCTGGACCGCCGGTACGATCGGTTCTGAGCTCTCCATGGGCGGAACCTATCGGGACCGCGCGGCGGCGTCAGCAAATACATGCGGCCGGATCGGCGGTCCGACGGCCGGCGTATGTATCTCTGCTAGGTTCCGGGGGTGTCGTTCCTGTTTCCGAGCTCGACCATCACGTTCGAGGCCGCGATGCGCGACCTCGGGAGTGGCAGCCCGAAAGCACGCGCGATGGCGGCACACGCGCTCGGCAACCTGACGGATCCGGTCGAGCGGAGGCGCGCCGTCGATGCCTTGGTCCGCGCGCTCGACGACGATCGCCTCGAGGTCCGCGCCGAGGCCTGCAGCTCGCTCGGCGAGCTCGGCGAGCCCGGAGCGGTCTTGCATCTGATCAAGCGACTCGACGATGGCATCGCCGTGGTGCGCCAGAACGCGGCGATCGCACTCGGGACGCTCGGCCACCCCGATGGCTTCGCTCCGCTCGCGGAGGCGCTCAAGGCCGGCCCGCCCGATCTGCGGTTTCAAGCGGCGACCTCGCTCGCCGAGATCGATCGCGCGCGTGCGTTCGATCTGCTGGTCGCCGCGCTCGCTGATCCGGATCCGCAAGTCATCGGCGCGGCGGCTCTCTCGCTCGGCGCGACCGGCGATGCGCGGGCGATCGATCACCTGCGGCCACACCTCGACGGCAAAGACGCATCCGCGAGGTTCGACGTCGCGTATGCGCTCGCGGAGCTCAAGGATCCGGCCGGGCGTCCCGTGCTCGCGGCGGCGCTGACCGAGCTCGAGCGCGCGTGGGACGCCGTCGATGCGCTCGGTTGGCTCGGGACCCGCGACGATGCGGAGGCACTCGGTCGCGTGCTCTCGGATCGCAAGATGCCGCACGAAGCGCAGGTCTCGGCTGCCGGCAACGTGCTGCGGATCGATCCCGAGGGCGCCTTTCACGATGCGGCGCGCCGCAAATTGATCGAGGCGCTCGGATCGCGCAAGGAATACGTCCGCTCGCTCGCCGTCGAGCAACTCGGCGCGGTTGCCGGAGCGTGGGCGAAGGCGCCGCTCGAGAAGCTCGCGCGATCCGGCAAGGGTGCCGATCTCCTCGAAGCGATCGCAACGGCACTGCGCGCGATCGATCAACGGGGTGCCTCATGATCGAGCTGTTCGACTCGCACGCTCACGTCGATGGCCCCGAGTTCGATGCGGATCGCGACGCGGTGCTCGCGCGCGCGCGCGAGGCAGGCGTCAAGCGCATCGTCGTGATCGGCGCGGTCGGCGATCCGAGCAGCGCCGAGCGATCGGTCGCGCTCGCCGAGGCCGATCCGAACGTGTGGGCGACGATCGCGACGCATCCGCACGACGTCAAGCAGCTGACGCCGGCCTGGTGGGCCGTGCACGAACGGCTCGCACGCCATCCGCGCGTCGTCGCGATCGGCGAGACCGGGCTCGACTACTATTACGATCACTCGCCGCGCGAGGAGCAGAAGGTCGCGTTCGCGCGGTTCATCGAGCTCGCGCGAGCGGTGAATAAGCCGGTCGTCTGCCACATCCGCGATGCACACGAAGATGCGCGCGCGATCCTGCGCGAAGGCCGCGCCGCCGAGCTCGGCATCGTGATCCACTGCTTCACCGGCACTCCCGAAGACGCCCGCGCCTACGCCGAGCTGGACGCCTACGTCTCGTTCAGCGGCATCGTCACGTACAAGACCGCGCAGCCGCTGCGCGATGCGGTGCCTCTGGTCCCCCGAAATCGGCTCATGATCGAGACCGATTGCCCGTACTTGTCGCCGATCCCGATGCGAGGAAAGCGCAACGAGCCCGCGAACGTCGTGCACACGGCGAAGGTTGTCGCCCAGTGCGCGGGGCTGACTTACGAACAATTAGCGCAAGTTACGACCGAAAATACCTGCCGAGTCTACCGACTCGCCGGTCATTGACTCCCAAGGATTTGGCCGGTATAGATTCGCTCCTCTTGTCTCCCCTGGGAGACGGTACCTCGGAGAAGTCTGTCATGGCGCTACACATCGGCCTGCTCGGTAAGAAGCTTGGAATGACGCAGGTGTTTGCGGACGACGGCGAAGCCGTGCCGGTCACCGTGATCCAAGCGGGACCCAACCACGTTGTCGGTACGCGCACGATCGAGCGCGATGGTTACTCGGCGCTCGTGCTCGGCTTCGACGAGAAGCCGCTGCGCCTCGCGAACAAGGCCGAAATCGGTCAGGGCAAGGCGACGAACGGCAAGCCGCAGCGCTTCGTCCGCGAGATCCGCCTCGCCGCCGAAGAGGTCGCGAAGTTCACGGTCGGTCAGACGATCAGCCCGAAAGATGTCTTCGCCGACGGCCTGCCGATCGATGTCGAAGGCTGGAGCAAGGGCAAAGGCTTTCAGGGCGTCATCAAGAGGCACCATATGAGCGGTATGACGCGCGCCCACGGCACGCACGAGTACTTCCGCCACGGTGGATCGATCGGCTGCCGCCTCACCCCGCAGCGCGTGCACAAGGGCAAGCGCATGGCCGGGCAGATGGGCAACGAGAAGAAGACGATCCAGAACCTCCAGCTGTTCCGCATCCTCGAAGAAGACGGCGTCATCCTCGTCCGCGGCGCAGTGCCGGGTGCGAACAACGACTACGTCGTCGTGACCAAGGCTGCGACGCGCAAGGTCTACCAGCGCAAGGGCGTCGGCAAAGAAGAGGTTCGCTCGAAGAACCCGCTCAAGGCTTCGAAGAAGGCAGCCGCGGGTCGCGGTTAAGCGCTTTCAACCAGTTGTTCTATCGCCCGGCACGCTCCCGTGTCGGGCGTTTTGTTTTGCATGTTGTTTATGGCCAAGCTCGACGACAGATCCGCGCGCCACGATCGCTTTCATCAGAAAGCGAAGAAGGAAGGCTTTCTCGCACGCGCGGTCTACAAGCTCGACGAGATCGACGAGCAGCACAAGCTGTTCAAGCCGGGCCAGCGCGTGCTCGACCTCGGCTGCGCACCGGGCTCGTGGCTGCAGTTCGCACGTAAGAAAGTCGGCGACCGCGGTGTGCTGGTCGGGCTCGATCGCGCTCCGCTGGGCGGTGATGTCGGCGGTGCGCGGATCGTGGTCGGTGACGTGATGAGCATCGACCTCAAAGAGCTCAAGGGCGACCTGCCCGCGTTCGATGTCGTGCTCTCGGACATGGCGCCCGACACGAGCGGGATCCGCTCTCAGGATCAGGCGCGTTCGGAGGCGCTGTTCGAGCGCGCGCTCGAGATCGCCGTTGCCGTGCTCGCGCCGGGCGGTAACTTCGTCGGCAAGCTGTTCCAGGGTCCGGACTTCAAGAAGCTGATCGAGGCCGTGCGTGCCCGGTTCGAGACCGCGAAGACCGCGAAGCCCGCATCGAGCCGGCAGGCGTCGATCGAGCAGTACGTGATCGGCAAAGGCTTCAAGTCATGAGCGCGCTCCGTCTCGCGATCGAGCCGTGGGGGGAACCCAACCCACGGAAGATCCAGCAGGCGATCGACATCCTGCACGGCGGCGGCGTCGCGGCGTATCCGACAGATTCGATCTACGCGCTCGGCTGCGCGATCGAGTCCCGCGATGCGATCGAGAAGATCTATCGCGCGAAGGACATGCACAAGAATCAGCGGCTCGCGCTGATCTGTCCCGACCTGTCGACCGCCTCCGAGTTCGGCCTGTTCTCGCAGACGGCCTTCCGCCTCGCGCAGCGGATCTTCCCCGGACCGTACACGCTCGTCGTGCCCGCGACGCGCGCCGTCCCTCGCACGCTCACCGATCACAAGCGCCGCACCGTCGGCATCCGGATCACGAGTCACCCGATCGCTCACGCGCTCGCGGTCGGTCTCGGTCGCCCCCTTCTGACGACCAGCGCGACCGTGCCCGTCACCCACGAGCCGTGTCGCGATGTCGACGAGATCCTCGACGTGTTCGAGAAATACGTCGACGTCGTGATCGACGCCGAGCAGACGGCCGCCGAGCCCTCGACGGTGATCGAGGTCGACGGTGAGACCGTCCGCCTGATCCGTCAGGGCCAAGGTCCGATCGAAGGCATCCTCGAGATCGAAGAAGTCGCCGACGATCTGCGCGCTGCCTCCGGCCGCCGCCGCTAAGCCTTGAGCGTTCACGCCGGCAGCTGTGCGCCGATCGCGCTCAATTCGTCGATTGCGATGTCGCGGTCAGCGAAGGCGGTGCACCACGCAGCTCGTGCGTCTCGACGATCCAGCCGCCGCTCCCCGCGACGAACTCGCCGATCTCCGAGCTCGTGGTCGCCCAGGTCATGCCGTACCGCCGCGGATCTCTCCACGTCGGGTCGCCGAAGCGGCGGCGCAATTCCTGACCGAGCGCGTCGAACATCATTTGCTGCATCGACGGTAGCGACTGCTCGTGCGGCTCGACGGCTCGTCCGCGATCGGCCAGGTGATCGTAGAGCCCGCTCGAATGGTCGACGAAGTCGTGCTCCGACGCATAGACCGTTCGGCCGGTGATCACATCGCACCGACCGTACATGCGGCATGGAACGGGCGTGAACGTCGCATACGCGATCGCGCGCGCATCCCCGTCATACCGCACCAGCGCGTACATCGCCGGCGTCTTCGAGTTGAGATAAGGGTTGTGATTGCAGATCACGAACTCATCGGTGCTTGGCCAGATCCGCCGCAGACACCAGTCGTTGCGCAGGTGCCATGCACGCACGATCGCGCGCTCGACGCGATAAGGCAGCTGATCGGTCACGAGGGGGCGGCGGTCGGGCAGCTTCGCCGGAGGCGCCACATAGCAACCGATCGCCAGCACCAATGGCAGCCACCACCGCATGTCCCAATCTAACCCGACCGATCTCACAAGCAAACGACCATTGTGCCCCGGACCGCTACGGCTTACCCGGAACGTCGACGACGGCCTTCGGAAACAACAGCGAGATCAGGAACGTCATCGCGCCGATGCCGATCAGCGCAGGAAACATCGAGCTCATCGCGGCCCCGAGCCCGGCGCGCGCCGACGCCACCGCCGCAGGGGCCAGTGCGCTCAAGGTCTTCTGGTTCAAGAATTGCTCCGGCGTCAAGCCAAGGTTCTGAGTGCGAAGCGCAGCGAGGAACACGATACCAAGCACCGCCGGCGCGAGCGTGCTGCCGATCCCACGCACGAGCTGCAGGCTCGCCGTCGCAGTTCCGCGCCGCGCTTGAACCACTTGGTTCTGCACGCAGATGATGACGGCGGTCGTCGCAAAGCCGTGGCACACACCCATGAACGCCTGGCCGAGCACTACCAAGACGAGCGAGAGCATCGATCCGGGATGGTCGGCGTGATGCCACGCAGCGCCGCACTGTGCGAGCATCGCGAGAAACGCGAACAGCGCGCCGATGCGCACGACCGGCCGGTAGCCATACTTCTTCACCACCTTGCCGACGAAGAATGCGCAGGCGATCGAGACCACCGTCAGCGGCACCGCTTGGATGTATCCGGAGCTCGACGGGTCCACTCCGGCGACGCCCTGGAGGTAGAGCCCCAGGTACGCCATGTTAGCGAGCTGAACCGCGCCGATGAAGAACAGCGTGAGCGCGCTGAGCAGGAAGGCACGATTGGCGAACAGATCCGGTGGAAGGATCGGACGAGCTGCACGTCGCTCGGTGAGAAAGAACGGGATCGCCAGCGCGGCGGCGATCGCGAGCAACACGGGGTTGAATCCCTTGCTGACGCCCGCGAGCATTGCCGCGAGCGTCAGCGTCAGGAGCGCCGAGCCGCGCCAGTTGACCGCCTTGGCCCCACGTTTGGTCGAGTCCACAAAGCCATAGACGAAAAGGCCCGTCGCGGCGGCGACGACCGGCAACGTCGCGAAGAACGCCCATCGCCAGCTCGCGTGGGTGACGATCCAGCCGCCGAGCGCCGGTCCCGTCGTCGCGCCTACTGCACTGGCGAGCCAGACCGCGCTCTGCATGCGCGCTCGCTTCTCCACCGTGAACAGATCGCCAAGGAGGGTTTGCGCGGTGATGAACAGGCCGCCCGCACCGCAGCCCTGCAGCAGCCGACCCGCGATCAGCATCTCCATCGAGCTCGCGAGGCCGCACATCACGGAGCCGATGGCGACGAATGCCATGCTCGCCAGGTAAGCGACCTTGCGCCCGGCGGCGTCGTTGAGCATGCCGAAAGCCGGCGTCGTCGCCGTGTTCGCCACGACGAACCCCGCGAACACCCACGGATACAGCGCGAAGTTGTGGAGCTCTGCACTGATGTCCGGCATCGCCGTGCCGACCACATTGATCTCGATCTGGGTGATCAGCGTCCCGATCATGATCCCGAGGACGGTGGGCATGATGCGCACCGCGCGGGTTGGCGCATCAGGGGTCACGGTCGACATGCCTGTGAAGAGGTCGATCGGATGTCGGCGTCATCGCGAGTGAGCGCTGAGCAACGAGCCGCCACGAAGAATCGACGCTACGCTCCGCCTCCAGCGCTGTAAAGCTGGTGCCAGGGGAAATGGGGACGCGGATCGAGCGCGCGGCAGATGGTCTACGTGCCGGTGCTTGTCGAGGTATGTCGAGCAACGAGCAATCCGCGCTAGCATCGCGGGATGTCGTCGCCCGACGCCGAGCTCGCCCCTCTGATGGCGCGGTTTGCCCGTGCGGGGCAACTGCAATGGCTCGGCGTGCGGCCGGAGCGGGACGTACCGATGAAGGTCCTCGACGAGGTCATGGCCATCACCGGCAAAGGCCTCGTCGGTGACCGCTACGACAAAGCCTCGGGCACACGTGGAGTGACGTTGATCCAGGCCGAGCATCTACCCGCGATCGCATCGCTCAGTGGTCATGCGGTGATCGATCCGGCGCGGTTGCGCCGCAACCTGGTCGTCACCGGTATCTCGCTCGTCGCACTGAAGGGCCGCCGCTTCCGGATCGGCAACGTGTTGCTCGAAGGCACTGCCTCGTGTGATCCGTGCGCGCGGATGGAGGCCGAGCTCGGTCCAGGCGGCTACAACGCGATGCGCGGCATGGGTGGGCTATGCGCGCGCATCCTCGAGGGCGGCGTGATCCGTCGCGGCGATGCCGTGGTAGCGCTCGTCGACGGCCGAGCAGCGGACTGAACATCCGCATGTCACCGCGGGACGACTTGGGCGGTCGCTTCGCTCGGCCACGATTCTTTCGCGAGCCACGGATCGAAGCCGGCCTGCTTGATCGCCGCGAGCATCGGCTTGGTCACTTGCTTCGGCGTGCCGAGCGATGCGTCGTACGAGATGAAGATGCTCTCTTTGGTGAGGTCGAAGCCGAGCTCGTAGATCTGCGGCATCGCACCGAGCGCGTAGCGGACGCGCATCGGGCACGATTCTTCGCAGTACATGCCGAGCGCCTTGATCGTGACGCGCGAGAGCTGTTGCGGCCGCGGCGGATCCTTCGGCCGTGCAGGCTCGGGATGCGCGAGTGCCGGAGACGGCGCGGCAGGCGGCTCGGGATCGTGACTGCACGCGCCGGCCAGCAGCATGACGATCGCGACGCGCATCAACGATGATGATGACGCGGCGGCGGCTTGACGCCAGGCGTTCCGTCGGGAACCGGCACGCCGAGCGTTTCCGGTAGCTTCGGATCGATCAGCGCGGCGACGCGACCGACTTCGGTCGGCGGCGTGATCTTGTCTTTGATCGACTCGAGCACGCGTTGTGCGTCGGCCTTGTCATCGGCGCTCGGGCACGGACACGCCTTGCCGTTGAACGGCTTCTTGTGGGTCGCGACCGCCTCGGCGACAACCAGCATGACCTGCGCGGTCGCGGCTTCGCTCTCCTTGACGACCGGCTGGAGCAACTCGAGCGCGTGATCCGGGTCGCCGTTCTTCAGCGAGACATACGCGGCGACTGCGAGCGCCGGCAGATAGCCGGAGTTCTGCGCGAGCGCGGCGTCGGCGTGCTTGCCCATGCCCGCCGTGTCGTTGGCGGCGAGCAGGATCGTCGCGAGTGCCGTGTGCGAGCGGTACGCAACCGGGTTCGGCGATTCTTCGGCGACATCGGCGACCGCCTGTTCGAGCTGCGGCTGCGCGTTCTTGATGTCGTTCACCATGAAGTACGCGAGGCCGAGCGCGTGGCGACCGATCTTGCTCTTGGCCTTGCGTGCCAGGTGCTCGAGTGCATCCGCGGCCGCGACGCGTTCTTTCTCGGGGCCCGCGACCATCCGGGCTTCCTCGCGAAGGATCTGGGCTTCGAGGCTCTCCGGCGCCTTCTTGAGCGCCTCCTCGACATCGGCGAGCGCGTCCTTCGCTTTGCCGAGATCGAGCTCGCTGTACGATCGCAGGAGCCGCGCACGGACGCCCTCGATCTTCGACGCGACGGTGAGCGCCTTGTCGGGTAGCCCCGAGGCGATCGAGAGGCCGGCGTCGACGAGCATCACCGACGGATCATCTTCGGGCTTGGTCTTGCCGTACCACGCGATCTTGTCGCGCGCGGCGGCGCATCCTTTGATGTCGCCACTGATCAGGCGCGCCCACGCGATGCGAGCCCAGAAGCGTGGCTCGAGCGGCGGGTTCTGCGCGGTCGCCGACTTCAGCGCGATCGAGCTGTTGTGATAGTCCTCGATGCCCGCGTCGGCGAGCGCGAGCGCGAGATCGCGGTACGAGTTGACGCGCGGTCCGAAATTCTTGTCGACGAGGTTGTTGTGAAGGTCTTCGATCGCGGCATTCGCCTGGACCGATGATTCGGCTCGCGCGAGCGACTTACCGACGATCGCGAGCGGATGGCCCTTCGACTTCTCGAGCGCCTTGTCGTAGAGCGCGAACGCTTCGTCGAGCGCACCTTCGTCGACGAGCAAATCGGCCGAGTCGATCATCGCGATCGCGAGCCCATCGGCGCCGTCCGACGCGACCTTGAGCGCAGCCTTCGCCGCCTTGCGCTCGCCGGCGGCGAGCAGGGCGCGCGCTTTGAGCCAGCGCACCCATTTGTCGCCGTCATTCTTCGCGAGGTACTCGTCGAGCATCTTGACGACTTCGCCGAGCGTCGTCGCCGGCGCCTCGAGCGAGCCGAGACGCGACAGCTCGAGCGCAGCCTTTCCGACCATCAGCTCGCGCGAGCCCGGATCGCCTGGCTTGATGTCGTGCGCGATCGCTTTGATCGCGGTGTCGACGCGTGCTGCGTCGGTCCCGTAGAGCAACGCCTCGAGCCCCGTCGTCTGTACGTAATACGCAAACGTCAGGAGGTTCGCGTTGTCTTTTTCGAGCGCGTCGACCAGCAGCTTGAAGCTGCTCTCGAGACCCGCGAAGTCGCCGGCACCGATCGCGGTCTTGGCTTCGTTCTGCAGCCGCGCGACGGCTTCATGCTTCTGCTTCTCGGTCCACCAGTACCAGGTACCGCCGCCGCCGATCCCGAGGACGAGCACGACGAACAGAAACGCGAACGCACGGCGCGTCGAGCGACCCCATCGCCGCTCGGGACGAAGATCGAACTCGCCGTCCGGAACGCGCACACCGGCGACATCGAGCAGCCCACCGGTTAATAGATCGTTGAGATAGTTCTCGCCGACTGCCGCTGACTGGCGAAGCGCCGCAGAGGCCGCGTTCTGTGGCCGCGCGGTCGAGATCACGCGCGGACGCACGCCTTCGACGCTCATCGGTGGCGGCGCTGTTTGCTTGGGGGCGCGAGACGGTGGCGGCTCGGGCGCGGTGAAGTAATTCGGATCGAGCTGCTGTGGCTTGATCGCCATCGTCGGTGCGACAGGCGAGCTCTGCGGCACCGGCTGCTGCATCTGCTGCAGCGGTGGCGGCATCCGCGGTCTTTGCGGCTGCGGGGGAGGCGCGACCGGCGTCGCCGGATCTCGCGAGCGAGAGCTCGCCGGCTCGATCGATAAGTTGTAGTTCGTCTCGCCGCGCGGCGGCACCGGTGTCGGTAGCGGCGGCGGCGGATCGAGGGCCTGACCCGAGCGCGCCCGCTTCAGCATCGACAGGATCTGCGGGCTCGTCGGATCGAGGTTCTGCGCGTGCTGGAGCACGGGGACCGCGCGCTCGAAATCGTTGCGGCGAAGCAGCGTCTCGCCGAGGAGCGCAAAGCCGAGCCGACTCGAGCGGTCGACCTTGACGACGCGAAGCAGCTCGCCCTGCGCTTCCTTCCATTGGTGGAGCTGCGCGTACGCCCGCGCGATCATCACCCGGCCTTCGAGATTCTCCGGGGAGGCCTGGAGTCCCATGTTGCCTACGGAAATCGCGTCCTTGGGGCGACCGAGCGCGAGATAGGCCTCTCCAAGATCGATGAACGCCGGCGATGACGGATCGCGGCGGACCAGATCGATCAACTCCTCGATTTCTTGAGCCGTGGGCCGGCGATCAGGGTCTGCCACCGGTCACAGAGGGTAACCCAGCGCAGCCTGCAACGGCAAATGCGCCCGCACTTTCGCCGACCTACGATCCCGCACATGCCCCGGGCGTCTTGAATCGGCGCGCCGGGCAGGATCCACTCGCGAAGAACGTGTTCGCGTCGCAGCCACAATATGCCCGGCGATCGCGCGTGCAGCCTCGCCTCGCGCTCGCGCAGTGTCCGGGCTCTTCGGCGGTACAGCCCTGCCCTTCGCAAATTCCTGATTCGCATTCGCTCGACTGCAGGCACGCGCTGTCGTCGGGAAGCATCGCAGCCGCGGTCGGTGGATCCGCCGCGACCGGGGCCGGCGGAGGCGTATTTGCGGGCGAAGCGGCGGGAGCAAGCGCCGCCGGACGCTGGCACGCCACACACCCGATACTCACGACCATCGCGACCAGCCATTGCCGCATCTCCATGGCCTCATCGTACACTGCGCGAGATGGGCAACAGCTTCGGCACGTTGTTCCGAATCACGACATTCGGTGAATCGCATGGCCCCGGTCTCGGCGTCGTCGTCGACGGCTGCCCGCCACGCCTCCCGATCGATGTCGTCCAGATCCAAGCAGAGCTCGACCGCCGGCGGCCCGGTCAGAGCCGGCTCGTCAGCCAGCGCAAAGAAGCCGACCAGCTCGAGATCCTGTCGGGTGTGCTCGACGGGCTCGCACTCGGAACGCCGATCGCGATGCTGATCCGCAACACCGACGCGCGCAGCAAGGACTACGACGACATCGCTCACGCCTACCGTCCGAGTCACGCCGATTACACGTACGACGCGAAGTACGGCATTCGTGCGATCGCCGGCGGAGGCCGCGCGAGTGCACGCGAGACGGCAGGTCGCGTCGCCGGCGGCGCGATCGCGCAGCAACTGCTCGCGCATCGCGGCGTGTCGATCGTTGCATGGGTCGAGGAAGTCTCCGGCATCGGCGCGAATATCGACGACGCCTCCGTGACGCGCAGCGCGGTCGATGCAAACGACATCCGGTGTCCCGATCCGGCGGCCGCGGCGAAGATGATCGAGCGCGTCGAACGCGCGCGCAAAGACGGCGATTCGGTCGGCGGCGTGATCCGCGCCGTCGCGAAAGGCGTCCCCGCGGGCTGGGGGGAACCGGTGTTCGACAAGCTCGAAGCCGATCTCGCCAAGGCGATGCTCAGCATCCCTGCCGCCAAAGGTTTCGAGAATGGCTCGGGGTTCGCAGGAACGTTATCGACCGGCAGCGCGCACAACGACCCGTTCTACAAGCGCGCCGACGGCACGATCGGGACGCGCACGAATCGGTCCGGCGGGATTCAAGGCGGCATCTCGAACGGCGAGCCGATCACGCTGCGCATCGCGTTCAAGCCGACGGCGACGATCATGCGGCCCCAGGACACCGTCGATTCGCAAGGCAACGCGGTGGTGCTAGCGCCGAAGGGCCGCCACGATCCTTGCGTCTTGCCGCGCGCGGTCCCGATCGTCGAAGCGATGTTCGCGCTCGTGCTCGCCGACCACTGCTTGCGGCAACAGGCTCGCGGCGGTTAGCGCGGCGCGCGCGTGCAGCGGCCTTCGCACACGTCGAGCTCCCAACCGTGCCGCGCACAGACGAGCCGCTCGCCATCGACGTAGCCGTCGCTGATCCGGCCACCGTCGTGGGGGCAGACATCCGCCACGACGACGAGCTTGCCGCTGGCGAGCCGAGCGACGGCGACTGGACGTGCTCCATCGCGAGCGGCGATCACGGTTCCCGCGGGAACGTCGCGGACGCAGAGCTCTTCGAGCGCACGCCGGCCGTCATCCGGGTCGTAACCGAGCTCGTCGAGAATCTGTGCGTGCAGCGCGCCCACACCCCAAGCTACGCAGCCGGTCTGACAGCCGATGCTCGACGGAGATCTACCCCCACCGCTCGTAACAGCTCGCAATCACTACGTCTCGACCAGACGAGATCGAATCGTCGAGCTCTCAGAAGAACCGTCACGACATCGACCGCGAACATCGGCAAGTCCGCGCAATTCTTGTTCCCAGCCGGGATCGGCGATAGCGTGGGCCGAGCGTGGCAGCCGTCCTGGTCCACATCGATCTCGACGGCGAGACGCCGAACGCGTCGTCGCTGCAAGCGCTCGCGGCCGGCCGCCATGTCGCGTCGTCGTGGGGCGCGACACTCTACGCGGCGGTGCTGGTGCACGAGCCGATGCGGGCATCACCGGACTCGACCGCGCAGGTCTTGACCTCCGCGAAGCTGCCGCGCCTCGAGGTGACGCAGGCGGCGCTTGCACGTGCCGGCGCCGACAAGGTGATCGTCGCGCTGACCGATGCCGTGATCGCGCCGCTGTGGGCGGCGATCGGGAACGCGTGGCAAGGCGTGCTCGATCATCTGAGGCCACGGCTCGTGTTGTTCGGCGCGGACAGTCCTTCGGCGGCCGAGCTCGCACCACGTACGGGAGCGCGGATCGGAGCGCGTCTGTTGGTCCGCGCGCGCGCGATCGGCGTCGACGATGTCGAGCTGCGCGATCGCGATGGCGGATACGCGCGGGTCGGCGACAGCGGCGCCGCGGTTGCGATGATCGGCCGCGCCGATGTCGCTCCACGCGGAGAAGACGAGATCGACCTGTTCGTGCTTGCGGTTCCCGGCGGTGCCGACGAGCGGATCGAGCTCGCGAGCACCGCTCCTGCGGAGATCGCACACACGAGCGGCACCGTGATCGCGATCGGCGATGATGTCGCACGAGATCGCGACGTGGTGGCCGATAGCCTACTGCTCGCGCGGTTCTTGGGCGCGCAGGTGATCGGAGGTCCGGGCGCCGCGCGCGCGGGTGCGCTCGAGCCGGGCGCCGTCGTCGAGAGATCGACGGCGATTGCACCGGAGCTGTGCATCACCGTCGGTGCTGCGCAGATCGATCTAGCCGGATCGACGCGTCTCGTGAAGATCGGCGCGCCGGGCGGCAAGCTCGTCGATGGCGCGCTCGATGGCCTTGCCCGCGACGGTCTTGCAGACCTCGTCAAACGCCTGGGGAACACGTGAGCGTCGCGGTCTGGCTCGGCAGCGGCGGTCCCGTGCGCTCGGTGCGCTGGCTCGATGGCGCGCTGATCACCGCGGCGAAGTTCGGCAGTGCCACCGCGATCGCGGCCGGCGATCCGACGTGGCTCGATCTCGCCGCCGATCGCGCGAAGCGCGCGGGACTCGAGAGCGTCGGCGTCGCGACCGAGCTCGAGCTCGACTATCTTGGCTGGGCGCAGATCGTCGCGGCGGTCGTGCGGCAGCTCGGCGCGACGACCGTGCTCGTCGACGAGGTCAGCCGCCCCGAACGCGCATCGGAGGTCGCGGCGATCGCGGAGCTGATCGATGCCGCGCAACTCACGCGCGTGGTCGCCCTCGCTCCCGACGGTGCGGTGATTCATGCGAGCCGGATCTGCGGGCCTGATCTCCAGACGATCCGCGTCCGCGGCGATGCGGTGATCGGCCTCCGGATCGCCGGGCCCGCGATCGACGAATATCCGACGCCGATGCCGTCCGCCGCGATGCGCCGCCTCGATCTCGCATCGCTCGGCCTCGATCCGCTCGTGCTAGGTCACCGCGCCTTGCCGCCGCGTTCGACGCCACAGCCGCGCAAGTCGGTCGCACAGATCGCCGATTACCTCGCCGTGCACGTCGCGCCGCGCGGAGCTCGGTGATGGCACAGGCACGCTCGGCAGCGCAGTCGCCCGAGGCGGCCCGCGTTCAAGTCATCGCGCCCGCACACCTCGGCGAGACCGCGGTTGCCGCGCTGCGTGCGCGCGGCATCGACGCGCGGATCGCCGACGCACCCGGCGATGACATCGTCGCGTGGGCGATCGAAACGCCGCCGACGGCGACTGCGACGATCGAGCTTGCTCGCGCATGCGCACGCGCCGCCGCCGCGGGACGCCCGGTCTGCCTGCTCGTGCCGCCACCGCGCGGACACGGCCGTGCGGCGATCGAACGTGCGGCCGCGCTCGCCTATTTGCGCTCTCACGGTGCGGCGCTCGGCCACGACGTCGACGCGTGGCTCGAGGCTGTCGTCGTGCTCGTCCGGTTCGGCATGCCGAAAGGTCCGCACACGGCGGTGATCGCGCCCGCGGGCTCGTGGCTCGAGGCGCAGGCGAACGTGATCGTCGCCGAGGCCGAAGCCGCAGGCGTCCGTCCGCCGCACGTCGGCAAGCACGAGGAAGCGACCGACGTCGTGCTCTACGATCCGGCGCTCGGACTGCCTCCGAGTCACCTGCCTGGTCTGCACCTTGCGGTGATCGCGCGCGCCGAGCTCGCCGACGGCGATCACGCGACCCTCTACGGCGCGCGCGCAGCGATCGGTGCGATCGCGGTCCTCGGTCGCGCGGCGGAGAGAATCGCCGTCGGACTCGGTCCCGCGCCGGCGCAAGCCTCCGCCGAGCTCGAGATCAATCACGAACAGCGCGATCGCCAGCTCGCGCAGCTCGCGCCCGGACGTGCCGGCGATCATCCGACGAAGACGCTGCTGCGGGCCTACGGCGCGCCGATCACGCGACAGGTCGTCGCGGGGACCCCTTCCGCGGCCGTCAATGCCGCGCGGCGCATCGTCTTTCCCGTCGAGATCAAGCCGTGGGGAAATGACCTCCCGAGCGAACCCGACGGCTGCCCGGTCGAGCGCGACGTGACGAGCGATGCACTCGTGCGACGCGCCTTTGCCGCCGTGCTCGCCGCGGCGGGCCGGACGCAGAACGATGTCCAAGCCGTGATCGTCCGAGAACGCCCGCCCCTCGGTCGTCCGCTCGCCGTCTCGTTCCTCAAGCTTCCGGCGCTCGGCTGGACCGTCGTGCTCGATGGTCCGCAGATCGCCGCGGCGCCCGCCCCGCTCCGTCTCGTCGATGCGCAAGCGCTGGCAGCGGCCGTCGTCGCGTCACGCGCCGATGATCCAGAACCAGATCGCGCTGGTCTCGCGAACCTGCTGCGCCGCGTCTCGCATCTCGTCGTCGATCTCGGTGACCGCCTCGTGCGCGTCGAGCTCCCGCGCGTGATCGTCGGCGGGCGCGGTGCACGCAGCGTGATCGTCGATGCCTGGTGCGAGCTCGCCTGACCTCACACGGCACGGTGTTGCAGATCCGTCGTTGACCGTCTTTGTTCGTCGTGCGATGAGCGCACGATGTCGAACAAGGCCGAGCTCCCGAACATGGACGACATCCTGCGTGATGCGAACCGCAGCGAGAGTCGCCGGTACATCCAGCTCGGCGCGTTGCTCATCGGCGGCGCGCTCGCGCTCGGGCTTGGCACGTACAGCCTGTTGGGAGGCCAGGTGGTGTTCCTCGCCTCGGGGGCGGGCATCCTCGGGCTCACGTTCCTCGTTCGCGGCCTGTCGCGCCGCACCTAAGTACAGCTCCCCAGAAGTTAGTGGCCAGTTGCCAGACCCACGCAGAAGTGATCACCAACTTGCGATGAGCTGTACTGAGCTCAGGCGCCGTGGCCGACTTCGAGCTCGAGTCGCTGCGCGGCTTGCAGGAGCTGCTTGCTGTCGTTGAGCGACGGATCTTCGATCACGCGCTCGAGGAGCAGCACCAGGATCCGGCCGATCGACGGCCCGGGCGCCATGTCGAGCGCGGTCATCAGATCCTTGCCGGTGATCGCGAGGTCCTTGATCGCGAGCGCGTGACCTTCCGTGATCACGCGGCGCGCTTCCTCGATCAGCGCCCGGTTAGGTGTGCGGTCGGATTCCCACAGCTCGATCGCGGGCACCCGCTTGTCGCGATCGAGCTCGGAGAGAAGGCGGCGCACCTGCACGGGCGTCCACTCGGAACCGCGGCTCGCGTGCACGATCCCGACGAGCTGCGCTGCCAGATCGCACTCGAGGTTAGAGAACTTCAGCGCGCGCAGGATCACGAGCACACGGTTGACGACCTCGCGATCGAGGTGCAGCGGATCTGCCTCGGGATCCGCCAGTGGCGCGAGCAGCGCGCCGAGCCGCACGCGCGGGATCGCGCGATCGACGCGGCTTGCCCATTCGCTCGGGTCGTCGATCCGTGCGTCGAGCTCCGGGAGCACGCTCAGCAAGATCGCCGTTCGCTTCGCGATCACGAGGCCGCGCGATGGCTGTCGCGTCGCGAGCGTCTTGCGGAGCTCGACCGACACGCGCTCGCGCGAGACCTTGGCCAGCGATGGCAGCGCAGCGGCAATGCCCGCTTCGGTCTCCGGATCGAGGTCGAACTCGAGCTGCGAAGCGAAGCGCATCGCCCGCATCACGCGGAGCCCATCCTCCGTGAACCGCGCAACCGGATCACCGACCGCACGCAACCGGCGCCGTGCGATGTCCTCGCGCCCACCGAACGGATCGATCAGCTGATCGTTGATCGGATCGTAGGCGATCGCGTTCACGACGAGATCTCGCCGTTGCAGATCCTCGACGAGCGGCACGCCGAACCTGACGTGATCGGGACGGCGCGCATCGCTGTACGCTCCTTCGCCGCGAAACGTCGTGACCTCGATCTTCGACGCGTCGTCCTTGCCCAGGATCACGAGAACGGTGCCGTGCTCGATGCCCGTCGGAGCGGTTCGCCGAAACAGTGCGATCACCTGGTGCGGCGTCGCGCTGGTCGCGACGTCCCAGTCGCCTGCCTCGCGGCCGAGCAACGCATCGCGCACCGCGCCGCCCACCGCGACGGCTTGATGTCCCGCCGCGGCGAGCTTCGCGCACACCTCGCGCACGGTTGCCGGCACGGCGGCCGCGAGGAGCCGCTTGACCTGATCCTCCGTCGCGTCCGTCACGCTAGTCCGTCTGTGCCGCGCCGCGCAGCCGATTGAAGATATCGACGGCGCGACCGCGCAACTTGTTCGCCTCGGCGATATTGCCGGCGCTCTCTTTGATCTTCGCGAGTCCTTGATATGCGCGCGCGAGCTCGACCTCGTGCTTGACCGCAGCGAGGATCTCGATCGCTTTGCGGAACGCGTCCTCGGCCTGCATCGTGTGGCCGAGCGCGGACGCGACCTCCGCCATCACGCGGTAGCCGCAGCCGATGTGGACGCGCAAGCCGACGGACTCGCTCACGGCGACCGCGGCGTGCGCTTCGACGTCGGCCGCCTCGAGGTTGCCGAGCGCGAGCTGCACGGTCGCGAGCCGCTGGTGAGTGACCGCGAGTGCGACGCGATCGCCGAGCCCCGACGCGATCTGCTTGGCCTCCGAGAGATCTTTGACCGCTTCCGCGCCACGGCCCATCGCCGACTTCACCTCGCCGCTGCGCGACAGCACGTCCGCGAGTGCGAGCTTGTCGCCGATCTCTTGCGCGAGTGCACGGGCCTCGTGGAGGAGCTCGAGCGCCGCCTCGTGATTGCCGTCTTCCGCGTAAACGCCGCCGAGATCGCACAGCGACTGCACGACGCCGACGAGATCGCCGATGTCGCGCCGCAGATCGAGCGCCTCGCGAAACTGCGCGATCGCCGCCTTGAAGTTACCGGTGTCGTGGTGAACGCGGCCGATGTTCGCAAGCGACAACGCGATCGATCGCCGATCGCCGAGGGCGCGCCGCGTCGTCAGCGCCTGACGATGGAAGTCGAGCGCCTGGCCGTATGCGCCGCGGAGCCAGTGCACGCGCCCCATGTCGTCGAGCGACGAGGCCATGCCGCGATCGTCCTTCGATCGCTCGAACAGCTCCTGCGCGCGACGCAGATGTTCCATCGCACCGTCGTACTTGCCGCGCCGCCGCTGTGCGCGAGCGAGCCGGCTGTACGCCGCGCCCGCCTTGTTGAGGTTGTCGAAGCGCCACGCGAGCTGGAGCATCTCGACAAAGCGCTCCGATGCCTCGTCGGTGCGGCCACCGGCCTCGAGCACGTCGCCGAGGTTGTGCAACGCGTCCATGCGCGCCGGCGCATCTGCCTCGCCGAGCATCGCGAGCCCCTTCTCGTAGAGAGCGCGCGCTTCATCCGGCGCGTAGCGTGCGCGTGCCCGATCGCCGCCTTGCAGATAGCAGCGTGCGGCACGCCGCGCGTCGCCGCCGCGCTCGTACAACGTCGCGAGAAACTCGAGCTGCTCGTCGCGCAAGTTGAGCAGCTTGGCCTCGAGCCATTGTGCGGCGGACAGGTAGTAGCGCGCGAGCCGGCCCGGCTCGGTCGACTTCACGATCAGCTCGCGCTCGAGGTTGTGCTTGAACACGACCTCGACATCGCCCGAAATACTCGAGTCGTCGGGATCGAGCGGCAGCAAGTAGTCGCGATCGGCGAGCATCGACACGAGGTCCGAGACCCGGCGCCGGATGTCCTCGCCGTTACCCCACTCCATATCGAGCGGCCCGACGGGCTTGGGCTGTGGCGGTTGCTCGAGCCGCGTCATCGCGATCACGGCGGACACCCAGAATACGTTGCCAAACACCGCGGCCTTCTCGAGCAGATCGCGCTCGTCGTTCTCGAGCGCCGCGATCCGCGCTTCGATCGCCTCCTCGATCGAGATCGGAAGCTCGGTGTCCGCGGCCTTGTCGGGATCGAGGCGCCAGGTCGGTCCCGAGGCGTCGATCGTGCCGTTGTCGAGGAACAGTCGCACCAGCTGTTCGAGGAATGCCGGGTTGCCGCCGGTCATCTCGACGGCAGCTTGCGCGGTGTCCTCCGGGACCTCGTCGCACCGCGACAGCAGATTCCGAAACATCTTCTCCGCGTCGTCGCCTTCGAGGTTCCGCAAGTCGATCCGCGTGTGATCGACGGCGCCCTCGCCCCACGCCGCACAGCGCACGAGCATCTCGGGCCGCGCGGCGGTCAGGATCACGACCGGCGAGCCACCGAGCGCCACCGACAGGTCCGAGACGAGCGTCAGCGTCTCGTCGTCGGCCCATTGCAGATCGTCGAGCACGATCACGAGCGGGCTGCCGTGCGCATCGAGCTCGATGAATCGCCGCAGCGCCGTGCGCGCGATCTCGTTGTGCTGCTTGGGACTCTCGGTCACCGCCTTCAAGAACGGCGTCGGCGGAAAGTCGAGTCCGACGAACGCACCGATGAAGTGCAACATCTCGGCGACCTGCTCCGAGCCCATGACGCTGCGAATCTCGTGCGAGAACCGGAGGCGAGACGCGTCGTCGGGATTTGGCGTCAGCTCGAGCCGATCGCGGAGCAGCGATCCGATCGCCGCGAGCCGAAGCGGCTTGCCGCTGGTATCGCGCTCGGCGGCCCCGTGAAACACGCGGCACGGACGATCTTTCTTGTCTTTGATCTCGCCGATCAGCTCGTTGATCAGGCGCGTCTTTCCGGTGCCTTGATTACCGACGATGGTCACGAGCTGCGGCGCCTGAAAATCGACCGCACGCACGACGACATCGCGCAGGGTCGCGAGGTGCTGCGCGCGCGCGACGAGCGGGCTTCGCACGGTGCGCGTCGGTTCCGGAACGTCGATCCGGACCATGCTCCGTGGCCTCACCGAAGGGATCGGTGGCGGCACCGCGGCGGAACCCTTGAATGGAGTCGCCGCCGTTGGCCGGCCAGAGCCCGGAGGACGGGACGCTCCTGTCGACACGCTGAAGCAAGGTTATCAGATCGGCCACGTGCGAGACACGCGCCGCGTCACACCATCGCGAGAGCAGCCGGTGTATCCTTTCACAGGGATGAGCAGCCACTGGGCATTCGCTGCCTGCTGCGTATTGACGCTGGCCGGCTGCCCGACCGTCGATCTAGGCGATACACCGCCCGACATCGGCCTGTGTAACCCCAAGCGGGGAATTGACTACTTTCAGTCGGATGTCTGGCCGAAGTACCTGGCACCGACGGATATGACCAAGAGCTGCACGCGCCTGAGTAGCTGCCACGGTAACGGCGGCACGCCGTCGTGGTCGACCCAGACGCCCATCAACTATCCGGCGAACTACCGGATCGCCCAGGGCTACCTGAACTGCGGCAATCCGATGGCGAGCTATCTCCTGACCAAGCCCCTTGCGGGTCAGGACGGCCACCAGGGCGGCGACATCTTCCCCGATCTCAACGATCCCGCGGTGCAGACGTTCCTGATGTGGTTCCAATGAGGCACCTCCTCGTCGCGGCCGCGATCGCCGCCGGCGTGCTGCTCGCCCCCACTCCGGCCGAGGCGGACGCGTACGTCCGCGTGCTCGCGCAGAAGTCTCCCGTGCACAGCGGCCCCTCCAACAGCTACCGCGAGGTCTACGTCGCGCAGCGCAATCAGGTGTTTGCCGTCGTCGAACGCAGCACAAAAGATTACTGGTTCAAGGTCGAGCTCGACGACGGCACGACGGGCTGGATCCTCGGCGACGTCGTCTATCCGTTCGAGGTGCGCCAGGATGAAGATGGACCGCCCGGCGCGTTCACGCGGATGGGTCGTGCGATCAAGGGTGCGATCCTCGGACCGTCTCCGATGCCGTACGCGAACGTCGGGCTGTCGTTCTCCGCGGGCGTCCTCGAGAACGAAGGCGTGTTTCTCCTCCGTCCGTCGTGGCTCATCGATCAGTACTGGGCGCTCGAAGCGGTCGCCGGCCTGTCGCCTCGCTCGGAGAAGGACGTCTACCTCGGCGCGATCGGGTTCTTGCTGAGGATGGCGCCCGGCGCGGTGATCGGCCCGTACGCGAACATCAGCCTCGGCGCGGCCCACATCACCCCGAAGGCCGACAACTACGTCGACAAGAACGAGACGCTGATGGCGCTCGGCGCGGGCGGTGGGCTCGAGATCACGCTGAAGAAACAGATCACGGTGCGGCTCGACGCGCGCAACTGGGCCCTGTTCAACCAAAACCATTCGAACAACGGCCAGGAGTACACCGGTGGCCTGGCGATCTTCTTCTAGGAGGACCTGATGCGGATCCTGATCGTGATCGTGCTCGCGGCTATCGTCGCTTCCGGCGTCGCCGGTTGTGGGCGCCAGGCCGTGCGCGCCGCGGAGAAAGAGTTCCTCGCCGACCAGGTGATGGTGTTCGATAACGATCCCCAGGAGACCGCGGCGGACGATCACATCCTCACGAACCGCGAAGGCGCCGCCGGTGGCCACGGTGCCGGTGGCGGAGGTTGCGGTTGCAACTAGCGCGCATCATCGGCTCGCTGCTCGCGGTGGCTGCGCTCGGCCACGTCGCGCACGCCGACGATCGCGCCGAGGTCTCGACGTCGCTGTTCGAAGAGAAGCGCGATGGCACCAAGGGCGGCCTCACCGTCGTCCATCCGCAAGCGGATTTCGGCGTCGACATCGGCCGCTACGTCACGTTCGACGCGGGATATGCCGCCGATGCCGTGACCGGTGCGACCGCGACGGTCTATCAGGTCGACGCGGTGTCCTCGGCGACGAGCTTCTCCGATCTGCGTCACGAAGGCACGCTCGCGCTCGGCTTCAAAGGGCGTCGCTCGCAGCTCACGTTCTCGTCGACGGTCGGCACGGAGCGCGATTACCTGTCGCGACAATTCGGCGGCGCTGCATCGATCGATCTGCCCGGCCGCAACACGACCGTCGCGCTCGCGTACAGCCACAGCTTCGACGAGGTCTGCGACAAGGACAACGGCGACGCGATGCCGCTCGAGCGCAAGGCCCTGACCGGCGCCGATCCGTGCGACAAGACGGCCGGCCTGTTCGGGAAAGATCATGCGGGGGCGACCGTATGGCACCGACTCTCGATCGATACGGCGCAGACGACGCTGACCCAGAACTTGTCGCCGACGCTGAATCTCCAAATCGCCGCGTACGGTCAGATCCTCAACGGATTTCAATCGAACCCATATCGCCGGGTCAAGGTCGGGCAGAACTCGCCGCAAGAGCACATCCCGAACGAGCGTGCGCGGTGGTCGCTGACCGCCCGGGTCAATCGGTTCCTGCCGAAGCTCCACGCCGCCGTGCATTTCGGCGCGCGGTTCTACGATGACACGTGGCGCGTGGTCGGCGGCGATGTCGAGCTCGCGTACTCGCAGTACATCGGCAACAGCCTGCTGCTCAAGATTCACGCGCGCGTCTATCAACAGACCGCGGCGAACTTCTTCAGAGATGCGTTCTTCTATCAGACGCTCGAGACCGCCGGCGAGTACTACACCGGCGACCGCGAGCTCTCGCCGGTCCGCAATGCGGTGTTCGGGGCGAAGCTCACGATGATCTCCCTCGGCGGGGACAAGCCCGTGTGGGGCCTGTTCGACAAGCTGCAGTTCAACCTCAAGGGCGAGGTTCTCTTGATCGACAACCTCGCCGCGGACAGTAAGGCCGACAACACGGCGGGCATCGGTCAGCAGTTCTTGTACGGAAACAGCCTGATCGACGCGATCGTGATCCAGCTCGGCCTCCTCGGAAACTACTAGGCGAAAAGTCCGCCTTACGGACGACCCCTGATATACTCCTCGCCGTGTACCGCTACGGGGATGGGACGCCCTTTCCGCTCGATGAGAACTTCATCGACACACTGACGTCCGCGGTCGAGACGTGCACGGCCGCATTCATGCCGCTCACGGAGCTCGATGCACGGCGCGAACGCGCGAAAGCCGGCCGCCTAGAATCCGAGAAAGAGCTCGGAAGGCTGACCGAGTTCGAGAAGAACCTGACGAACACCCTGACGCCGTACATGGCAGCGGATCGCAAGGCGCAGCAGACACAAGCGATCGCGCAGAAGACCTTGGCGGCGGCCAAGCAAGCGATCCAGATGGCGCGCACGCAAACCGAAGGGCGACTAAATTCTCTCGAGGCGCAGGCCTCCGCGCGCACCGCGTCCGACGCCGTGCTCCACGCGTTGCGGCCGTTCTTCGACGCGCACCAGCTTCCCAATGCGAAGTGGATCATGTCGTGGGATGTCCGTGGGGCCGACCCGCATGCCGACGCGATCGCGACCTCGGGCCGGCTCTCCGCATCCTTCACGCTCGCCGTCGATGCGTTTCGCCAGCCGATTCGCGTCGACACGCTCGCCGAGGCCGTGATCGTTCACATGATGAAGAAGGGCCTGCTCGGCAAAGCCAAGCCTGCGCCCGTCGAGCTCGGCAAGTACGTGATGGTCGCGTACGAGCGCACCGCGAACGAGCACGTCGTGACATTGCGCGAGAATCCGAACAAGGTCTCGCAGGGCCTTCGGTTCGCGGTCAACGAGGCCGGGGCAACCTGGCAGTCGATCAACCCACAAGGTGACGCCGAGACCGAAGCGAATCCACTCGATATCGAGGACGTCGACGGAGTCCGCCGGCTGGCCGAAGCCGCAAACAAGGCGCTCAAAGATCTGATGTCGCACCGCGCGCTCGTCGACCTGACCCTCGCGGGTAAGCCGCTCAACGAGCTGCCAGAGCCTCGCGTCGTGCCGATGGAAGTGCTGACCCAGCTCACGCCGCTCGCGCGCACGATCCGCGAGCGCAGCCGGATGTCGGGCGAGCTGATCCTGAAGCGCGATCTAGCCGGTGGGCGTCGCGAGGAGCTGTTCGTTCCGCGCTCGCAGCTCGCGCAGCAGTATCAGCGGCTGCCGCAGGAGTATCGGATTCCGTTCGAGGAGATGGGCATCACGAGCGAGGACACGCAGCCGGCGATCCAGCTTCCGGCGCACATGCGTCCGCCCGCGAAGGCGGCACCGCCTCCCCCGCCGGGATCATCCGGCCCCAAGACGCAGTCCGACGAGCCAACGATTCAGATCAAAGACGACGACTAGCGCGCCGCGAGCCGCACGATTCCGTCGACGACTTGCTCGAGGATCACGCGCTCGCCGAGCTCGCGACCGAGCGTCTTCATCTGAGGACCGGTCCACGGGCTCGTCTGTCCCGTCAGCGTGATGTCGCCTTTGAGCGCGCGATCCGCCGTCGCGAGCCGCTGCGTCGCACGCGCGAGCGCACCCGGCGAGAACTTGTTGGCCTGCGCGATCAGCTTGTCGACGATGAACGGCGGAACGCCGATCCGCGACGGGAGCTCCTGCTTGGGCACGCCCTGCTTGCGCATCGCATGCAAGAGCGCCATCTGGCGGACATGGCGCGCGAGCATCACCACGACGCCGACCGCGCTCTCGCGCTGATCGCAGAGCGACGCAACGGCCGCGAGCGCGCGCGCGCGATCGCCCGAGCCGATCGCATCCGTCAGCTCGAACACGGAGCGTTCGCGCGTGTCGGCGATCAGATCATCGACGTCGTCGGACGTCACCGGGCGATCACCGGCATAGAGCCCGAGTTGCTCGACGGCGAGCGACAGCCGCGAGAGATCGTCCCCGACCGCGTCGACGAGCCGGCTGACCGCTGCCGCGTCGATCTTGACGCCCTTGGCCTGCGCCTCGGCTCGGACCCACGGGGCGATTTGACGCGGCGCCTCGAGCGCGTGGATGAAGCCCTTTTTCGAGAGTGCCGCGAACAGCTTGAGGCGCTTGTCGATCTTCGAAGCGACGCCGACGATCACGGTCGAAGGATTCGGCTTCGCGAGATATTCGATCAGCGGCTCGGCCTCGTCCGCCGCCATCAGCGCGAGGTCGCGCACGAACACCATGCGGCGCTCGGCCATCATCGGGAGCGTCTGGGCGAGCGCAACGATCCGCGTACCGGTCGGCTTGCCTTCGACGACGTCGTAGTTGAAGCCGCGCGCTGCGGGAGGGACCGCGGCATCGCGAATCGCCGCGATCGCGCGCTCGATCAGGACCGGATGCTCCGAGTGCAGCACGTAGACCGGATCGAGTCCGTCTGCGACCAAGTCATCCACCGGCAGAACCTAGCACGAGGCAATGATAACGTTGCCGCCATGACGCTCAGCAGGCGATCGTTCCTCGTCGGTAGCTCCGCGGGCACGCTGGCCGCACTCGCAGGGCCACGCTTGGTGGCGGCGCGCGGATTGCTCACCGATCCGGCGATCGACGACATCATCAAGCGCGCACTCGGCGCGGCGACCAAGGCCGGTGCGACGTATGCCGACGTCCGCCTCGTGCGACATCGCCGCGAAGGTGTGTCGACGCGAGAGGACAAGATCGAGCGCGTGTCGTCGAGCGAGGAATACGGTCTCGGCGTTCGCGTGATCGCGTCGGACGCCTGGGGGTTTGCGGCGACGCCGATCGTCACCGCTGCCGAGGCCGAACGCATCGCGCGCGTCGCGGTCGAGATCGCGAAGGCCAACGGCCCGCTCCTCAAGCGACCGGTCGATCTCGGACCCGCGGTGGCGAACGTCGATGTCTGGCAGACCCCGCTGACGAAGGATCCGTTCAAGATCTCAATCGAGGACAAGGCGGAGTTGCTGCTCTCGGTCAGCCGCGAGGCGCTCAAGGTCCCCGGCGTGAAGTTCGTGAACGCGTGGTATGCGGGGCAAGCCGAGTGGAAGGTGTTCGCGTCGACGGAGGGCGCATATCTCGAGCAAGAGCTCGTGCGCGTCGGACCCGGCTACTCGGTCACCGCGGTCGATGACAAGCGCGGGGAGTTCGAGTCGCGCGCGCACACGATCGCGCCCAAGCAGGCCGGCTGGGAATACATCGAAGCCGCGCCGCTGCTGGCCGATGCTCGCCGGATCGGCGAGGAAGCCGTCGAGAAGCTGCATGCGCCGTCGGTGGAGGCACGCCGCCGTGACCTCGTGCTCGATCCTTCGAACCTGTGGCTGACGATCCACGAATCGATCGGTCACTCGACCGAGCTCGATCGCGCGCTCGGCTACGAGGCGAACTTCGCGGGCACGTCGTTCGCGACACCCGACAAGCGCGGCAAGCTCCAGATCGGGGCGCCGCACCTGACGTTCTATGCCGACAAGACGACGCCCGGCGGGCTCGCCACCTGCGGCTACGACGACGATGGCGTCGCGACCCAGCGCTGGAACCTCGTCGAGAACGGGCGCTTCGTCGATTACCAGACGACGCGCGAGCAGGCGAAATGGATCGGCGAGCCGGCCTCGCGCGGCACGAGCTACGCCGATAGCTACGCGTCGTTCCCGTTCCAGCGGATGCCCAACGTCTCGCTCGCGCCCGGCGCGAAGGAACGCTCGATCGAGGATCTGATCGCGGCCACGAACGACGGCGTGCTGATCATCGGCAACGGATCGTGGTCGATCGATCATCAGCGCCTCAACTTCCAGTTCGGGGGGCAGGCGTTCTGGGAGATCAAGAAGGGCAAGAAGACGCGGATGCTCCGCGACGTCGCGTATCAAGCGAATACGATCGAGTTCTGGACAGCGTGCGACCAGATCGGCGGACCGGCGTCCTGGGCGCTCAACGGGACGATGTCGGACGGCAAAGGTGAGCCGATGCAGACCAACGCGGTCAGCCATGGCTGTCCACCGGCGAGGTTCCGCAACGTCAACATCCTCAACACGAGCCGGAGGACCGCGTGATCAGCGAGACCAACGCGCGGCAACTCCTCGATCGCGTGCTGCTCCTCGCGCGCACAAATAAGGGTGTCGAGGCGACCGCGGCCGTACGCATCCAGCGCGCCGGCAACACGCGGTTCGCGGTCAACGAGATCACGTCGTCCGCGGACGTCGAGCGAGTCACGCTCTCGATCACCGCGCAGGTAGGTCAGCGCAGTGCATCCACGACGACGAATCAGCTCGACGACCGTTCGATCGATGACGCGGTCGCTCGCGCGATTCGGATGGCGCGGCTTGCGCCCGAGACGCCGGAGGCGATGCCGCCCCTCGGCAAGCAGACCTACGTGCACCCGAAGAGCGCGCTCGATCCCGCGACCGCCAAGCTGACGCCCCAAGCACGCGCAAAGGCGATCGGCGAAGCGATCTCCGCCGGAGATGCGGGGCACGTCGTGATCGCGGGGTTCTACGAGCACGAGGTCTCGCTCGTGACGCTCGCGTCGACTGCGGGCTTGTCCGCATCTCACGAGTCTTCGTCATGTCAGATGAGCTGCACCGCGCGCACCACCGATGCGACCGGATCGGGATGGGCCGGCGCCGGTTCGAACAAGGTCGGCGACATCGACGCCGCTGCGCTCGCGAAGGTCGCCGTCGACAAGGCGATCCACTCGGCCAAGCCGCAGAAGCTCGATCCGGGCCGCTACACCGTCGTGCTCGAGCCCGCAGCCGTCGCGGACCTACTCGCGTTCTTGATCGGATCGCTCGGAGCGCGTCGCGCCGACGAGCATCGCTCGTTCTTCGGCAAGCAAGGCGGCGGTACCCGCGTCGGCGACAAGCTGTTCCCCGACTCGATCACGCTGCGGTCGGATCCTAGCGATGTCGCGCTCGGAGCCGCACCCTTCGACGGCGAAGGCGTCGCACTCGCGCCGACGAAGTGGATCGACAAGGGCGTGCTCACCGGCCTCACCTATTCGCGGTTCTGGGCGAAGCGGCAAGGCAAGCCGCCGACCGGAAATCCGAGCGGCTGGTCGCTCGACGGAGGAACCGCGTCGCGCGACGATCTGATCAAGAGCGTCAAGCGCGGCGTCCTCGTGACGAGGTTCTGGTATCTGCGCGATCTCGATCCGCAGACGCTCCTCGCGACCGGGCTCACCCGCGACGGCACGTTCTTGATCGAGAACGGCGCGGTCACGGTTCCCGTGAACAACTTCCGGTTCAACGAGTCGCCGGTCCAGATGCTCGCGCGATGCGACGGCCTCGGGGCCACGACGATTCCCGGCGGCGACACGCGCGTCCCGGTCCTGCGAACCAACGAGTTCAACCTCGCGTCGATTTCGGAAGCCGTGTGAGCGCGATCCTCGTCACCGCCGACCGTGCCCTGACCGGCGACCTGGGCGCGCGTGGGCCAACCTCGGTGCTCGCCGTCGACGGCAAGATCATCGCGGTCGGCACGCCCGGCGAGATCGCGGCGCATCCGCAGGCCGCGAGCGCACGCCGCATCGACTGGGGCCAGCGCGCGATGGTCCCGGGCACGGTCAACACGCACAATCACAGCTTCCAGTCGCTGCTGCGTGGCATCGGCGATGACCTGCCATTCCTCGAGTGGCGCGATCGCGCGCTGTATCGTTACTCGCCGCGCCTGACCGCGGACGACATGACCACCGCGGCGCTGTTCGCGTTTGGAGAGATGTTGCTCCAGGGCGTGACGACCGTGTGTGACTTCTTCTATCTCAACGCGCAGGGCAACGCGCACGCGACCGCGGTGATCGAAGCAGCTCGCCGCCTCGGGATCCGGATCGTCCTCGCGCGCAGCTTCTACGACTGGGACGGCGCACCGGCCGCGTATCGCGAGACGATTCCGCAGGCGGTCTCGCACTTCGAAGCGCTCGCGAAGCAATACCGCGATCCGGATCGGCACCTCGTGACGATCCAGCCCGCACCGCACAGTCAGCACGGCGCCTCGCCGGCGATGATCGAAGCGGGCGCCGGCTGTGCGGCCGACGCCGGCGTGCCGTGGCACATCCACCTCGCCGAGGAGCGCTATCAGGTCGATCAGTCGCTCGAGCGGTTCGGAGCACGGCCGATTCACGCGGTGTCCGCGCTCGATGTCGATCTGTCGCAGATGATCGCGGTCCACGGCTGCTGGTTCGACGAATCCGAGCGGGCTGTCCTCGCCGAGCGTGGCGGATCGCTCGCCTACTGCCCAGGATCGAACATGTTCCTCGGCGATGGCGTGACAGACCTCGTGGATCTCGTCGCGCGCGGCGTGCGGGTCGGGCTCGGCACCGACGGCGGCTGCTCGAACAATCGGGTCAGCGTGTTCGACGAGATGCGCACGGCCGCGCTGCTCCAGAAGGTCCATCGGATCGACGGACAGGCGATCGACGCCGAGACCTGTTTTGCACTCGGGACCCGGACCGCCGGCGAGGTGCTACGGCTCCCGATCGGGCGGATCGCCCCTGGGTATCGCTGTGACCTCGTCGCACTCGACCTCGGAGATCCGTCGTTGTGGCCGGTCCAGGTCCTCGAAAAGAACGTGGTCTACGCGCTGTCTGCTCGCGCGATCACCGACGTCGTGGTAGATGGTCAGGAAGCCGTCATCGCGCGTCAGCTCTGTCATGTCCCCATCGGCGAGATCCAAGTCCGCGTCGCAGAGCTCACCCGAGACTGGTCCCGGGACTAAGCCTTCAGGGAAAGAGGGCACGGTCGAGATCGAGCTCGAGGTCTCGCGCCAGCGCGCCGCAGGCTGGGCGGTGTTCGGCGTGCTCCTCGGCATTCTGCTCGTGTGGAAGCTCGGCACCGTCGGCGTCTGGGGCGGCTATCTGCTGATCGCGATCGGTCTGTTTCGCGCATTTCAGCTCGTCCAAACCTTTCTTCATCCGGCGGGCAAGATCGTCGTTTCCGACAAAGAGGTCGTGCTCCCGCGTGGCCTCCATCGCGGTCATCCCGTGAAGGTCCGGCCGAGTGACGTCACCGCGGTCTACTTTCTCCGCCGCTCGGTGCCCTGGAATCGCTCGGCACCGGTGCTGATCGTCGAGCTCGGCGACCGCGCGATGGCGTTTCCGCGCGATTGGTTCGCTTCCGAAGCCGACCAGCGCCATATCGTTCACGCGCTGTCGCGCGGCCTCGGCGGCGCAACGCCGGCCACGCCCGAAGCGTAGCTCCTCGATCGCGTGCGTCTGCGAGGTCCTCTGATTGGTCGGAGGATTGCATCTTCGTAAGCGGCGAAGGAGGCCCAGCCATGTCCGCGGACACCGCACAGATTCACGGCAAGACGTTACGGTTCAAGTTCAACGACGGCCCGATGGCCGGCAAGACGTTCGAGCACGCCTTCGACGACCACGGCACGGTCACGTGGAAGATGCTGGGCGGCGAAGGCAAGCCGTCGAAGCCCACGAAGTACGAGCTCGCGCACGTCAACTTCGACGTGTTCGCGGTCTCGTACCTCGGAGACGCGGGCTACACGTTGACGACGATCCTCGACTTCAACACCGGCCTGCTCGTCGCGTTCGCATCGAACGAGAAGTCGCTGGTCAAGCAGCACGGGACGTTCGAAGTCGTCAAACGCGCCGCCGCGTAGTGCCCGCACGCGGGTCTCAGATCACCGGCACTCTGCAGACTCGTCGAACGCGCGCTCGATGGCTCAGGTTGCGGGAGTTTCGAGGGTCAGACGCAGCACGACCTCGACGTGCGAGGTCTGCGGCATCAGATCGAACGGCCACGCACGCTCGGCGCGATATCCGGCGGTCACGAGCCGCGCGACATCGCGTGCGAGCGTCGCGGGATCGCAGGACACGTAGACGATCGTCTTGGGTGAGATCTTGACGATCCCGTCGATCGCTTCGGCGGCGCCGGTCCGCGGTGGATCGAGCACGATCGCGTCGAACATTCCTTCGAGCTTTCCGAGCACCCACTGCGCCGCGCCGGAGATGAATCGCGCGCGGGCGATCGGTTTGCGCGGTGGCTCGACATCGGTCGCGGTGACGTCCCAGCCGGCGGCGACAAACCCGCGCGTGAAGTTTCCCGCGCCCGCATAGAGCTCGAGCAAGCGTCCGGGTCCCGGGCCGAGTGCGGCCTGGGTCGCCGCGATCAGCGCTCGGTTTCCTGCGGCGCTCGCCTGCGCGAAGTCCCACGGGCCGCCGTAGAGGTCAGGCTCGATCTCGATCACGGTCTCGCCGTGAACGTCATCGCCCGCGATCACGCCGACGATGCCGGCACGACCGATCAGCGCGGGCGCGCCGCGCCACGACCGTTCGAGACCGACGACGATCTCGCCGCGATGACCGCGCACGAAGGCGAGCTCGCCATCGGGAGGCGTCACGGATGCGACCGCCTTGAATGCCGGCTCGAGCGCGGGTTCGAGCTGCGGACAATGCGCGAGCGGGATCAACCGATGGCTCGCGTTCGCGTACAGGCCGACTCGCCCACCGACGACGTGAAATCGCGCTCGCCGGCGCCAACCGAGCGGCGGGGCCGGATCCGCGATCCGCTCGATCGCGAGCCCCGCGATGTTGCGCAGCGCATTGGCAACGATCGCCTGCTTGGCCTCGAGCTGGGCCGCGCGCGCGACATGTTGCCACTGACACCCGCCGCAACCGGCGCGAAAATATTCGCACGGCGGCTCGACGCGCGACGGCGAAGGCGCGAGCACCTCGACGAGCTCCCCGCGCGCGAATGACTTGGTCTCCTTGACGAGGCCGACGCGAACGCGATCGCCCGGCACGGTGTTCGGCACGAACGTCACGCGGCCACCGGGGTCGCGCGCCACGCCGTCGCCACCTGCGGCGAGTGAGTTGATCTCGAGCTCGACGATCGTCGGCGGTCGGCTCGGTGCTCGCTCCGTCGGCTCTGCGCGCCGGTCGGCGCCTGATGACGCGCCCTTTCGCGGTGCGCCTTCCGTGCCGCGCGGTCGATCACCGCGCCTCCCCGGTCGATCACCACCCGTCATCGATACTCGCTCTGCAGCGGGGCCGCGGGCACGACGCGCATGCCGCGCTCCGCTTGAAGCACGCGATCGGCTCGGCCATCGCGGACCGCGATCTCGATCGTTCCGGCGGAGCCGACGTACGCAAGGAGCTCGCTCTTCGGCGCGTCTTCGTAGGTCCGCAGCACGGAGAGCCGGCGACCCGCGATCGTGACGGCGGCCCCGCCTTGCGCGCCCGGCAGATCGGTCACGAGGTTCCCGTAGCGATCGATGTGGACGACCCTACCCTCTCCTTCGGGCCGAACGCCCCAGGGCAGCGCACCGACGAGCTTGGTTGGAGTGCCCGAGGGCCGGTAACTCGCCATGACGAGTGTCGTGGCGGCCGGGGCGAACACGTCGCGGCCATGAAACGTCGGAGATGCGTCGTCGTAGCCCTCGATCACCCAGGCCGGATCCGCGGCGCCTGCCACGTAGGCGAACACGCCGTTGTCCGGACCGACGTACCACTGAGTGCCCGCCTTGACGATCACCGGTTGGCGCCCGCCGCCGACGCCCGGATCGACGACGACGACGTGAACGGTGTCCTCGGGAAACTCGCGCGTCGCGGTCGCGACGACCCATGCCGCATGCGCGATGTCTCCGCGTGGAACGTCGTTGGCGAGATCGATCACCGAGACTTCGATCGGCCGGCCGTGCCCCAGCTTCTGAGCCGTTCGTGCGATCACGCCTTTCATCGCACCGACATAGCCATCGCTGGTACCGAAATCGGTGGTTAACGTGATGATCGGCATCTCGATCGGCAGTAAGACACAGGCGATGAACAAGGTCTACCCGAACGCCGAGGCCGCGCTCGAGGGCGTGTCCGATGGTGCGGTAATCCTCGCAGGCGGCTTCGGCCTGTCGGGGAACCCGGAGAACTGCATCCGCGAGCTCGCGCGCCGCAACGTACAGCGCCTGACGATCGTCTCGAACAACTGCGGCACCACCGAAAAGGGCCTCGGGGTCCTCCTCGCACAGGGCCAGGTCAAGAAGATGATCTCGAGCTACGTGGGGGAGAACAAGATCTTCGAAAAGCAGTTCCTGTCCGGCCAGCTCGAGGTCGAGCTGTGTCCCCAGGGCACACTGGCGGAGCGCCTACGGGCGGGTGGTGCCGGGATCGAAGCGTTCTTCACGCCGACCGGTTTCGGGACGAAGGTCGCCGAAGGCAAGGAGACCCGCGAGATCGCCGGTAAGCACTGCGTCCTCGAGCATGCGATCCGCGGCGACTTCGCGATCGTCAAGGCTTGGAAGGGCGACAAGTGGGGGAACCTCGTGTTCCGCAAGACCTCGCGCAACTTCAACCCGCTCGTGGCACAGGCCGGCAAGATCACGGTCGTCGAGGTCGAACAGCTCGTCGAGGTCGGCGAGCTCGATCCCGATCAGGTCCACCTTCCGTCGATCTACGTGCAGCGAATCTTTCAGGGCACGAGCTACGAAAAGCCGATCGAACAACGCACGGTCCGAAAGAGGAGCTCGTGATGCAGCGCTTAGATCGAGATCAGATGGCTCGCCGTGTCGCCGCGGAGCTGCAAGACGGCTTCTACGTCAACCTCGGGATCGGGATGCCCACGCTCGTCGCGAACTTCATTCCCGCCGGGATGGATGTCGTGCTGCAGTCCGAGAATGGGATGCTCGGCATCGGGCCCTTTCCGCTCGAAGGCGACGAAGATCCGGACCTGATCAATGCGGGCAAGCAGACCGTGACGACGATCAAAGGCTCGGCCTTCTTCGACTCGGCACAGTCGTTCGCGATGATCCGCGGCGGACATGTCGATGTCAGCGTGCTTGGTGCGATGGAAGTCAGCG